>CAYTTZ010000145.1:0-8004 GCA_964440945.1 uncultured Woeseiaceae bacterium
CTGATTCCTGCATGGGTAATAACCCTCCTGACTACTTCGAGTACAGCTCGACGACTAGGTTTTCGTTGATATCGGGGAGAATATCTTCTCGGTCCGGTAACGACTTCAATACGCCCGCCATCTTCGTGGCGTCGACTTCAACCCATTCGGGAAGGCCGACCTGGCTCGCTATTTCAATTGCGCTCTGAATGCGAAGTTGCTTCTTCGCCTTCTCACGTATGGTTATGGCATCTCCAGCCTTGAGCTGAGCCGAAGGAATGTTGACGACCTTGCCGTTAACTTCGACGCTCTTGTGGCTTACCAACTGTCGTGCTTCCGCCCGTGTTGAAGCAAAGCCCATCCGATAAACGGTGTTATCCAGACGGCCTTCGAGGAAGCGCAGCAGGTTCTCACCGGTTGAGCCCTTCAACTGTGCAGCACGCTTGTAGTAATTGCGGAACTGCCGTTCAAGCACGCCGTACATACGACGCAGCTTCTGCTTCTCACGAAGCTGCAGGCCATATTCCGACATTCGGGGACGACGTTGTGTCGGTCCACCTGGCGGCACGTCGAGCTTGCACTTCGACTCCAGCGGCCTTATGCCACTCTTCAAAAACAGATCCGTGCCTTCGCGGCGGGACAGTTTACATTTTGGTCCTAAATATCTTGCCATTATTCAGTCTCTACACGCGACGCTTTTTCGGCGGGCGACAACCGTTATGAGGAATAGGGGTAACGTCCTCAATACTTTGGATACGGAAACCCAGTGAATTCAGGGCACGAACTGCAGACTCGCGACCGGGACCCGGTCCACGAACCCGCACATCCACATTCTTCACGCCAAACTCGAGCGCAGCTTTGCCCGCTTTGTCGGAAGCAACCTGAGCTGCGAAGGGAGTGGATTTACGAGAACCACGAAAGCCACAGCCACCTGCAGTGGCCCACGACAGGGCGTTACCCTGACGATCGGTTATCGTGATGATCGTATTGTTGAAGGAAGCATGGATATGCGCAATTGCGTCAACCACATGCTTTTTAACCTTCTTCTTCTTTACTTCAGCCATATTTTTGTTGGCGACCGTCTTGGTAGTACGTTGAACTATCTTTCTAGTTCGCGGTGCTAGTTATACGGGCCGCTCCTGCTATCGTTTAATTGGACGGCGCGGGCCCTTGCGGGTGCGCGCGTTCGTACGAGTTCGTTGGCCGCGCAGCGGCAAACCACGTCTGTGCCGGATACCGCGGTAAGAACCGAGGTCCATGAGACGCTTGATATTCATTGACGTTTCGCGGCGCAGGTCACCTTCAACCGTAAACACTGCTACCGCGGTCCTGAGCTTTGCGACCTCCGGCTCTGCCAGGTCTTTGACCTGCAAACTCGGTGTAACACCTGCTGCTTCGCAGATCTGCTGCGCTCGCGAATTCCCAATACCGAAGATAGACGTCAATCCAATCACGACGTGCTTGTTCAACGGAATGTTTATGCCTGCTATACGTGCCACTTAACGTTTCCTCATTTAAAAACGCGGGTGTTAACCCTGACGCTGCTTATGTCGTGCGTCGGTGCAAATCACGCGAACAACACCGTTGCGACGAATGATCTTGCAGTTTCGACATATCTTTTTGACTGATGCTCTTACTTTCATGAGCTCTCTCCTAAGCGCTGATTAAATCAGCGTGCTTGTCCACCGCTGCCGTAATTGCGTAGGTTGGCTTTCTGCATCATGCCCTCGTACTGGTGACTCATGGCATGCGCCTGCATTTGCGACATAAAGTCCATTGTGACCACAACCAGAATCAGCAGCGACGTGCCACCGAAACTAAACGGCATGGCCGGGTAGAACATGCGTACCAATTCGGGCAACAGACAGACGCCGGCGATATAGATCGAGCCCCAGAACGTCAATCTCGTCAAGACACGGTCGATGTACTCGGCCGTGTGTGCCCCGGGGCGTATGCCCGGCAGGAACGCGCCCGCTTTCTTCAGGTTATCGGCGGTGTCCTTCGAGTTGTACATCAGTGCCGTGTAGAAGAAGCAGAAGAAAACAATCATTGCACCGTACAGCAGCACGTACACCGGCTGGCCCGGACCGAGGTTCGCGCCTACGGTCTGCAGCGCACGCTGGATCGCATTGGGATCTGCAGCCTGGCCAAAGAACTGCGCGATCGTAGCCGGGAACATCAGGATGCTCGAAGCAAAGATCGGCGGGATTACGCCAGACATGTTTATCTTGAACGGCAGGTGCGTGCTCTGCGCCTGGAACATCTTGCGGCCCTGCTGACGGCGCGCATAGTTGACCGTAATGCGGCGCTGCGCACGCTCCATGTAGACGACGAAAATAATCGCGGCGACACCACCGAGCAGCATCAGGATCGCTGTAATGGCGCTCATTTCACCGTTTCGGACCAGTTCAGCGGTGCCCGCTATCGCGGACGGCAAACCGGCAACAATGCCCGCCAGGATGATCATCGAGATACCGTTGCCGATACCGCGCTCGGTGATCTGCTCGCCGAGCCACATCAGGAATACGGTGCCCGTAACCAGCGTGATACACGCGGTAATCAGAAACGCCGTACCCGGATTAACGACCAGTCCAACCTGGTTCGAGAGCCAGGAGGCGGCAGCGATCGACTGGAAGCTAGCCAGCGCAACGGTGCCGTAACGCGTGTATTTCACGATCTGACGACGGCCGGACTCGCCTTCCTTCCTGAGCGCTTGCAGGCTGGGAACGATATGACTGGCCATCTGCATGATGATCGACGATGAGATGTAAGGAACGATGCCGAGCGCGAAGATGCCGAAGCGCGACAGCGCGCCGCCGGAGAACATGTTGAACATGCCAAGCAGGTTGCCCGATTGCTGCTCGAAGAAATCGGCCAACGCAACCGGGTCCACGCCGGGCACCGGTATATAGGTGCCAACGCGGTAGACGATCAGCGCGCCCACGAGAAACAGCAGGCGAACACGAAGTTCACCTAGCTTGCTCGCTGACTTCGCAAGATCTGCCGGACTTTGTTGGGGCTTCTTTGCCACGTTACTTTCTTCCTGTGTTCGTCTGTTGCGTGCCGCAGCGCGCTACTACGATACTTTCCTATGCTTCAATGCTGCCGCCGGCCTTCTCGATCTCGACGCGCGCACCCTTGGTGACCGCGAGACCCTTGAGCTTGACGGCTTTTGTTATCTCACCGGACTTGATGACCTTGACCTTGGTTACAAACGCCGGCACGAGGTTGGCTTTCTTCAGCACGTCCATATCGATGACGTCTGCCGTCGGGAGCGCCAGTTCATGCAACCGCAGCTCCGCCGTGAGGCGTGCCATACGCGAGCGGAAACCGACCTTCGGCAGGCGTCTTTGCAGCGGCATCTGGCCGCCTTCGAAACCAACCTTGTGATAACCACCGGAGCGCGCATGCTGCCCCTTGTGGCCACGTCCACTGGTCTTGCCCTGGCCTGCGGAATGTCCGCGACCGAATCGCTTGCCAACTTTCTTGGCACCCTTGCCGGGTGAAATTTCGTTAAGGCGCATGTCAGGCTTCCTCTACCGACAGGAGGTACGAGACACGATTGATCATGCCACGGTTCTCCGGGGTATCGATGACCGTTACGGTCTGGTGAATCTTGCGAAGACCCAGGCCTGCAACACAGGCCTTGTGACTCTTCAGCCGCCCGTACCTGCTCTTAACGAGCGTGACCTTCAATTGTTTTGGCGTCGCCATGATCTTGTCTCTGATAACTCTTAAGTAACTATTCCCAGCCCTGATCAGGCGAGGATTTCCTTAACTTTCTTGCCGCGCTTTGCCGCAATGGCCTGTGGCGAGTGAATCTGCGACAGTCCCTGGATGGTTGCGCGAACAACGTTGATTGGATTGCGCGAGCCGTAGCTTTTGGCAAGCACGTTACGAACACCGGCCGCCTCGAACACAGCGCGCATGGCGCCGCCGGCGATGACGCCAGTACCTTCAGACGCCGGCTGCATGTAGACCAGCGTAGCACCATGACGGCCCTTCTTAGCGTACACCAGTGTGTCGTTATTCAGGTTGATGTCGATCATGTTGTTGCGAGCACTCTGCATCGCCTTCTGTATCGCAATCGGCACTTCACGCGCTTTGCCATACCCGAATCCGACCCTGCCCTGCCCGTCGCCGACAACCGTCAGCGCCGTAAAGCCGAACTGACGGCCGCCTTTTACAACCTTGGCGACGCGATTGACGGTCACCAACTTTTCGATCATGTCGTCGTTCGACTGGTTATGTTCGTTTCTAGCCATAATTTTTTGGTCCTGACGGCCACCGGCCGTCTTGTTCCTTTAATAACCGATTAAAACTTCAGTCCCGCTTCGCGAGCCGCGTCAGCCAGTGCTTTCACACGACCGTGATAGCGAAACCCGGAGCGATCGAACGCAACGGTATCGATACCAGCCGCTTTCGCCTTCTCAGCGATGCGCGCACCGACGATTGCTGCTGCTTCAACATTGCCACCATTCTTTATGCCTTTGCGCACTTCGGCCTCGAGCGTCGATGCAGCTGCAAGCACGTTGTTATCCGCGCCGCCGATAACCTGGGCGTAGATATGTCGAGGCGTCCGGTGAACGCTCAGGCGAGTAGCCTCGAGTTCCCGAATCTTGCAACGTACACGACGGGCACGGCGCAAGCGATTCTGTTTCTTATCCAACTTCATGCTGATATCACCTAGTTATTTCTTCTTCGCTTCTTTCAAAATGACGCGCTCACCGGCGTATCGCACACCCTTGCCCTTGTAAGGCTCCGGCGGACGAAAGTGTCGAATTTCTGCACAAACCTGACCCACCTTCTGTTTGTCAGCGCCTTTGACCAGTATCTCGGTCTGGCTCGGTGTCTCTACCGTGATGCCCTCAGGCACCGCGTACTCAACCGGGTGCGAAAAACCCAGCGAGAGGTTCAGTTTCTTGCCTTGCGCCTGGGCGCGATAACCAACGCCAACCAGCTCAAGTTTGCGCTCGAAGCCCTCCGACACACCCTTGGCCATATTGGCAACGATCGAACGCATCGTGCCCGACACAGCCGACGCAAAACGCGACCCTGAGCGTGGCGCGAACGTCAGCACATTCTCTTCCTGCTTGAGCTCCACCTCGGAATTCAGCTCCAGTGACAACTCGCCTTTACCGCCTTTCAGCGTGACGATATTGCCACTTTGCTTGAACTCGACGCCTTTTGGCAGCTCAACCGGCTCTTTAGCAATTCTTGACATAGTTAAATTCTCTGTCCTGAAGGCTCACGCATCACGAAACGATGCAGAGAACCTCACCACCAATGCCCTTTTCCCGCGCCTGCCGATCACTCATCACGCCCGCGGACGTCGATACGATCGCAACACCAAGGCCGCCTAGCACCTTCGGCAAGTCTTCCTTGCCACGATAGATGCGCAGACCGGGACGACTCGTGCGCTGGATCTTCTCAATGACGGGCACACCGTTGAAGTACTTCAACTCAACGGTAAGCTCCTTCTTCACGCCTTCGCCGTCGGTCGCAAAACCAACGATGTAGCCCTCGTCCTGCAATACTCGTGCAACCGCCTCTTTTGCGGTCGACGCCGGCATGGACACCGCTACCTTGCGAGCCTTCTGGCCATTGCGAATGCGTGTCAGCATGTCTGCGATCGGATCGGTCATACTCATAATTCTGTCTCCGCCTACCAGCTGGCTTTGGTGAGGCCAGGAATTTCGCCGTTCATGGCAGCCTCGCGTAACTTGTTACGACCAAGGCCAAACTTGCGATAAACACCGTGTGGGCGACCGGTAATCGAACAGCGATTCCGCTGGCGAGTGGCACTGCCGTCACGAGGCAGACTGTTCAACTTCGCCTGCGCTTCAGCGCGCTGCTCGTCCGTGCTGTGAATATTGCGAACGATCGCCTTCAGCGCCTTGCGCTTCTCGCCGTGTCGTGCAACCAGCTTGGTACGCTTCAGTTCACGCATGATCATCGATTTTTTTGCCATGTTAAAAAATGCTCGTCTTCAAATTTTTCAGGAACTGTCGGTGCGAGTGCTCACTACGCAGCACGCTCAGTAAAACTATCTCTACTTCTTAAACGGGAAATTAAACGCTTCCAGCAGCGCCCGGCCCTCTGCCGGTGTCGTTGCGGTCGTGGTAATGACAATGTCCATCCCACGCAGCTCGTCAATTTCGTCGTAGTTGATTTCCGGAAATATAATTTGCTCCTGCACACCCATGCTGTAATTGCCCTGCTTGTCGAAGGACTTGGCGTTCAGGCCTCGGAAGTCACGAATACGAGGGATCGCGATATTAACCAGGCGATCCAGAAACTCGTACATGCGCTCGCGACGCAGCGTTACCTTGCAGCCGATAGGCATACCGTCGCGGATCTTGAATCCAGCGACCGATTTGCGCGAGATCGTCGTAACGGGGCGCTGACCGGCAATCTTCTCCATGTCGCCACGAGCGTTTTCGATGATCTTCTTATCTGCAACAGCCTCACCGACACCCATATTCAGGGTGATCTTGGTGATGCGGGGCACCTGCATCGGGTTGCCCAGGCCGAGCTTCTTCTGAATTTCTCCAGCGAGCTCTTTCTGATATTTTTCCTGTAAACGTGACATTGCTTTATCTCTGTTTCGTTTGACTCATCGATTCGCGGCCAAGAGCCGCTCCTACAGTCAAATGTCGACTACGTCTCCACTTTTGAAGATGCGAACTTTCTTGCCGTCTTTCTCGACGCGAAAACCAACGCGCTCGCCCTTCTTCGATTTCGGATTGAAGACCAGTACGTTCGATAGATCCAACGGCATCGCCGTATCCTTGATTCCACCAAGCTCACCGATGTTCGGGTTTGGCTTTATGTGTTTCTTGGCGAGGTTTACACCTTCAACCAGAATGCGTTCATCATCGAAAACCTGCAGAACAGTGCCGCGACGGCCCTTATCCTTGCCGGCTGTCACAATGACTTCATCGCCTTTTCTAATCTTGTTCATTGCTTAGTCCACAAAAGCCGAAGTTCTCACAGAACTTCGGGAGCCAGCGAAATAATCTTCATGAATTTACTGGTACGCAGCTCGCGCGTAACCGGCCCAAAAATACGCGTGCCAATCGGCTCGAGGCGGGCGTTCAACAGCACAGCCGCATTGCCGTCAAAACGAATCAAAGATCCGTCCTTGCGACGAACGCCTTTTCGCGTACGCACGACAACAGCGTTATAAACTTCGCCCTTCTTGACCTTGCCGCGCGGAATCGCGTCCTTGACGCTGACCTTGATCACGTCGCCAACACCGGCATACCGGCGCTTCGAGCCTCCGAGCACCTTGATGCACTGTACGCGGCGAGCACCCGAGTTATCGGCGGCGTCCAGAACTGTCTGCATCTGAATCATGACTGAATCCTAAGAGTTATTACTTGCCTGCCGAACGTTCAACGACGTTTACGACTGACCAGGACTTGTTCTTCGAAATGGGGCGACACTCGGCAATCGCTACGCGATCTCCGGCCTTGCACTCATTCGCCGCGTCATGAGCAAGTACTTTGCCGGTACGGCGAATGTACTTGCCGTACACGGGGTGCTTTATCAGACGCTCAATGGCAACCGATACGGTCTTGTCCATTTTGTTGCTTACGACACGACCAACGACAGTACGTCGTGTTTTTTTCTCTTCACTCATTTCTTTTCACCCTCGGCACGCTTCAGCTCACTAAGAACTGTCTTAACGCGAGCGATATCTTTTCTAACGCGACCGTGCTCGTGGTTATGTGTGAGTTCACCGGTTGCATGTTGCATGCGCAGATTGAACTGCTCACGCCGGAGCGCAACGAGCTCATCGTTGAGCTCATCTGCAGACTTACTGCGGAGATCCGTTGCATTCATCACATCACCTGCCGAGTCACAAACGTTGTCCCGAACGGCAGTTTCGCAGCTGCCAGCCGGAACGCTTCGCGTGCGATCTCTTCCGTCACACCTTCCATTTCATACAGGACGCGGCCTGGCTGAATCTGGCACACCCAGTATTCAACGTTGCCCTTACCCTTACCCTGGCGCACCTCA
>CAYTTZ010000146.1:0-7973 GCA_964440945.1 uncultured Woeseiaceae bacterium
CACGCAGACTGTTGCCAGCAGTGCCAGCAAGAACAGCGAGATATCGAATCCGCCGGAGGCGTAAACGCCCCATGCTGTACCTGCCACTACCGGCAGAACGGATGCCGGGAAAAATTTCGGGCGAGTCGCGTGAAACGCGCGTTTCGCCATTCTGGCGAACGACTCGCCGGCAAAATCCTCGGCTACCGGGTCGATCGGTCGGGCAGAATCCTGTGGCATTTAGTATTCCCTGCGGCTTGCCGGCGGCTGGACGGCAGCCGGGCGGCGTTTTGATGCGGATTTGTTGTGTGCCTTTTATACCGGAAAGTGTCGGCAGTTACATACGCGCTTACCGAGAAGCCGGCCTGCTAGGTTTCGTAGATCGAGACGCTGTAGAATAGATGGTTTGGCTGGCGCCGCCGCTTGCGGCAGGCGCATGGCAAGACAACAAGCAAACAGGAAAAAGCGATGAAACTCAGTATTTTGGTCACGCTGTCGATCTCGGTTCTCATGCTCAGTGCATGTGGCGGTGAGAAGCGCGCAGTTGATGGGACATCAGGGGCTCAGGCGACGAATGAAGAAATTACCGTGACTGCGGCGGAGCTCGAGGGCAACCCGTTCATGGAGGAATGGACGACACCCTACGGCGTGCCGCCTTTCTCCGGTATTAAAGACGGCGACTACATGCCGGCCATCAAAAAAGGCATTCTGGAGCAGCGCGCTGACATCCAGGCCATCGTGGAAAACCCGGACGCGCCGACCTTCGAGAACACCATCATTGCGCTTGAAACCGCCGGCGAAACGCTGGACCGCGTGTCATCCACATTCGGCAACGTTACCAGTACCGAGATGAATGACGAGCTACGGGCGCTGGAAACGAAGATCTACCCGATGCTGACGCGCGAATTCAATGCGATCATGTTGAATGGTGAGTTGTTCGATCGAATCCGTACGCTCTATGAGCAGTCACCCAGCCTGGGCCTCGACGAGCAGGACGCGCGCCTGCTGGAACTGCGTTATCGCCAGTTCGTACGACAGGGCGCGGCGCTCGACCCTGAAACGAAAGCCAGGGTCGCCGATATTAACGCCGAGATTTCCGCCCTGACGACGCAGTTCGGGCAAAACCTGCTTGCCGCAACCAAGGCGTTCAAGATCGAGCTGCAAGATGAAGCGGATGCTGTCGGTTTGAGCGATGACTTTAAAGCGTCGGTCTGGGACGAGGAGGCTGGCGCGTGGGTGGTTGGCCTGAACCGCTCGGCTTACGAGACGTTCATGACGCAGTCGGAGAATCGCGAACTGCGCGAGAAACTTTTCAATGGCTATCGTTTTCGCGCCTCCGAGGGCGCACACGACAACGGCCCGATAGCCATCAGGATCGCGCAGCTCCGGGCGGAGATCGCGGACCTGAAGGGTTACGCATCGCATGCTCATTACCAGCTCGAAACCCGTATGGCAAAAACGCCGCAAGGTGCCGAGGACTTCCTGCTGCGGGTGTGGCGCCCGGGCCTGGAACGAGCCAAGGAAGAGCGCGCGGACATGCAGGCTTTGATCGGCGATTCGTACACGTTTGCGGCGCACGACTGGTGGCACCTGGCCGAGAAGGTGCGCAAGGCGCGCTTCGATCTCGATGAAAACGAGACCAAGCCGTACTTCGATCTTGAGCAGGTGCGAGGCGGTGCGTTTGAGATGGCGAACAGGCTGTTCGGTCTGACCTTCGAGCCTGTCGATGTTGAGGGCTGGAACCCCGTGGTAACGGCGTACGATGTGAAGGACGCGGATGGCATTCACCTGGGGCTGTTCATGGCCGATATGTATGCGCGCGACTCCAAGCGCGGTGGCGCCTGGATGAGTGCCTTCCGGGATGCTTCCAATATCGATGGCAATGACATCCGACCGATCATTACCAACAATCTCAACCTGTCGAAACCGCCGCAAGGCCAGCCGACGCTCATGCGCTTCTCCGAGGTCGAGACGTTGTTTCACGAGTTCGGCCACGGACTGCACGGATTGATGACGAAGATCGACTATCCGATGTTCTCCGGCGTTGACGGGCCACGGGATTACACCGAGTTCCCGGCACAAATCCTCGAGCACTGGACAGCCGAGCCTGAGATGCTCGCGATTTATGCGCGGCACTACAGTTCCGGTGACGTTATCCCGGTCGAGCTGGTTGAGCGCATGCGCGTCGCTTCGAATTTCAACCAGGGCTTTGCAACCACCGAGTACATTGCAGCATCGCTGCTGGATTTGCGCTGGCACATGCTGACGCGCGAGGAGGCTGCGGCTATCACGGACGCGCGCGCCTTCGAGACGAAGGTGTTGACCGAATACGGGCTGATTGACGAGATCGAGCCTCGCTATCGTTCGCAGTACTTCAGCCACATATTTGCGGGCGGTTACTCGGCCGGCTACTACGCCTACCTGTGGTCCGAGATTCTCGATGCCGACGGCTTTGCTGCCTTCAAGCAGGCCGAAGACATCTTCGATCCCGAGACAGCGGCGCGCCTCAAGAAGTGGGTCTACGAAGCGGGCGGTCTTCGCGAAGCGGATGAGCTGTATCGCAATTTCCGCGGTCAGGATCCCAGCATCGAGCCGCTGCTGGAGGGCCGCGGTTTCGCGGTCGAGGAGGCGGGCGACGAAACCTGATCTGTCGCCGTAAGGCAAGTCGAAACTGGACGCCGGCTATACGCCGGCGTCTTTCTTTATGCGGCTATTCGACTAACAAACCACCACAGCCCGGTGATGCCGATGAGAAGCGAGGCCGGCCGGGCCACGGCCTGGCGGTAACGCCCGGCGCCCCCGAGGTCGTGCAATTTACGTCTTAGGATCACGCCCAGCAAAGCGGCGACTGCGATAACCGAGAGCTGGCCGATTTCGACACCAATGTTGAAGCCAATCAGCGCACTCCAGAACTGGCCGGGCGGCAGGCCCAGCTCGCCAAAGAAACCTGCGAAACCGAGCCCGTGAACAAGGCCAAATCCAAACACGACGACGGGTCGCCACCGCGTCATGTCCTTAAAAATCAGGTTTTCGATGGCGACGAAAGCGATGGTCAATGCAATGAGTGGTTCGACCACCGACGGGGCGGGCGTGATGAGACCGCTCGCGGCAAGCCCCAGCGTTGCCGTATGCGCCACGGTGAAGGCCGAGATCTGAATGACAAGTGCACGCAGGCGTGTCGAGGCCAGGAAGATCGCGAGCACGAACAGGATGTGATCGCTGCCATCCGGGAGGATGTGTCCGATGCCAATGGTGCTATACAAGCCCGCTGTTGACCAGAAGCCGCGCTGCTCACCGGCCGCATCCAGCAGTGGTTTAAGCTCGGCCTGGCTGACCTTGCCTTCTGCGTTGTTGAGCTCGGCCAAAGCGGCGCAGAGGGCCGGATCGAGACCGTCCTCGCCCGGCGTACAGAATTCATCTTCGGGATGACCAAACGCGGCGAACGCAAACAGGGTCGCCGCGACTGCAGCGATGAGCTTCAGTTTGCCGCACACTGGCTGGTGTCAGTCCCGCTGTAAGTACGGTCGCAATTCGTTGCGTGCGACGACCATGCGATGCACCTCATCCGGCCCATCGGCGAAGCGCAACGTGCGCGCCGACATGTACATGGCGGCTAGCGGAAAGTCCTGCGATATACCGGCAGCGCCGTGCAGCTGAATCGCGTCATCAATGATATCGATCGCGATAGCCGGAACCGTCGCCTTGATCTTCGAAATCCAGACCTGCGCCTCCTGCACGCCTTTCGTATCGATGATGTGCGAAGTCTGCAGCGTCAGCAGCCGCGCCATGTCGATGTTCATACGCGCCTTTGCAATCACGTCATAATTGCCGCCAAGCTTGGCGAGTGGCTTGCCGAATGCGGTACGCGAGACGGCGCGTTTGCACATCAGGTCCAGCGCGCGCTCTGCCATGCCGACAGCCCGCATGCAGTGGTGAATACGACCCGGCCCAAGGCGTCCCTGCGCGATCTCGAAACCGCGTCCCGGCCCGAGGATGATACTTGCCTCCGGCACGCGAACGTCCTTCAGGCGTATATGCATATGCCCGTGCGGCGCGTCATCCATAGCGAAGACATTCATGCCGCGGACAATCTCGACGCCTGGGGCATCAATGGGTACCAGTATCTGCGAATGCTGCGAGTGCCGGGCATTCTCCGGGTTCGTCTTGACCATGCAAATCAGCAGCTTGCAGCGTTTGTCGCCCGCGCCTGAGATGTAGGTCTTTTCGCCGTTGATGAGCCACTCGCCGTTGTCGAGAACGGCTGAGGTCGAGATATTGGTGGCATCCGATGATGCGACGTCCGGTTCCGTCATCGCGTAGGCCGACCGAATCTCGCCATTGAGCAGGGGCTTGAGCCATTGCTCCTTTTGTTCTTCCGTGCCATAGCGCTCAATTACTTCCATGTTGCCCGTATCGGGGGCGCTGCAGTTGAACGCCTCGGCGGCAAGGTGGGCACGGCCAGTTTCTTCGGCTAACCAGGCGTACTCAACGGTACTCAGCCCAAAGCCGCTCTCGCTGTCAGTCAGCCAGAAGTTCCAGAGTCCCTCTTCGCGAGCAGCAGACTTGAGGCCTTCAATGATCTCGCTTTGTCGGTCGGTAAGCGACCATCGGTCCCCTTTCGAGACTTCTTCAAGAAACTCCTCATCTACCGGCAGCACTCGCTCGGTGATAAAAGCGCGGACGGCTTCTAACAAAGGCCGGACGCGTTCGCTGACGCCAAGATCCATGGTAGTTCCTTTCACAAAAAGTCACGGCGAGTGTACACCGCTGTCCGATTCGCTGCCCGTCCGGGATGCGCTTGTATTAGAATCGGCGCCCATCCAGTGGTTGAGTTCGAGACTTTACTTATGCCCGCAAGACTATGCGTGATAGCGATAGCCGCTTTGTTGACCTCCGCGTGCGCCGAAAAAGCGCCTGAGGCAGATTCATACGACCCGGCCCGGGACTATTTCACATTCGCCAACACGGGCGAGTTCGTAACCGAGCACCTTGCCCTGGACCTGCGTGTCGACTTTGACGCTGAGCAGCTTACGGGCAGCGTCATGCATACGATGCGCAGGGTCGACCCGACAGCGACGGAGATAGTTTTAGACACGCGCGATCTTGCTGTCAGCGGCGCGCAAGTGTTGCTGGCTGACGGCGAAGCGATTGCGGCACCGTATCGCTTCGGAGAGAGCGACGCGATCATGGGAACACCCTTGATCATAAGCGTGCCGTCCGCCGCCTCGTCCGCACAGGAATTCCGGCTCAAGATTGACTACGCCACGAGCCCGGCCTCGACAGCGTTGCAGTGGCTGCCCGCCAAGCTGACTGCAGGCGGCAAACACCCCTTGATGTTTTCGCAATCCCAGGCGATCCACGCGCGCAGCTGGATTCCGCTACAGGATACGCCGGCCGTTCGAGTTACCTATGAGGCGACCATCCGGACGCCTCCCGAGCTACTCGCAGTGATGAGCGCGAACAACGACCCCCTGACACCGCGCAGCGGCAAGTATCTATTCGCAATGCCGCAGCCGATTCCTTCGTACCTGATGGCCATTGCCGTCGGCAATATCTTCTTTGCCCCGCTGGGTGAGCAGACCGGCGTCTACGCCGAGCCTGAACTCCTGGAAGCATCTGTGTTCGAATTTGCTGATACGCAGGAAATGCTCGAACAGGCCGAGGCTCTCTTCGGCGCTTACGAGTGGGGCCGCTATGACTTGCTTGTTCTACCGCCGAGCTTCCCTTACGGCGGCATGGAGAATCCGCGTCTGTCGTTCATTACGCCGAGCCTGCTGGCAGGAGACCGCAGCCTCGTGTCGGTGATTGCACACGAGCTCGCACACTCCTGGTCTGGCAACCTGGTCACTAACGCGACCTGGCAGGACGGCTGGCTGAATGAGGGTATGACGAGTTACCTCGAGTCACGACTGATGGAGGTAATTTACGATAAGAACCGTGTGGACGAAGCCCGCGTTCTCTCTTACGAGGAACTGCTCGTCGACCTGCAGCGGGTACCCCTCGACATGCAGGCGCTGGCACCGCGACTGGACGGCGGTGATGCCGACAGTTTTCAGGGCACTATCCACTACACCAAGGGCGAGCTGTTCCTGCAATTTCTTGAGAACGCGTATGGCCGAAAGGCGTTCGATGCGTTCCTGTCGTCCTACTTCGATGAGTTCGCGTTTCAGACGATAACTACGGCACGTTTCCTCGATTATCTCGATCAGAACCTGCTGCAGACAGAATCGAGCAAGGTCAGTCGCGCGGATGCCGAGGAGTGGCTTTATAAACCCGGCCTTCCGGCGAACGCGCCGCTGCCGAGTTCTGCAACGTTGAATGCTGCAGAGGCAATGGCGCGTGCGTGGGCGGATGGTGACGTCGACGTCGCGGAGATTCCGATCGACAACTGGTCCGCGCAGGCATCCGTTCATTTCATCAATAGCCTGCCGGATGACATTGCCAGCGAGCGGCTAGTCGTACTCGATGAGAGTCTTGGTTTTAGTAACACGAGTAACGCCGAAATCGGACGGAGCTGGTTTATACAGGTGGCCCGACGTCGTTACACTGACGCCTATGAGCCGATGCAGCAATACCTGAATCGCTATGGCCGCGGGCGACTGATCTACCCGATTTACATGGCGCTCGCCAACAATGGCTCGGACCTTGAATTGGCGCAGCAGATTTTTGCGCGCGCACGCATCGGCTACCATCCACTGACGGTAGCCGGCATCGCACGCGCGCTGCAGCTCGACACCGAGTAGGTGACGGTGAGCCAGAAAATCTGGCGGCCAGACAGGGGCGACTCTAACCTGATAGTGAGAGTTTAGATGTTGCATTGACCGGTTGAAGTCACAGCCGAAAGCAGCCGCCCATGTGATAAACAATTGAACGGCTGCTGCTGACCCGAAGCGGCCGGTTGTTATCGAGGCCGTTTAGCACCTGATTACAGCCTCGGGCAAACGAGTCGTTACGTGTCGTATGCCCGAGCGCGTGCGACCGTCGTTAGTTGCGTTGTGCCTTCCGAATACCTTTCAGGTCCACACCGCAAATCTGACCCCAGACGAAATACGTGAACTCGTTGACCAGATCACCGTCCTGGTTGAACACTCTGAAACGATTCCAACCAATCCCTGTCAGGGTCGCATCGGTATGGGCGAAAAAGAGTTCGCCCCAGACCATCGGTGGTCCTCCAGGAGCAACATCACGCTGCGGCGCGGTTCTGATGCTGCCATGGAGTATCGACGTTTCCGGCGGTAGTCCTAAGGGTCTGGCTGTGCCAACCTCCCACGTGTGAAACTTGCCGAGAGCAGGACCGAAGTCCCACGTGGCCTTTGTCAATCCCGTAAGGCGCACTTCCTTCGTGGCAGGATTGAAGCCCAACACATTAAATCCTTCGGTGGTGAGTGCATCGACCTTACCGTCCAGAAGAATCGGACCAATACGCAGCCGAATCGGCCCTATGTTTGGGCTACCCGGTTGAGTCGCGTCCTGTTCGGTCACGCCATTGCCAAAGGCGAAGTGGCAGTTGCGATGGTCGTCAGCGGTGGCGACTGAGGCGCAAAGAAAGGCGCAGAACAGCACGACTGCGGAATTTGAAATGAAATACTTCATGACCTACCTCCTCGTTTGAGTGAACTTCGAATCCTGCTAACCACTGTTTGTAAGTATCTGCAAACAAAGAAGAAAAACATGACGAACTTGTAACCATTTCGTAACGATTTTGCGTTTTTTGAGGAAATAGGGTTCATAATGACGTGACGCCGAGAGCTCGTTGCTGGTGCGGGTGCTGCATCGGCCGGTCAGGACGGAAAATTGATGTTTTACCGACTGGGTACTATTGAAATTGACCCTGCCAATTTTGTTTTGACGGACAGCGGAAAGATCGTCTCCGTTGAACCGTTGGTATTTGATTTAATTGCCTGTTTGATCGAAAATCGCGACCGTTTGCTCACACGCCAGGAGCTCTTCGACAAGATTTGGGGGGGGCGGATTGTTTCTGAACGCGGGTTGGA
>CAYTTZ010000147.1:0-7807 GCA_964440945.1 uncultured Woeseiaceae bacterium
CGCGCCGCCACCGGCGAATGCGCGCTGCGTTTCGGCATCAACGCTGACGTCGGTGAGTTGCGAGAGATCGATCATCAGCCCGTCGTTACAAATTGATTTGCCCGGCCAGCTATGGCCGCCGCCCCGAACGGCAACCAACAACTCCCGTTCGCGCGCGAAGGCCACCGCATGAGACACATCCTGGCTGTTCAAACAGCGGGCGATCAGTGCGGGCCGCTTGTCGTGCATGCCGTTCCAGATTGACCTGGCGCCGTCGTAGTCTGGATGCCCCGATAGCATCACCGGGCCGGTCATGGCGTCGCCCAACTCCTTGATAGCCACTTTTTCGAGTTCGATTTCGGCGCCGTCGAGGGATATACCGCGAATGCTGGTGTTGGCGTGAGTTGCGACGGCACCTTTTTTCTCGCATGCGGCGAGAAGTGGGTATGCAGCGGCCATGCCGGCGGCAAGCGTTGTCTTGCAGAATCTGCGTCGGTCCATGAGTGTTCCCCTAATTTTTTTTATTGTAGTGCTGTCGCTAAGCGCCGTAGCTAAAGCGCGGATTGCCAACCTCAAGAACCGGGAACCTAGTGAATAAGGTCGGTCTTCGGGTGAAATGTGAACCAGGCGAACCAGTATACGCGGACTGGCTCATATTTTTCCCCAGACATATCCATCGTCACCGAGCCATCTTTTTGCAGTGTCACCGCGACCTGTTGACCGGCCAGCTCATGCCGATAGGTGCCGTGCTCTGCCAACAGTTCATGTGCGTAAGCGACGGAATGCGCGTCAAAATCGAAACCGTAAACAACCGTCTTGGCATGCACACGATCGTCGCTTCGCGCGACCGGGAACCATAAGTCTGTTGTGTCGCGATATTTCGCGAAATGGTCGGACGAGTAGTCTTTTTCGAAACCGGTTTCCGTAGACAAGACCAATGTCTCGGGATGAGCGGCACGCCACTTTGACCATTTGGTCATTGTTATCGGGACCAGCCGCAGCGCCTCGCCGGTCAGCGGCCCGACGATGCCTTTTGCCTCGATCTGGTCCCAAAGGGTTTCGGTGGTCCGGTCATACAGGACGAGGTCGCTGTTATAAAGGACACCGGAAACGCCAAATTCGGTGACTTCTCCGGCAATCTCACGATGGACGCCGACGGCCGAGCCGCAAAGCGGGCACCACGTGACGGCGATCGGCGTACCGGCAATCGTGTCGTTGACGATTTCGTGATGGTCGAGGATGCGTGCCGGATAGGCCCGATACTCTCCGTTGTAGGCGATTGCGAGAACAACCGAATCAGCCGTTACGTGAGTCGCGTCATCTGCGCTGACGAACTTCGGGTTATCAATAGACGGGATACAGTCGCGGGCCGGACAGCCTTGCTTGAAATCGCCAAGCGCGACTGACTTTTTCGTAGCTTCATCGAAGCCGAAAGTTTCGGCTAATATGTTTACGTCGTACGATCGTTGCGCATTGGCGTTGCAGCAAATAGCAACCAAAAGCAGCCCGGTCAGCCCTCTATGAAGCTTCGTAAGCCGCAATCTATTCCTGCTCTTTTTCGGACTTTAGTTTGCGACGCATCAGGGTCTCCACCGCCTCGCGCGGCGCCGTGCCTTCGTACAGGATGCCGTAGACCTGCTGACAAATAGGCATGTCGATATCGTATTTGTCGGCAACCTCCTTGACGGCGCGAGCCGCAAGAACACCCTCCACGACCTGCTGGATTTCTTTTTGTGCCTCATCGATCGTCATGCCGCTCGCAAGCGCGAGCCCCATGCGGCGATTACGGGACAGGTTGTCGGTACAGGTCAGCACCAGGTCGCCCATGCCCGCCAGACCCATGAAGGTCTCCTTGTTCGCACCCAATGCGACGCCGAGTCGCATGAGCTCGACCAGCCCCCGGTTGATCAGGGCGATGCGCGTGTTGGCCCCGAAGCCCAGGCCGTCCGACATGCCGGCCGCGATCGCGAGTACGTTCTTGACGGCTCCACCGACCTCGACGCCAATGATGTCGTCGGTGGTGTAAGCGCGGAAATTGTCGCTGGACAACTCAGTGGCGAGCGCCTCGGCAAAGTCATTGTCTTTCGAGGCTATCGTCATCGCGGTGGGCAGGCCGTCGCCAACCTCCTTGGCAAACGTTGGCCCTGAAAGCACCGCCGTCGGGCGGTCCGCACCAAGCACTTCGGCAGCGACCTGGTGCGGGAGCTTTCCCGTACTCAACTCGAAACCCTTGGTCGCCCAGCACACACGCGAGTCCGGTTGCAGCAGTGGCTTGATGGTCGCCAGGGTGTCGCGC
This sequence comes from uncultured Woeseiaceae bacterium, assembly GCA_964440945.1. Classification (GTDB taxonomy): domain Bacteria; phylum Pseudomonadota; class Gammaproteobacteria; order Steroidobacterales; family Woeseiaceae; genus UBA1847. The sequence goes on from CAYTTZ010000147.1 coordinate 2,276, forward strand.
AGCCCGTGGCTGGGAACCGCAACCAGGATGTCGCGCGCGCCATTGAGGCAGTCCTCCAGTGCCGGGCAGGCGACGAGGCTGGGCGGAAAACGGGCGCCCGGAAGATAGCGAGTGTTCTCGCGGCGGGCCACCATGGCTTCGAGTTCGTCGAGCTCGAACAGGCCCCCCAGCCTTACCTCGCAGCCGCCGCGGGCAAGCTGCAGCGCCAGCGCCGTTCCCCAGGAACCTGCGCCGATGACCGCGACCGTTCTTGGTGCGTCGCTCTTGATCAGTGTGTCTCGCCGTCGCCGGCAGTCGCTGCCATCTGCTGCTGTTTCGACTGCATGTAAAGCGCATCAAAATTGATGGGCTGTAAAACGAATTCCGGGAAGCCCCCTTTCTGCACCAGCGCTGCAATCGACTCGCGGGCATAAGGGAACAGGATGTTCGGGCAGAAGCTGCCGACAATCGCCTCCAGCTCTGCGCCTTCGTAACCTGAGATTTCGAACAGGCCAGCCTGCTGCAGCTCGATGAGGAAACAGGTCTTGTCGTCTTCCTTGGCCTCGATCGTAATCGTAAGCACGATTTCGTGATGGTCTCCGTCAGCCGGGTGATGCGCGCTGCGAAGGTTCAGGTTCGTCTGTGGTTTCCACTCGCCCTGACGAAAAATGCCCGGGGACTGGGGAGACTCGAACGACGTGTCCTTCAGATAGATTTTCGTGATCGATAAGCGCTTCTCAGCGGCGTTTTCGTTGTCTGCCATTTTGCTTCCTGTTGTCTGATCTGAAACCGCCGGTTCAGGCGGCGAGAATCTTGTCCAGCTCTCCGCTCTTGTCGAGAGCGTAGAGTTCATCAAAACCACCTATTGGTGTGTCCGCAACAAATATCTGCGGCACCGTCGAGTTGCCGCTTCGTTCTTCCATTTCGGAGCGCAAGGCCGGGTCGCTGCCAACGTCGACATTCGCAAACGGAACCCCCTTCTTTGTCAGCAGCATCCGTGCAGCGCCACAGTAGGGACACATCGTATTACCGTAAAGGGTCACAGCTTTCATGCAACGAGCCTCAGGCGTGTTTTTTTTTCTTCGCCGATTTGCTGCGCGTCTTCTTGCCCGTCACTACCGGCAGCCCGGCCTGACCCCAGCCGGACATGCCGCCTTTCAGACCGAACACGCTCTCGAAGCCTTTGGCTCGCAGCTTGTTAACGACGCTCGTTGTTGTAACGCCGGCATCACAGACGGCGATGATCGACGTTGCCTTGTACTCTTGCAGCTGGTCGAGCTTCGCGTCCAGTTCGTCTTGCGGGATGTTTCGCGCGTTGACGATGTGCCCCCGGGAGAAAGCGTCTGCGCTGCGGATGTCGATGACCACGGCGTCGTTATTAATCAACTTGACAGCGTCGCCTGCCTCCACGTTTACGAGTCCGCTGGCCTTGCGGCGCAACTCGGAAAATACGAGCACGAAAAAGCTGATCAGCAGCGCGGACGTAAGCAACACGTGGCTGCTTGCGAATTCGAGAAATTTGTCCATGAATCAATAATTTTGGCGCTGACTGTCGCGCCATGACGAGACCAAAAAACGGATTATACGCGTATTCGCGGGCGGGAATAGCCTTGAGCCACTACACTCGCGACCATGAACTGGCGAATTACCCTCATTATCTCAGCCCTGCTGTCCGCCGCCGCTGCGACGGGGCAGGCTCAGGACCCGAACAGTGAGCTGGGCAAGACCAAAGAGCAGGAGCTCGAGGGCGTTCGCGAGCGAATCAGTGCGCTCAAGCAAAGCATGGATGAGGCGGCCGAGGAGCGGGACCGGCTGGTCGGCGAGCTGCAGGAGCTCGAGGTCGCCATCGCCGAGCAGCGGATGCGAATAGCGGACATCGAAAAAGAGCAGCGCCGTACCACCAACAGGAAGAATCAGCTGGACGCCACGCTGGCAGAGCGGGAGGCGCACCTTGACGACGAGTCTGCGGCACTGTCGGCACAGGTGCGCTCGGCGTACCTGAGCGGCAGCCACGAGAAGATAAGGCTGCTTCTCAACCAGCGAGACCCGGCGACGCTGGGTCGGCTGATGGCCTATTACAATTACCTGAACGATTACCGTGCGGAAAACATAGAAGCGGTTATCGCGGAGATCCGCGAGCTTGACGCGCTGCGTGGCCAGATAGCAGCAGAGGAGGCGCGACTGGCCGAACTTTCGCGGTCGCGCTACGCGGTACTGACGCGCCTGAACCAATCCCAGGAAGAGCGCTCCGCGCTGCTCGTGTCGCTGCGCGACAGGATCAAGCGTGAAGGCGTTGAGGTCGAGCGACTCGCTGCACAGGAGAAAGACCTGACGCGCCTGATCGCCGAGCTCACCAGCATCCTGTCGGACTATCCGATCAGATCGGAAGAGCCCTTCAGCGAACACAAGGGCAAGCTGACCTGGCCGGTTGCCGGTGCGCTGCTGCACGACTTCGGTCAGCCGCGTGGCGGCAGCACGATGAAATGGAACGGTGTCGTTTTGGAGACGCCGCAGGGAACGGAGGTCAGGGCGGTCTACCATGGTCGAGTCGCCTTTGCGGACTGGCTGGCTGGCATGGGTCTGCTGGTGATCGTCGATCACGGCGAGGGTTACATGACGCTATACGGCTACAACGAAACCATCCTGAAGAAGGCCGGTGACTGGGTTGCGCCGGGCGACGTCATAGCAACCGTGGGCGATAGTGGAGGACAATCCGAGGCTGGGCTCTACTTTGAGCTCCGCAGTGGCACGCGACCCGTCAATCCGCGCACGTGGATTACACGCCGGCCCGGAGGCTGATGCCCCGGGCGCGCTGGAGGACAGCTGCCCCGCCTATTTCGCTGTGCTAAGGTCGAGCGCTCTGCCGAACGAGAGTCGTGTCGGCGCACGGAAGAACGTATGTCGTTGAAAGTTCGCGCACTGCTGGTTGTGGTTATAGGCCTGGTGCTGGGCATCGGCCTGTCCGTGGGCGGTGGCCTGATGGACTGGCGCAAGGCGCCGGACAGGGAGGCGCTCGCCTGGGAGCAGGCACGCCTGTTTGCCGAAGTGCTGGAGCGCGTAAAGCAGGATTATGTTGAGCCCGTCGACGACGCGGTCTTACTTGAGAGCGCGATCCGCGGCATGGTCAGCGACCTCGACGCTCACTCGCAGTACCTGGACGCCAGCGAGTATCGCGACATTCGCGTCAGCACCTCGGGCAGCTACACCGGCATCGGCGTCGAGGTTGACGAGGTTGATGGTGTGCTGCACGTCATCACGCCGATAGCCGGCTCGCCGGCAGCGCGCTCCGGGATAAAGGCCGGCGACCAGATAATCGCCGTCGACGGCGTCGAGATTGACACGAAAGATCTGCAACAGACCGTCGGACGGCTGCGCGGCCACTCTGGTACCAAGGTTACAGTGACGGTGCTGCACGAGGATGTTGCGATCGATCATGAAATGCGCCGGCAGACAATTCGTGTGGCGAGCATACATAAAGAGCTTCTTGGGCCTTCCTTTGCGTACGTCCGGGTCAGCCAGTTCAGCGACAATACCGCCCAGGAGCTGGGCCGGGCCGTGGATGATCTTCAGGAAACGGCTGCCGGCATGCTGGACGGCCTGGTGCTCGACCTGCGCAACAATCCCGGCGGCGTGCTCGATGCGGCGGTCGATGTGTCCGACCTGTTTCTTGACGATGGCCTGATTGTTACTGCCGAAGGCAGGACGGATGAGTCGCGCTTTTCGCGCGCGGCGCATCACGGCGACATCCTCGATGGCGCGAACATGGTCGTGCTGGTCAACGGTGGCTCGGCCTCCGCGTCTGAGATTGTGGCGGGTGCGCTGCAGGATCATGAGCGTGCATTAGTTATTGGCACGCCGACTTTCGGTAAAGGGCTGGTACAAACGGTCATGCCGCTATCGAAGGGCCGCGCGATCAAGTTAACGACGTCGCGGTATTACACGCCGTCCGGTGATTCGATCCACGATGTCGGTATAGAGCCGGACCTGTTTGTCGAGGACACGCCGGGCTTTCCGGACCTCACGCTGGCCGGCGTTCTCGATCGGGAGGCCGACGCTCAGCTGGCCGAGGCCATCGAATATCTGAACCCTCGTTCGGTGATGCACAGCAACGCCCAATGAGCTCGATGAGAGCCTGCCTGTCGGCGATAGTTCTGCTCGCCGCTTCGTTCAACGTCCACGCAGGGCCAGCGCGGGTTGCCATCATTATCGACGATCTCGGTTACCGGCTCGACGCCGGCCGGCGCGCGATTGCGCTGCCCGGCCACGTCGCTTTCGCGGTATTGCCAGGTACGCCGCGTGCGGCAACGCTGGCCAGGTGGGCACATGACAACGGCAAGGAGGTTTTGCTCCACCTGCCGCTGCAGGCAAATGCCGACGACAAGTACAAAGAGCCCATCGGGATCGACCTGGATATGAGTCGCGAACTGCTGGCAAAAACGTTTGCAGCGGCGCTCCGTTCCGTGCCCCATGTCGTTGGGGTCAACGGCCACCGAGGCAGCCTGCTGACACGCCACCCGGGCCACATGCAATGGTTGATGGAAGAGATCCGGGCGCGAAACGATCTGTTCTTTATCGATAGCTACACCACGGCGCACAGTGTCGCGCTGCAGATGGCGACAGAGGCGGGCGTCAGCGCATTGCGGCGCGATGTTTTTCTCGATCCGGATCCGTCGCCGGAAACCGTGCAACTGCAATTCGAGCGCATGAAGGTGCTGGCAAGAAAGCGCGGCTTTGTCGTAGCGATCGGGCACCCTTACGAAACCACGCTGACCTTCCTGGAAGAAGAGCTGCCAAAGCTGAGCGAGCAAGGCATTGAGCTTGTGAGAATCAGTGAGCTTGTCAATTGACCTGGTACGAAGATCGCCTCCTGCCCCATCTCGTCAACCTGGCCTGTAGCAGCAAGCCAACGCGCAAGCAACGTGAGAAAATCGTACCGCTTGCAGCCGGCGATGTACTGGAAGTCGGCTTTGGGAGCGGCCTTAATCTTCCGCACTACGATCGAGACAAGGTCCGGCGTATCTGGGGCCTCGAGCCGTCGGAGGGTATGCAGCGCCTTGCGCGAGACGCTGTCAGTGAGGCCGGCCTCGATGTTGAATTTATCGGCCTTCCCTGCGAGGAAGTACCTTTGGACGATGACAGCGTCGATACGGTTCTTATTACTTATACGCTATGCACTATTCCCGAACCGGAGAAAGCGCTCGCAGGGCTGCGCCGCGTATTGAGGCCGCAGGGGCGGCTCCTGTTTTGTGAGCATGGCAAGGCGCCGGACGAAAATGTACACAGGTGGCAGGAGCGATTAAATCCAATCTGGAAGAGGTTTTCCGGTGGCTGCAACATGCACCGCGATATACCGGGACTCTTGTACGCAGCAGGCTTTGTGATTGAGGATGACAATCGCATGTACATACCCGGCGCGAGAGCGTTGAGCTACAACTATTGGGGCAGTGCGCGAATTGGTTGAACCGTGAGCGCATTCGGCACTCTAACCAGGGCCTGTCAACACTATTTGAGCATGCCCTGTAGTGCCTGAAAAAGCGCCAATCGAGGCGCGAG
>CAYTTZ010000148.1:0-7768 GCA_964440945.1 uncultured Woeseiaceae bacterium
CGCAAGCCTGTACGATAGAGTCTTCGATGAGCACGGAGGCTTGGCCGTCTTGGGCGTTTTTACAGCGATATGACGATCAGGCACACACTAAGAATCGGGGGATCATTATGAATCTGAACGCTGGACTGCTCGGGGGAGGATCCTGGGGAACAACCGTGGCCGCACTAATCGCGAAAAACACACCGGTAACGATGTGGGCCAGGGATCAGGGAACCGTAGACGAAATCAATACGAAACACAGCAATGCCAGGTACCTGCCCGATGCGGTGCTTCCAGCAAACGTGCGTGCAACAGCTGACATTGAAGAAGCCGTGGCGGGTATGGACGTAATCGTAATGGGCATCCCATCGCAGTCGTTCCGGGGCGTGCTCGAACAAATCAAACCGCATATCAGGCCCTGGGTGCCCGTTATCAGCCTTAGTAAAGGCCTGGAACTCAGCACTCGCAAACGCATGACCGAGCTGGTCAACGAAGTTCTTCCAGGGCATCCCGCCGGTGTCCTGACCGGGCCTAACCTGGCCAGGGAAATTATGTCGGGCTACGCCGCCGCCAGCGTCATCGCGATGGATGACGAGGTCATCGTCAAAGAACTTCAGAAGCTGTTTCAAAGCGGCCTGTTTCGTGTTTATACGAATCACGATGTTATTGGTTGCGAGCTCGGCGGCGTTCTAAAAAACATCATCGCGATCGCCACCGGCATGGGCGATGGGCAAGGCGCGGGGGAAAACACGCGTTCGGCCGTCATTACGCGCGGTCTCGCGGAGATTACTCGCCTTGGTGTCGCCATGGGAGGCGAACCGCAGACATTCGCAGGGCTCGCCGGCACCGGAGACCTGATTGCGACCTGTACAAGCCCGCAAAGCAGAAATCGCACCGTTGGCTATGAGCTCGGAAAGGGTCGGACCATCAAGGAAGTAATTGACGAGATGTTCATGGTCGCCGAAGGGGTCAAAAGCGCACCGGCCGTCGTGGCGCTGGCCGAGGAGTATGGCGTGGACATGCCGATTGCCCGGGAAGTACTCCAGGTTGTGCAGGACAAGAGCTCGGCCCGACAGGCTTTTCGTGGCTTGTTGAGGACGGTGGCCGGCGCGGAGTCGGACCCGGGCTAGGATAGACGTAAGGGACGCTTGGAATGCAACGTGCGAAATCCGCTTCCGACTATTTAGCCAAGACCAACGTCTGGAAGAACGAGCAGCTCAGACTTCGCGCCGCACTGCTCGCGCGCCGCTAGCCGAGGAGATCAAGTAGGGCGCTCCTTGCGCCAAGTATCAGCGCTAGCAGCGAATTTCGCCGTTTGTGACCTGTGTGGTGTCGTTGCGACGCCGATCCCGACTAGAATTTAGTCAAATAGGTCATTTGAATTCGCAGGCAGGCAATGAATGCCGGATGCCATAAAAAATCAGTTACTCAGGCTAACGCTGGCGGCACATCTGTTGCTGCCGGGGCTGCTTCTGGCAGCACTTCTTTTGCTGCCGGGGCTGCTTATGGCAGCCCCGGGCGATACCTTGTTCAGCGATGATTTCGAGGATGGCACTCTCGCCAGCTGGTCATCGACCAACACGTCCGTATCGGGCGTAAGAAACAACTTAGGCTACGCCGGATCGGGAATTTTCGGCGCCTACACGAGCAACCAGGCCGTCACCGTCACCAGTCCGTCGTTCAACGCCGCCGTGGCGGAAGCGCGGCTGGAACTCTGGGTCCGTCGAGGCTCGGACACCTTCAGCGAAGACACTGACAACAACGAAGACCTGCTGCTCGAATATCGTCGATCGAACAGCACGTGGGCATTGCTCAAACGCTACAACGGTTCCGGGATCAAGGGTCAGGTCTACCTGGATTCGTTTTTCCTGCCGAGCGATGCCAGGCACAGCAACCTGGCGATTCGATTGCGCCAGACGAACGGCAGCGGTTTTGACTACGACTACTGGCACTTTGATAACGTCCGCGTCACGGAACTCGGCCCGCCACCAGTGCTCGTCGTCGGCAACTGCGACGATTTCGAAAACGGCCTTTCAAGCAACTGGTCAGTCAGTTCGACAACCGGGTTTGCGGGCATCAACGGTGCCACGTCGGCATCGCCAGCGAACGCCTTGTACTTGAATGGCGGAGCCGTTTCCGTAACGTCAAATGCCATCGATACCAGCGACCCGTCGTTTTCGGATTTGACGATGTGGATTCGGCGCGGTGACGATGGGTTCAGTGAAGATCCCGATTCCGGCGAAGACCTTGTTCTGGAGTACCTGGACAATGGCGGAAGCTGGATAGCACTCGAGACCTTTGCGGGCGGCGGCACTAACGGCCAGACATACTTACGCACCTACAACCTGCCTCCTGGCGGCCGTCACACTGGCTTCCAACTGCGATATCGGATGATCCTTGGCTCCGGCGCGGCCTGGGACTTTTGGCATATCGATGACGTGTGCTTTGTGCAGAGGCCCTTTCCGTCGCTGGAACTGGTCAAAACCTCGCAGACCTTGTCGGATCCGATCAATGGCAGTGCCAGTCCTTATGCAATTCCCGGCGCGCATGTTCAATACCGCATTACTCTCGAGAACCGCGGTAGCGGGCAGGTCGATGCCGATTCGGTGGTGATCACGGATCCATTGTCGGCAGGGACGGCATTGTTTGTCGACACCAGCGGTGGCGACCCGATCGTGTTTGCCGACGGCCCGACGCCAAGTGGGCTTACCTACAGTTTCGCAACAGACGTGACGTTCAGCAACCAGGCCGGCGGCGGGCCGCCGTACACCTACGTTCCAGGTCCCGATGCCGACGGCTTCGATGCTGCCGTGACAGGGCTGCGAATTGCACCGACGGGCTCGATGAACGCCTCGGTCGGCGGCAATGCACCCAGCTTCAATGTGACTTTGCGCATCCGTATCGAATAGACTCCTTGGCCATGAGTTGCCAACTGTCCAGCAAGCTGCCCGATGTCGGCACAACGATTTTCACGGTCATGGGCCAGCTTGCCAACGACTCGGGCGCCATCAATCTCGCGCAGGGGTTTCCGAGTTTCGAGCCGCCCGAGGCGCTCACCGACCGAATCATTTATCACCTGACGCATGGTGCCAACCAGTACGCACCGATGACAGGCATTCCGGCATTACGTACTGCAATCGCCGAGAAGACGCTTCGATTGCAGGGAAGAACGCTGCATGTCGACACTGAAATAACCGTCTGCGCCGGCGCGACTGAAGGTCTGTTCAGTGCTATCCAGGCCGTTGTTCATGCGGGGGATGAGGTCATCGTTCTGGACCCCGCTTACGATGCCTATGAGCCTGCGGTCACGTTGGCCGGTGGGGTGACAAGACACGTGCCGCTTTCGATTGCGGATGACGGGCAGAGCTTCTGCGTTGATTGGCAGCGACTCGCGGATACGCTAAGCGCCAAGACCCGGCTGATAGTAATGAATTTCCCGCATAACCCCACTGGCGCTATCTTGTCCTCGGAGGATCTCGATCGTCTCGCCGAATTATTGCGGGATACAGACTGCCTTTTGCTCTCGGATGAAGTCTACGAACACATTGTGTTTGATGGCGAGGCTCATCACAGTCTGCTTAGCCACGACGAGCTTTGGGAGCGCACGCTCGTAATCAGTTCGTTCGGCAAGACATTACATGCGACCGGCTGGAAGCTCGGCTATTGTGCTGCGCCTGCTACCTTGTCCGCCGAGTTTCGAAAGGTCCACCAGTTCAACGTCTTCTCAGTCAGCTCGCCGATGCAGTACGGCATCGCAGATTTCCTGCACAGCGAACCTGAATTCTGCAACGAACTGGCCGCCTTCTATGAACTCAAGCGCAATCACTTCTGTCGACTTCTCGAAGGATCGAAACTTCGAATCGAGCCTGCGCACAGCACTTTCTTCCAGGTTGTCGATTACGGCGACATCACCGACGAGGATGATCTGTCGCTCGCAAAACGATGGACTCAGGAGATTGGCGTTGCATCGATACCGTTGTCCGTGTTTTGCGATACGCCCTTCACGGGAACGCGACTTCGATTTTGCTTTGCGAAGGACGATGCGACGTTAGAGGAAGCCGCACGCCGTCTTTGCGCCCTCTAGGCAGTGCCCAACTGAAACGCCAGCAACGCGCCGAAATAGCCGATCGACGTCATGTAGAGCCAGGCAAAAATCGGCCATCGCCAGGAATTCGTCTCTCGCCGGATGACGGCGAGTGTTGCCGCGCATTGCAGGCAACACGCGTAGAAGATAAGCAGGCCGATGACCATGGGCAACGTGAATACGGGCCTGCCGTCAGGCCACGTAGACGCCTTCAGTCGGCCCGACAAGGTGCCCTCATCCGCATCATCGCCAACCGCGTAGACGGTACCCAACACGGCGATAACAACCTCCCGCGCCGGAAAGCCCGCGATCACGGCCGATGACACGCGCCAGTCCCAACCGAGCGGCGCGAAGACCGGCTCAACGAAGTGGCCCGCCCGGCCCAGCCAGCTTTGCTCCAGCTGCATGGCGGCGGCGACGTTATCGATACGCTTGTATTCAGCCGCGAGTTCCGAGCCCGACAGCGAGTAGGCCGCAACCGTGCGCTGCCGTTCGACCTCGGGTCCGAGCACTTCCGAGCGGGGATAGTAAGCCAGCGCCCAGACAAGAACTGCGACGACGAAAATCACGGTGCCTGCACGGTACAGGAAGACTTTTGCGCGACCCAGCAGCTGAATAAGGACGGTCTGCAAATTCGGCCGCCGGAACTCGGGCAGCATCAGGGCGAATGGCGGTTTTGGCCCGCGCAAAGCCGTTTGGCGAATCAGCAGTGCAGTGAGGATGCCAGCGACTATGCCGAACAGGTAAAGGCCGAACAACACGAGACCCTGGAGGTTCATGAACCCAATCTGTCGGGCCGGCACGAAGGCGGAAATGAGCAGGGCGTAGACCGGCAGTCTTGCCGAGCAGGTCATGAACGGTGCCGCGAGGATGGTTGCGATGCGATCGCGTCGATTCGGAATGACTCGGGTTGCCATGATGCCGGGCACGGCACAGGCAAAGCTCGAGATCATCGGAATGATCGACTGGCCGGACAAACCAACCGAGCGCATCGCACGGTCCATCAGGTATGCAGCGCGCGCCAGGTAACCCGAGTCCTCCAGGAGAATGATGAACAGGAACAGGATCAGTATTTGCGGCAGGAAGATCACGACACTGCCGACACCGGCGATAACACCATCGGCGATCAGGCTTGAGAAAGCCCCTTCGCCGAAACTGCGAACAACGCTGCCACCGAGCGCAGCGGCCGCTCCGTCGATCAGGTCCATCAGCGGTGTTGCCCAGGCGAATACCGCCTGAAACACAATCGCCATGACGAGGAACAGACCGATCGTGCCGGGAATCGGCTGATTCAGAAACGCCTTGACGCGTGTGCGCCAGGAATAGAACGGTGGTGCCGAGCGCTGAACTTCCGAGCGCACCCCGCGAACCCAGGCATAGCGAATTCGTGCGTCTCTCGCGATGGGCGGTTCGCTACCGAACAAAGAATCGCGCATCGCCTCGAGCGTCTCCTGTGCGTCTGCACTGAGCTTGTCGAGGAATTCTTTATTTGCTGGCGTGGCACCATCGATTAACAGCCGCTCCAATTCTGCGAATCGGATTGGCTCCTTTGCCCCCGCCGCCAATTCGCTGGCGACCCCGGCGAGTTCGGGCCAGACGACGACTCGCTCGTGCAACGGCAGATCTGGCAATGACACGATTGCCTGTCGCAGGCGATCAAGCCCTGCTCCGGTCGTTGCCACGACAGGAAAAATAGGAGCACCACCCAGCTTCTGGCTAAGTAGCGCCGTGTCGATGCTTATGCCACTGCGTTCCGCAGCATCTGTCATAGTCAAGGCGATAATTGTCGGCACCTTGAGCTCGAGTAACTGCTGCACCAGGAACAGGCCCTGGTACAAGTTAGTTGCATCGAGAACGGCGAGAATTCCATCTGGCTTCCGGGTACCCGGCATGCGTCCGAATATCACGTCAACGGCGATATGTTCTTCGGTCGAATGTGCGCTTAAGGAATGTGTGCCCGGAAGATCAACCAACTCGATCGACACGTCATCGACTTTCATGGTGCCGGTGTGCCGTTCTACCGTAACGCCAGGATAGTTGCCGATGCGCTGCTTCAGCCCGGTGAGGCGATTGAACAACGTGCTCTTGCCGGAATTCGGATTACCAACGACCGCGATGCTGGCATCTATGTGTCCGGCAACGTTGATCTCATTGGCAGGGATTCGGATTTCTGAGCGCTTAGTCACCAGCCGCTACAGGTGAAACTTTGAAGTACTTTGCGTGTTCCTGTCGCAAAGAAATACCGCAGCCAAACAGGCGAAACTCCATGGGATCGCCGCCAATCGCAGAGCTCGCGTGCTCCACTTCGGCGCCCTCTACCAAGCCCAGAACCATCAGGCGTTGCACCTGTGGATCGACTGCGTCAACGCACTGGATGATGCCCTTCTGGCCCTTCTTCAGCGTTGCGAGCGTGTTGCCGTTGACTGCCATAACTGCCTATAAATACTGGGTTTTCGGCCAGCTTCCTGATGATTTGTGAAATGATAATGATTCGCATTCCGATGTGCAATAGGGAAATGTACGGATATTGTCCAATCGCACCATTCGACCTGTGATGGGGTTCACGAAAACCGGCAAAAGACCGCGTTCAGGTTGCGTTCATTGACTCACGGTTAGCGTACGTCTTCAACACCCACACCCCCGAAGCCAGTAACCAGAATGTGAGGATCGCGATATGCGAACGACCAGCCCAGTTATCTATCCAGCACTGCTAGCCCTCCTCGCAACACTGGCAAACGGTATCGCAGAAGCCAATACACCGACAATCCGCCTCTTCCCGACGACCGTCGTCGAGGATCTGCGGCAGACCGGCAACGTTGCGCGCGATATGGAAACCGGGTTGCAGGAAGTCATCGGACGACTCGACCAGCAGCAGGAGCTTTACACGGAGAGCAAGTGCGACGGCGCGGAAGATGACGCGGGTTGTCAGCGCCTGGCCCGCCAGCTCGGAGCCAGCTACCTCGACATGCTGACAATCATGGAGGAACGCCTGCCAGACATGGAACACACCGTGAATAACACGCGCCTGAGCCTGGAGAAGAGCCTGCGCAATGAGCTCGGCAGGAAGATGACACCCTGGGCATTGCAGGAAACGCTGATCGGTGGCAAAGCCGACAGCGCCGCGACGAAAGCGTCCCCCACCCTGCGCGGTCGTTCCGGCATGCGGCTGAGTGAACGCTTCAAACAATATTATCAACTGGTCGCTACGTCCGGCGCCAAGGGTGACCAGTCGCTTGCGGTACTGGCGTCGGACATTTACCTCGACATGGAGGAGACCAGCATGCTCATTCAGCGCACGCGCCAGGAAATCGCCCGCGCGACGTTGATGGAACAACTGAACCAGTCGTTCGGCATCATCACGCCCGAGATGATTGAAGTGGTTGGTGGTGTGAAGTCCATCCTGTTCGGTGACGAAGAGGGCCAGGCGCTGGTCGCCGGCCCCCCACCCGGCAGTGTCGAGCAGGCTTACCGCAGCCCGCTCGAACAATAAGTCGTTCAGCAAGGAGAATTTGAGTGAACACAATCGCCTATGGAAAACCGCTACGCATCCTTGCAGGGCTCATTGCGAGCTGCATCGTGCTTGCTTCTTGTGCGTCGAATGCACCGTCCTGTGCCGGCCCACAGTCCAAGAACCTGGACAGTGCGATCAGCACCGCGCAGTCCTCGCTGATGCAGGGCTGCCACACACACTTCGATCGCTACTAT
>CAYTTZ010000149.1:0-7707 GCA_964440945.1 uncultured Woeseiaceae bacterium
AATACAGGCGGTGTGTTGTCAGTTTCAACATTGGTGACCCCTTGGGCAACAGTGAATTGATATCTGTATCAATCGTACAGGCTGGCGAGCAAAATCGACAGAACCAGCGGCGGATCGATCGGCGAAGCAAACCAGGGCAGCGTAGCCGGAGCGGTAAGAATCGGAAAAAGCGATTTGCGCGGAGAACGCCGACACGCGGATTCGCACACGCGGGAAGAATTGCTAAGGCGGATTATCTGGGACAGTTTACGAGACGTTCGGTTTGTAGTTTCTCGCGCGGCGCATGGCAATACACCGCTGCTCTACGCAGGACTTAGGTAGAGATCGCTGGCTGGCTGCTAACTGTATCGTGGGCACAAGGCATCTTGAGGGTGCCTTCGGGCGGAATCGCAGCCGCTGACCTGATATTAAAGTGCGAGGCCACTAGCTTGTGCTCGGCGAGTGATGCGCGAAGTGAGCGACAAAGGCGCACGCTCCACCGCAGAGCGCGCCTACCGACAGCCCGGCAAGCCCGGCCGGCTGGCTGAGCATTACTGTCATGACTGAACCCAGGACCACGCAATCCACTGCCCCGAGCCCTGTCATTGCCCCGTAAGCCGTGCTCGTCGCGAATAAAGTTGCCAACCCGGCAATCAGTCCCGTTACTGCGCCCCAAAACACCCAATGTACTCTTTTGGAAACTGCGTTCGGGGGGTCGCTTCCAGACCACTTTTTGGTGATAGCGTTCATCGTTATTTGCCTCCAGTTTGTTTGGGATAGCCCAAAACACCTCCGGAGAAGAGTAGCCGTGCCGAGGATGTGCCCGTCTGCACTCTTCGCCACCCTTGGTACTTGCGGTCTGCCCGGCCGGGCAAAGATGTTGGATCGCTGCAAACTGGCTAATTTCGGATACCCACGGCAGCAACGCCTGATACGTGCCCACGCCGCGATTAACGCCCGCGAGGTTAAATCCGAGACTCTTGCTTTCGGCCAGGTAGGTTTTTTTGCAGTTGATCATCCTCTCGCCATCTCAGGGCCTTCAAGGCCACGTACCCATAATGTCGGGAGGGCGGCAGCATGACAATTCTGGCTTGTACCTAGCGGACCTGTGGCTTTATGACCGGGTGCAAATCGAACTGCCGCGATCCGCTGCCTGAGCGCGCATAACGATGCACCACTCAGTCACGCAAGGCTCACGCCCCGCTCGTGATCTTCAAACCGCTGTCGGTTGAAAACGGGCGAACTAAACAGTCGGTCTGATATTAGCGTTGAGCCGGAACAGGTTAGTCGGATCGTACTGGTTCTTGAGATCGACCAGCCTTGGGTAATTTGGCCCATAATTGCCCCAAATCTTCTTCTCAGTATCCTCGTTGAGATTGGTATAGAAACCGGCCATATGGGGCGCGAGCGCATCGTAAAATTCGCGCACGGCTGCGATACCGATGTCGTTCTGAGCCGGATCCGTCGACGCATACTGAATACCGAAATTGACCGCGACATTGCGATGCGCAAAAGCGGTAGCGTCAGGAGCCACCCGTGAGATCGCGCCGCCGAGATGCTGGAACCATGAAGCCGTCGTACCGCGGTTGGCAAAGTCCACCATGATCTCGATGACCTCCGGAGTGAGCTCATTCAAGAACCCGGACTTCAGATAATTCTGTGCGCCGTGCGCAGAAAGCTCGTCCCACTGCGTCTGAATCTGGTGGTAAGACAGCGGCCCCAGCGCTCCAGCTTTCAACCCAGGAAACGCCAACATTGGCGCGAGCGCCTTTTCGCCCGCCCGGTGGTCACCATCCCAGGTGACGCCGGCGATCGCAATCATCTTGCCGTCCTCGCCCGGCGCAAAAAACGGTTCGATGTTCGCCTCGTCAGGTGCCGTATCGAGCAGTTCGGCGTAAAACTCGAGGAAGTCCTTGTCTAGTGAGTAAATCAGGTCACCACCATAAACCGTCGGGTTGAACGGGTGCAGGCGAAAAACGAATTCGGTTACGACGCCGAAGTTGCCGCCACCACCGCGTAAACCCCAAAGCAGGTCGGTGTTTTCTTCCTCGCTCGCACGAATCACGTCGCCGCTCGCGGTTACGACCGTTGCCGCCAGCAGATTATCGATCGCAAGCCCGGTCACGCGGTCGGTACGCCCCATGCCGCCGCCAAGCGTGAAACCGCCAACGCCCGTATGCGAAACCGTACCGGTCGTGGTTATCAGGTTATGCGGTAATGTCGCACCGTCGACGTGCCCGAGTAACGCACCACCGCCCACGCGAGCACTCATTCCATCGACGTCAACATCGACCGCCTGTATTTGCGACAAGTCGATCATCATGCCGCCGTCGGAGGTGCACTTGCCGGGATAGCTGTGACCACCGCCCTTCACTGAAACGAGCAGATTGCGGTCACGTGCGAAATTGACCGCGTTGACAACATCCGCTGTACTCGTGCATTGCACGACCATGGAGGGCTGCTTGTGATCGAACATTCCGTTCCAGACACGCTTCGCAGCCGCATAGCCTTCGTCGTCCTGCAGGTACAGACGGCCGGCAAGACTGTCGGCCAGCTCGCCTACTGCCGCTGTCTCAATCGAGATTTCGTCTCCAACGGAAGAAACCGCCTGTATCAGGCTGCCGCCATCCGTTAGCCAAGGCGCGACGTCCTGTCCACATCCCGGAATCGCCGCCGCAACCGCGGCCGCCAGTGTGGTCTTGCAAAATATTCGTCTGTGCATAGCCCTGCCCCCCCCAAGTATTCCGGCGCCACAGGTGACGCTCCTCAATTGCGCTACCTGGGAGTGTAGTGATTTTGGCTGCGCGTTGGCACTCGGCCCTTTCAGCAGCTAACAACGTCTTGACGTTAATACGCTAAGTCGTTGTTTTTTGCTTGAGTGAAGCAGCCGATAAGAGAGTCACCGTCTACTTTGGACCGTTTCTACATCGTGCGCTGCGACTTAAAGCCGCAGAAGATGAGCCAACTTGCGAAACACGCGGATTTTCAACCAAAACTGACAGGAAGTCGCGATGGTTGTCAGGGCGCAGCTTTCGACAGAAGAGCGTCAACCTCTTTCTCGCAAGATAACCAGTCCGCCACAGGATCACCGTTCTGGAAGTCGCGCTTTTCTGCGCGAAGGTACGCCGCCTTTTCAATCATCTCGCTGCGTGCCTCTGCAGACACTCCGCTAATTTCTTTCCGGGAGCCCTGCCGGCGCCTGGCCTTTTTCTTGTCTACCTTCTTGGTGGCCTTTATTGGAACCTTCTTTGCCGCCTTCTTAGCGGCTTTCTTCGCGACTTTCTTGTCTACCTTCTTCTCTATCTTCTTCTCTATCTTCTTGGTGGCCTTCTTGGTGGCCTTCCTGGCAGCATTCCCGGTGGCTTTCTTCGCGGCCTTCTTACTGGCTTTGCTGGATGATCTTGTGGAACGGCTATTGGCCGGCATCGTGTGGCTCCTGTTTGAAATATCTTGTGAGATGACGACTGGCATTGTGCACCAGGGTTTTGACAGTTTCGTGTCTGAATAAGACGCGCGTAACACGGCGCTGTGCCTGCCTGTCACAGGCTTCGTGCAAACTGTGATTTTCTGCCACGGACATTGATGCGCCCTGAACCAGGTTCTGGTGATGCTGTAGATACTGCAGAGCAATATCTATGCCAACCAGTTGAGTCTGTCAGTGGTAGCCCCGACAACGACGAACGTGGGATCGAAGCCGTTGCTTGCCCTATTTTTGTGCAGGCAACGAATGCCTTGCACTCAGATTGGGCATTCAACCTTGGCATCACCACTTACCAATAAGGTATCGGTACGTCCGTTGCCTGATTCGCGGCACTGTGCGTAGCGGTGCGCCGCTCATTCACGCGGGTCTCACACATGGCGTACGTAGCTTGCGATTGTTGCCAGTCAGACCAGAGGGAACTGATCGCGGTAGATGTCTGCTGCTACCGGCGACGAAACGGTTCCTACGAGGATCAGGCGTTTCTCATCCGTAAGCTCGGCATTTAGCTGTGCGACACGCTCACGGGCGCGACCGTGGCCTTCCTCCAGTGCGTCGACGGCCGAGTCGAGTTCATCGGGTATGTCGACATGACTGTAGAAAATTCCCGATACGTACTCGCCTGGCATGTCGTCCCAGACAACTACCAGGCGGTCGCGCATATCGTTCCATTGTGCCGCGGTGAATTCGCCACTCTCCGCAAGGCTTTTGAAACAGGCGTTCTCCGTCTGCATCACCTGCTCTGATTCGCGCCCGAAATTTATCTGCGCAGCCTCGTCACCCATGAGCTCTACGCCCGCGTCTTCCGCTATCGATGAAAGCCACTTCTGGCTGACAGTCTGCGTCTGGATGTACTTGGTAGACTTTTCGGCCGCTTCCTCGAAGGAGGCCTTAAACGCTTCATGCGTCGCCGGCAAAGTGACTTCACCGTTTGCGCGCTCGGCTGCCGCTTGCACCAGGACACCTGGTGCCGTGCCAGGAGCGAAGTACATTATCTCATCGTCCGGGTGGCGTGGCGCGCCCCTTGAGAACTCCGGCGCTGTCGATGCCGTGAACGAACTATCCTGGTTGAAACGCAGCACGACGTCTATCCAGGGGTCGACCTGGTCATGGTCGTAGACAACGACGTAGACCGGTGGTGTCTCCAGCCTGAAGGCACACATCCGTATGTCCACCGTAGGAGCGTCGTAGTTGCCGCAGGTTGTCGCACCCAACCCAACAACCTGCTCCACCAATTCGGCAACGGCCTCAGGCTGCGCGAACGAAGGACGCTCGGTCGGTTCGAGGACGATAGTCGGTGTGTTCATGCCCTCTTCAATGGCTGAAACGCGTGCCGCCTGTTCCATCCCGCCTTTCACTTTGAAAAACAGCCAGGTGAAGAAGGCGACAACCAGTCCAATGAGGACCAGGAATGCAAAACCCAGGATCTTTAGCATCTAACGAGCCCCGGCACCGTCCGCGGTGCAGAATCGAATATTCCGAGTATTCTAGGTCCTCTGCGATTATCGGCATTGACCGTCGTCACATTGCTGAGAACCCGGTAGCGCCTGGGCCTCAACCTGGCGGGTGTGCCTACCCTGTATAACGGCAGAAGTGAAAACAGGCGGCCCGGGTAGACCGAGTCGCGACAATTCGGCTTCGCCGATTTGGACGCCAAAGGCGCCCCGCAGGGGTGACGAACGATCGGAGGTCGACATAGTCGACCGACAGGCGGAACTGCGAAGCAGTGACGAGGCAGCGACGCTGCCGCCCAACCGAGGAATCGACCGAATCAGGACAGCAAATCTGCCCGAGAAGCCGAATTGGCTGTGCGTGCCAGCCCCAGGTGAACCCTGTCTGTTGACCACGGTCCCATATACTTCATAATTCCCCGAAATAGCTGCGGGACCCAAACATGCGCTTCCTGAAATTATCGACCTTCGCGGTCGCACTCCTTTTCGCTTTGGCAGCCTGCCAGCAGTCCAGTGAACCGACAACGAGCGAGGCCCCGCCACTGCCTGACTCGGTGACGTTGATCGAGAGCGTTGCGGCAAGCTCGGGTGACGGTATCGTCATACCCTACAAGAAATACGAACTGGATAACGGGCTGACGGTTGTCCTGCACCAGGATCAATCCGATCCGCTCGTGCACGTCGATGTGACGCTCCACGTGGGCTCAGGCCGCGAGGAGATCGGAAAGTCCGGTTTTGCGCATTTTTTCGAGCACATGATGTTCCAGGGCTCGGAAAACGTCGCCGACGAACAGCACTTCAAGATTATTTCGGAATCGGGCGGCACCCTGAACGGTTCAACCAACACGGATCGAACGAACTACTTCGAGACGGTGCCCGCCAACCAGCTTGAAAAGGTGCTCTGGCTGGAAGCAGACCGCATGGGTTTCTTTCTCGATGCGGTTACGCAGGACAAGTTCGAGGTGCAACGCGAGACTGTCAAGAACGAGCGCGGTCAAAATTACGACAACCGGCCCTATGGTCTCCTGCGCGAGCGGGTGAATGAGGCGTTGTACCCGGAGGGCCACCCGTACTCCTGGCTAACGATCGGTTATATCGAAGACCTGAATCGTGTCGACGTTAATGATCTCAAGGAATTTTTCCTTCGCTGGTATGGGCCGAACAACGCGACGTTGACAATCGGTGGCCGGCTTGACGAGGCACAGACCCTGGCATGGATCGACAAATACTTTGGGTCTATTCCGCGCGGGCCGGAAGTAAGCAACCCTTTGAAACCGGCCGTATCACTCGATGCAGACCGGTACCTGTCGATGGAAGACAACGTCGCATTGCCGCTGCTGTATATGGCGTATCCGACGGTGCATCTCTACCACGAGGACGAGGCGCCGCTCGATGTACTGATGTTCATCCTTGGGCAGGGCGAAACGTCGCTGCTTTACAAAAACATGGTGAAGAACGGCCTGGCCGTGCAGGCGTCGTCAAACCATGAGTGTGGCGAGTTGTCCTGTACATTCACAGTTCTTGCACTGCCCAATCCGGCATCCGGTAAGACACTGGCGGATCTCGAAAAAATAGCGAGAGACTCATTGGAAGAATTTGAAGCACGTGGTGTGCTCGATGACGACCTTGAGCGCGTCAAGATGAGTATTGTCTCGGGCATGATTTACAGTCTCGAGAGCGTATCGGGCAAGGTCAGCAGACTTGCCTCGCACGAGACCTATACGGGCAACCCCAACTTTACGAACGACGACATTGCACGTTACGAAAACGTCACCAAGAAAGATGTAATGCGCGTGTATAGCCAGTACATAAAAGATAAGCCGGCTGTCGTAATGAGCATCGTGCCGCCGGGGCAAGCTTCGATGGTCGCAAGAGAAGACAACTGGTCGCGGTACCAACGGCAGCTACCGGACTATGAGTCGGTCAGCGAAAGCGACCTCGGTTTTCGTCCGGCGACCGACGACTTCGACCGTAGCGTGATCCCACCGCCCGGCGAAAACCCGAGCATCATCCTGCCCGAAATCTGGCGTGCTGAGCTCGACAACGGCATCGAAATACTGGGCGCCTTGAACTCGGAAACACCTACGGCTGCGATACAACTTCGACTCGAGGCCGGTCAGCGCAGTGAGCCGCTGGAGAAGCTGGGTCTTGCCGCGCTAACGGCCGCCATGCTGAACGAATCGACGACCGAGCGCAGCAATGAAGCGCTGAGCAACGAATTGCAGAAGCTTGGTGGGTCCGTGCGATTTGCCGCGGGTAACAACGAGACAATATTGACGGTTCGCAGTCTCAGCGAGAACCTTGATGCAACGCTGTCGATCGCGGCCGAGCGACTGCTGCAGCCCGCCTTTAGTGAAGAGGACTTCGCACGGGTCAAAGCGCAGACCCTGCAGGCGATTCGACAAAGTAAGACCCAGGCGGCGACAACGGCGGAAGTTGTTTACCAGTTGATATTGTTCGGCAAGGACAACAGTTTTTCCTACCTGAACACCGGCACTGAGGAAACGGTAAGCACTCTGACGCTGGACGACGTCAAGGCCTTTTACGCGGATCATTATTCGCCACGAATTGCCAGCGTCGTAGTTGTCAGCGACCAGTCGCAGAAAGCGATTGTCGAGAAGCTGGGCGTATTCGCCGAGTGGGAAGGAGCGGCGGTCGAAACGGTCGAGCTCAACGAGTTTCCCGATCTCGGCAAAGCCAGGATCTACCTCGTCGACAAACCTGGAGCCGCGCAGTCGGAGATACGTATCGGCAAGCGGGCGATGAAAGGATAGCTCTTCTATGTGGTGTTCGGCCAGG
>CAYTTZ010000150.1:0-7360 GCA_964440945.1 uncultured Woeseiaceae bacterium
CGTGTCTATGAAATAGTACTCGCCACCGGTGAACGAAGTGCCGAGCCCCTGGCAAATTCGAGAAGGTCCATATCATGCCTCCTTTGTGTACTTGTTTTTGCGACGGCGCCCGGCGGCGGCTGCGACTACACCGAGTGCGACACCGGCCGCGGCTGCGCCGCCAACGGTTGCGCCACTACCGAAGTGGCCGGTTGACAGTGGTTGATAGAAGCCGCCCTTGTCCCAGAACCTCGGTTCTGAGCAACCCAGGCAGGGGTGTCCCGACTCGATCGGGAAACTCGTGCCCTGGTTCCACTTGACCGTTGCACAGGCGTTGTAGGTAGTCGGGCCTTTGCAGCCGAGCTTGTAGAGACACCAGCCGGCTTTCGCGCCTTCGTCATCGAAGGTCTCGGCAAACTTGCCCTGCTCGTAGAACGGTCGTCGGTAGCAACGGTCGTGAATCGTGTTGCCGTAGAACGCCAGCGGTCGGCCGTGTTTGTCGAGTTCCGGTATCTGGCCGAAGGTCAGGAACTGCGTCAACACGGCGGTCATGACCATCGGAATCGGCGGGCATCCCGGTACGTTGACGACCGGTTTGTCTTTGACGAGATCACTCACTGATACGGCGCCCGTCGGATTCGGGTCCGCGCCGGGAAGGCCGCCAAATGCAGCACAAGAGCCAATTGCTACAACGGCGGCAGCACCTTTGACTGTATCCATGAGCATGTCGACATTGCTTATGCCGGCAATCGTCGAAAAGCCCGGATTGCCCATCGGAATCGAACCATCGACCAGAACGAGGTAGTTACCGTCGTTCTCTTCCATGGCGGCGTGTCTGGCGGCCTCGGCCTGTTCACCGGACGCGGCTTGCAGCGTGTGGTGATAGTCGAGCGAGATAGCGTCGAAGATCAGGCCTTCGACAGTCGGCGACGCGGAGCGCGTCAGAGATTCCGTACACCCGGTGCATTCCTGAAACGACAGCCAGATGACCGATGGACGTCGCGCATTCTCAATCGCCTCTGCGATACGCGGGATCATGCTGGGCGGAAGCGCCAACAGTGAAGCAGTTGTCGCACAATATTTTAGAAATCCGCGCCTCGATACACCCTTGGCTTGCAGAATCTCTCCGACGGTCGGTCTGTATTTCATGCTGTCTTCCTCCCGCTTGCTTATTCGAACATTTCCCCCAGACGTGAACGACCGGCACCAATGTCCGCGTCCTGTGAGCAAAGTATTTCCGGAAGCCGTGTCACCTCGAGATAGCGACCGACGACTTCGTCATTGACGTTTCTATGTTCAATCCACCAGACACCGGGATACGCTGTTTCGCGGATGCGACTGTTCCCCAGCGCGTCGAGCTGTGCGACGAGTTCGCCCTGGCCGAGCGCTTCTTCCAGGTGATCGAGTTCGCCCGGGCCGAAGGGCAGGCCGGCGAGATCGATAGTGGTTGATGTGTCGTCGTCCAGCAGCTTGTCGACCGCGTGCAGGACTTCGAAGAGAATAGGCCGCACGTTGCCATACATTGCCTGAACCTGGACTGGAATTTCGTCTACCAGGCTCATGCGACGGCATCCATTGGTTTCGCCGTGCGCCAGCCTTCAATCAGCTTGCGCGCTTTGCCGCAGGCTTCGGGCAGCGTGGCTGCAACGGCCGGTGTCGGCCAGGTGCCCCAGCCCATCTCCTCGGGCTCGATACCGACGATCGCCCGCTGCTCGGGAAGGTCGCCACGCAGACGCAGCGCATCCATCAAATCAGAGAGTCCAACCTCGTGAACGCTGCCGTTCTGACTAAGAAGGTGGGCGTCCATGTCTTCGCCCGTGAGAACGGTGACCGTTCCGGGTTTTAGCTTCAGCTTCATTGCGTCGAGAACGACGAGGCCGTCGAGGCTCGATAGTCTATCCAGCAGTGCGAGACCGACCGTGCCGCCGTCTATACAGATGACGTCGTCGTCGGAATTGTTGTCGGCGAAGCGCTCAAGCGCATGAATACCGGCGCCATCATCTGTGAGAAGGCTGTTACCGATGCCAACGACTGCGATAGTTTTTGTTTTTGCAGACACTTCAAAGCCCTATTTATTAGGCGATCCTAATACGACAAAACCTGCTCCGGTATACTGGAATCTACCGATGTTGACGGGGCGGGTAGCAAGGCGCCGGATAACTGTCCGTCTCTACAGCGCCTGAAGAGGTGCTACGTAGGAGCCACTATTTTTCAGCGGCTCTCGGCGGCGCAGCATGCGCGTTCCTGAAGCGCTTTGTTGCTTGCGACCATCAAGCCTTGCGCCTTAACGCGGCGAGCTGTTTTTGTCGAAGGAATGGACCGATTACAGAGAAGCCGCAGCGGAGTGCCACCATGCAGGACCCAGACAATTTGAAGGCCGACACTGTCGCCAAGCTGGTCCGGCACTTCCAGATGATCTACAACGAGCACATGCGGGACCTGCCGATCGTCAATACCAGGATCGATGTGGAGGGCATCGGCTTTCGTGATTTCGACGGTCATCAGGTCGGCGTGCTCATCACGCCATGGTTCATGAACCTGGTGCTGTTGCCTGCAAACGACGAGTGGGGCGACAGCGCGCAGGGCGATACCTCGAAAATCGACTTTCCGTCCGGCCCTGTCGAATTCACGCTCAGCCGCGACCAGGAGCTCGGCACCTATCTGACGGCCGTACTGTCTTCGAGCGTTGCGGAGCTGCCCGATCAAGCCACGGCACGCGAAGTCGGACATCAGGGCTTGACGGAGCTGTTCTTGCGCCCGCGAACCGAACGCACATTGAGCCGTCGCGAGCTGCTTACCGGCTTGCGGAGTCGCTGATGCACGAACTCTCCGTTTGCCTTTCCCTGCTGCAGCAGGTCGAGGCTATTGCGCGCGAACACAGCGCACGGGAGGTCACTCAGATCACCCTGAGAATCGGCCCGCTTTCCGGCGTTGAGCCTGAGCTGCTGCGGCATTCCTACCCGCTTGCGACGGCTAACACAGTTGCGGAGAATGCAGAGCTGATAATAGAGACTGCCGAAGTCGTGGTGCGCTGCACCCAGTGCAACAGTGAGTCGACAGTAGCGGCGAACAAGCTACTCTGTGCTGCCTGTGGCGACTTTCGGACGCAGGTCGTATCCGGTGATGAGCTAACATTGTTGCGGGTCGAGCTTGAGCATCCGACCGAGCCAGCTAAGCGGCCCGAATGAATTTCGAGGTATTCAAAATGATCCTGTCCCGCCCGATTCTGTTTTGTGCCGCCGCGCTGCTACTGGTCAGTGCGTGCGCCAAGTCCGACGAGGCGTGCCCGCCGGGGGAAGGCGTCACGCTACAGGTGCTGGGCTCCGGCGGCCCGATCGCCGATGACGGGCGTGCATCGTCCAGCTATCTCGTCTGGGTCGATGGCGTCGCCCGCGTACTGATTGACGCTGGCGGCGGTGCTTTCCTGCGTTTCGGTGAGTCCGGCGCGCGCTTCGAGGACCTCGATTTCGTGGGTCTCAGTCATTTTCATACCGATCACTCGGCGGATTTCCCGGCGTTATTGAAGTCCGGCAGCTTCTCTTCGCGCATGCGACCGCTACACCTTGCCGGGCCCGCTGCCGATGGACCGTTTCCAGGAGCCAGGGCCTGGCTTCGGAGCATGCTCGATGCCGAGTCAGGCGCGTACGGTTACCTGGCCGGATTTCTTGATGGCACGGGTGGACGGCCGATGCTCGTTGCCAAAGAAATCGCGGCGGGTGAGCCGGTCCTGGTCTACGGGAGCGACGCTCTGACAGTGGAGGCAATGCAGGTGCCGCACGGTATCGTGCCCGCGGTCGCGTTCAAGGTTGTCGCCGGGAATAGCTCGATCGTATTTGCGAGCGATCAAAATGGCAGTGACCCTGCGTTCGCCGAGTTTGCAGCAAACGCAACGATCCTGGTCATGCATCTTGTGATTCCGGAGACGGCAACAGGGGTCGCCAGCCGCCTGCACGCGCTACCCGGCATAGTTGGCGAGGTCGCGGGCAGCGCTAACCCGAAACAGCTGGTTCTCAGTCACTTCATGGCACGTAGTCTGCGCGAGCTGGATAAGAACGTTGTGCTGGTCCGCCGTGCTTACGACGGTGACGTTATCCTCGCTGAGGACCTGGCCTGTATCGATGCCGGAGGCACTGGCGACTGACAGGTTTCAGGCGGGCATGGCGACGGGAAAACCTGCCTCCGCCCAGGCGACGATACCGCCGTCCATCGACTGCGCGTTGCGATAGCCCATGTCGGTAAGAGTCTTGGCCGCCAGTGCGGAGCGTCCTCCGGTGCCACAGTAAAGAACGATTTCGCGTTCCTCGGGGACGACGTCAGAAGAGGCTCGTGTGCGTTCCACAAGCGCGTGTATCTCGAATTCCAGCAGACCCCTCGGGGACAACACGGAGCCGGGAATATGGCCACGGCAGTATTCAGCGTCCTCACGAATATCTATAAGCAATGTGCTCGGCGTGAGGAACTGCTTTGCTTCGGAAACAGTGCATTCCTTGATCGTCGCTTTCGCGCGCGCGACGACATCGGCTGGGCTTACTAGCATGGGTCTGACCTGTCGTTAGTTTACGGTTGAATAGGGGTTCGGCGGCATCAGTTCATGCGGGATCGCTGCGCGCCGACGGGCTTCGTCTGGCGGATAGTTTTCCGAGAGATACGTGATGATCCTGTTCTCGGTCGTTGCGTCGAACTGCCACAAATTCTGTTTCTTTTGCATCCAGCGAATCATTGCCAGCCATTGCTGCGCGGTACCACGCTGCTGGGTAACCAGCCTGGAAGAATGGCAGCCGGTGCAGTGAGCCCGCACCAGTTCCCAGTCGCCGTTCATCTTGAAGCCGGTTACCGGGTCTATCTGTACGGTAGTTTCACTGACGGCGACGGGCGACTCTTCAACGGGTGTCTTCTCGACAGCCTGCGTCGTTTCCGCGACCGGTTCTTTGCTGCATGCCGAGAGCATCAGCAGCGACAAGAACACCAGCGCTGTGACTGCGTAGCGCATTAAACGACCTGAACGGCGATTCTGTGGCAGGCGTTGTTCAGGTAGCCTTTCGGATTCCAGCCCGGCAGCACCATCGGTTGTGAGCGACGCTCGCTATCCGTCGCTTTCGCCCAGATTTCGTAGTAGCCGATCTCGGGGAAAGCCACATCGGCGTTCCAGTGCTGCCACGCGAAGCGATTGGCGGCTGACTCGAGAGTTGCCTCCTGCCACGTTGCACCGAAGTCTGTTGATACATGCACTTCGCTGATTGCGAGATCGCCGGCCCAGGCATGGCCGCGTAGCGACAGTGAGGTGCCGTTCGCATGCTCAATACCGGATTTCGGAAAGGTAATAAGCGACTTCACCGGCATCGATTCGATAATGCACATTTCGTCATCAGGGAGCGTTGTGCCGGGCGCTACAGATTTGCAGGGTACGCGGTACGAGGTGCCGGTCATTTTCGGACCGTCATGAACCTGGTTGCGCACGACGATCTTGTTGAGCCATTTGCCGCTGACGGAGCCTGGCCATCCGGCACAGACGAATCGCAGCGGATAACCGTTCATCGGCGGAATATCTTCGCCGTTCATCGCCCAGGCGATCAGCGTCTCGTCCTCGAGCGCTTTGGCGACGGGTACGCCACGCGAGATCGGCACTTTGGCCCTGTCGCCGCTCAGGTGCCTGTCCGCACCGTAGTAAGCGACATAAACAGCGTCTTCCTTAATGCCGACAAAGTCGAGCACGTCCTTGAGCCTTACACCGGTCCATTCCGGGCAGCCGATCGCGCCGATCGACCACTGGTTGCCCGAGGCGGGGGGTAGAAACTCGCTGCGACCGTTACCGCCGCATTCGAGCTGCAGCTGGTACGTGTAATGAATGAACTGCTTCTTGAGATCCGCAATTGTGAGTGTGACTTCGCGCGCCACCGATTCACCACCGAACGTCAGCTGCCACGCATCGACGTCAATGCTGGTGGTATCCGGCGGTGTGCCGTTATTTCGAACGAACAGGTGTTTCGCGGGCGTAACCTTGTCGTCGAGAAGGTGTGCCGGGGTTTCGGCGTTCACGGGCCGGTCGTTGAGAATAACCAGGCCTTCCTTGCCGGGGATTTCAAACGGTACTTCCGTCTGTGCCAGCGCCGCCGGAATGAGCCCGGCGGGCATCAGGTGCGCGAACGGGATGCTCGCGCCAACGGCTACAGACATCGCAGCCATGCTGCTTTTGGTCAGGAAGCCGCGTCGAGTAACCGGATTGCTTTGCCGACCCCACAAAACCTGGTCGGCTTGCAGCGGATCGGCCTTGTAAAGCTCATGAATGCCACGTTTCTTAAAATTCACGACATGCTCCGATACTGTAGTCAACAGAAGAGACAATTATTGCAAGCATAAAACAATAATTCGCATATTGCTGACCGCCCCGACAATCGCCAGGACGGACGATGCCAGGACGAAGGACGCGCACGCACCCCAAGAAAGTACTCCTGGCTTTGTGCGGCTTAACATCCCGGTGGCGCGCTTTTTTTTCGGCTTCGGTCACCGGCATGATATCGTGGCGAAAACACCGATCAGGCAAGAAAACAAGAGGCCCACATAAGAGATTTTCAATGACCAGGACGATTGATTTGGCGCGGGCTGCGATGCCCGGCCTGCTTCTGAGTGCGACCATCGCACTTGCCGTGAGATTCGTGAGTGACCGGCTTGGTGGTCCTGCGATGTTGTATGCCCTGTTATTCGGAATGGCGTTCAACTTTCTGACGGAGGACGAACGTTTTGCGAGCGGCATTCGTTTTGCAAGCCGCAATATCCTCCGGTTTGGAGTCGCGCTACTCGGTTTGCGCGTTACGACAGGCCACGTGATGGAGCTCGGCTGGCCCGTGGCGGCCCTGATCGCGGCGAGTGTCGTGGCGACTATTCTGATTGGCGGGCTCATCGGGCGTGCCTTTGGCTTGAAAGGCGACCAATCCATCCTTTCGGCAGGCGCGGTTGCGATCTGCGGCGCGTCCGCGGCGCTTGCGATCGCGTCGGTACTGCCGTCGCACAAAGATCATGAACGCAACACAATTTTGACCGTTGCCGGCGTTACCGCGCTTAGCACGCTTGCGATGGTTTTTTACCCTGTACTTGTAACGTTCCTCGGGTATGACAACGCAACCGCAGGCATTTTTCTCGGGGCGACGATCCATGACGTCGCGCAGGTAGTCGGAGCCGGTTATATCATCTCCGACCAAACCGGTGAGATCTCCACGCTCGTGAAACTCATGCGCGTTGCTTGCCTGGTGCCGGTCGTCATTACAATCTCGCTGGTAATGCACCGTCGCCGATCCGCGGATTCGGGCAACGCGCCCTTGTTGCCGTGGTTTCTTGTGGGCTTCGTCGCGCTCGTCATCGTCAACAGCCTGGGCTGGGTTCCGGC
>CAYTTZ010000151.1:0-1388 GCA_964440945.1 uncultured Woeseiaceae bacterium
ACATCGTGCCGACCACGTGAAACAGGCCGTTGACGAAGTAGTCCTGGATAAACGCCACGTCAGACGCAAACGTGTTGATCAAGCTGCCTAGCAGTAACCCCGCGGCCATCCAGATCAGTATTTTGGTGGTCGTCGTCATAACGCGCTCCACTTAGGCGCGTCTGCGCCGACTAGATTCAACCATGATCCATGAGCGCACGCATAAATACAAACGCGCAAAAAAACCGGGGTCGAACCGAGGTTTTAAAAATACCGGGGTCAGAAAAAACCGGGGTCGAACCGAGGTTTCGTTGAAACGTCGGTTTGACGCAGATATTCGCGGTGCCGGACTCAAAACCTCGGTTCGACCCCGGTTTCTAGTCTTCGTCGAAGACCATGCCCATGATGTTGACGCCGGCATCGACGAATGTGGTCTCGCCTGTGATACCGGAGGCCAGGTCGGAACACAGGAATGCGGCGGTGTTGCCGATCTCGTCGATGGTTACCGTGCGCTTCAACGGCGCCGCGTTCTCAGCATAGCTCAGCATCTTGCGGAAGCCGCCGATGCCTGCCGCCGCCAGCGTCTTCACAGCGCCAGCGGAGATCGCATTGACGCGAATGCCCTTCGGGCCCAGGTCCGCGGCAAGGAAGCGCATACAGGACTCGAGGCTCGCCTTCGCGAGGCCCATCACGTTGTAATTCGGTACGACCTGGGTGGCCGCGTTGTAAGTCATTGTCAGGACCGCGCCGTCACGGCCCTCCATCATCGGCAGGCCGGCCTTGACCAGTGCCGCCAGGCTGTAGGCAGAAATATCATGTGAAATCGCAAAGCCCTCACGGGTGACGGACTCCACGAAGCCACCGGCGAGCTGTTCGCGCGGCGCGAAGCCAACCGAGTGCACCAGGATGTCGAGACTGTCCCAGTGTTTACCGAGGCCCTCGAACACGGCGTCGATTTCTGCATCCGAGCTGACGTCGCAGGGGAACAGCAGGTCGGTGTTTTGCCCAAGACGGTTGGCGAGCTTTTCGACGCGGCTTTTCAGCTTGTCGTTCTGGTAGGTGAACGCAATCTCGCAACCTTCGCGGGCAAAGGCTTCCGCGATACCGGATGCGATGGATCGATCACTTGCGACACCGACTATCAGTGCCTTCTTGCCAGCCATGAAGCCCATGTTATTTCCTTATCATTATTGGGGATGCTGCGGCGTATCTTACCTGAAAATATTTGCTCGGCGCTCCTGCAGGAGCGACCCTCAGGTCGCGAAGCGTAGCGGCAGCCGTCAGGCTGCTTTTTGGTCGCGGCCAATGGCCGCTCTCATAGGACAGGTATGCAGATTACGTCGGAGTGAATTAGAACATTGTAGGAGCGACCCCCAGGTCGCGAAGCGCAGCGGCAGCCGTCAGGCTGC
>CAYTTZ010000151.1:1488-7280 GCA_964440945.1 uncultured Woeseiaceae bacterium
ACGCAGACCACGCCCGAGAGAATCAAAACATTGTAGGAGCGACCCCCAGGTCGCGAAGCGCAGCGGCAGCCGTCAGGCTGCTTTCGGGACGCGCTCAATGGCCGCTCCCACAGAACAGGCACGCAGACCACGCCCGAGAGAATCAAAACATTGTAGGAGCGACCCCCAGGTCGCGGCAGCGATTTGTAGGAGCGGGCCGGGGCGTGCTACTTCGTCGTGTTTGTTTGACGTCGGCGCAGTCTGAGACATCAGGCAGCCTGACGGCTGCCGCTGCGCTTCGCGCGCTAGGGCGCGCTCCTACGGGGTGTCTGTTTGATGTCGACGCAGTCCGACGTGTCTTTTCTGTAGGAGCGACCCCACGGTCGCGACCCGATCAACTACTCTGCGCCGTCACGTCCACGTACATGGTGAGCTTCTGTCCCGGCCGCAGGATCTTGCTGGTGTCGATCTTGTTCCAGCGCGCGAGCTGCGCGATCGACACACGAAAACGACTCGCGATGAGATACAGCGAATCGCCATTTCGGACGGTGTAGCGAAGCTTGCGCGTGGTGTTGCCAAGTGCGGTAGTAGGGGACATGCGCGGCGAGTCGTTAACGTCCGCATTCGTCCAGACCACCAGCTTGCGTCCAACCGACAGCGTGTCGCCGGGCGCCATGCCGTTCCACGCTGCCAGCTGGCGATGCGTGATCTTGTAGCGCCGCGAGATCGTCCAGAAACTCTCGCCGCTACGTACAACGTGTTCGACACGGCTGCCTGCGCGCTGCCGGTTCTGGGTCTTGGCAAGCCGCGCAGCGGCGCTCTTGCTGTAAGTGCTGAGCGGTTTGGTCGCGACCGGGATCATCAGGTGGTGACCGGCGCGTATCGTGTTGCCGCGCAGATTGTTTGCGGCTCGCAATGCGGAAACCGTGGTGTTGTATTTCTCGGCGATCTGCGAAATGGCTTCGCCTTCTTTTACTTTGTGACGTTTCCAGCGCACGCGGTCTGCGGCAGGTACGGCATCAAGCGCGGCGACAAATTGATCGGCCACGTCAATGGGCATGACCAACTGGTGCGGACCCGACGGGTCGGTCGACCAGCGGTTGTAGCCCGGGTTGTATTGATACACGGTGTCTACGTCAACGCCGGCGAGTTCGGCGGCGAGCGCGAGGTCGAGCTGGCTGCCAATGTCGGCGACCCTGAACTGCTGCTCATCCGCAACAACAGGCAAGGTGAGATTATACTTCTCGGGATTGGCGACGATCTCGACCAGCGCGAGAAGCTTGGGCACGTACATGCTCGTTTCTCTCGGCAGCTTCAGGTACCAGAAGTCGATGGACTTGTTCGCTTTGCGGTTCTTGCGTGCCGCGCGCAGCACGTTGCCTTCGCCGGAGTTGTAGGAAGCGATGGCGTTCAGCCAGTTTCCGTCGTTCAGGCCTTCGAGGTGTTGCAGGTAGTCCAGCGCGGCGCGTGTCGAGTCGACGACATCGCGGCGGCCGTCATACCACCAGTTTTGTTTGATGCCGAAGCGTTTTGCGGTGCCGGGGATCATCTGCCAGAGTCCCGCCGCGCGGCCGTGCGAGTAAGCAAACGGGTCGTAAGCGCTTTCGACGATGGGTAGCAGCGCCAGCTCGAGCGGCATGCCGCGGCGCTCGAGCTCGGCGGCGATGTGGGGCATGTAGCGCTGCGCGCGCGTGAATACGCGGTTCAGGTAGTCCGGGTGCCTGGCGAACCACTTTAGCTCGGCTGCCGTGCGCGCATTCTCCTCGTAGGTGAGGTTGAAGCCGGCACGCAGCTTGTCCAGCACATCGGCGGTCTCGGCGATTGCCTCAGCGTCTGACGAGGCTGCTGAGTCGCTCTGGGCGCTCGTCATGGGCCCCAGCATCCAGAGGTTTGCGGCTGCCGGGCCACCGGCCAACAGCCCGGCAAGGCACAAAAAGGTGATGCAGGTGCCGCGCAAGGGCTTAAATCTCTGCAATAATCGGGGAAATGAAGACAGGCTTATGTAATACATCGAGCTATCGTACTTAGGGAATCCGGTTGTGCAAGGGGATCGTTCACACAAATCGCAGGATTGGCTGACGACGCCGCTGGGCGAAGCCCTGCTACTGCGAGAGTCGAGGGTTGTCGAGGAGGTCCTCGATGGCATCTTCGGCGAGCACTGCCTGCAGCTCGGTATGTGGGGCGATAACCGCACTTTTCTGCGTTTCACGCGCACCCAGCGCTGCGGCCTCATCGGTGAGACGGCCGAGGGTGGGCCGTGCGCGATCGCAGAGCTGCACAGGCTGCCGGTCGAAACCGACTCGCAGGACGCCATCCTGCTGCCGCACACACTGGATTACAGCGATCGGCCACATGCCATCCTGCGCGAGGTCGATCGGGTTCTGCGCTCGAGCGGGCACCTCGTGATCCTGGGCTTCAAGCCGGCCGGACTGTGGGGCCTGCGCCGGTTGATACCGGGTGCCGGCATGCCGCCGGGCGCCGATCACCTGATTTCGGACCGCCGCCTGCGCGACTGGCTGCAGCTTCTCGACATGCGTATCCAGACGGTGTCGCGGTATTTCTTCCACTGGCCGTTGCCGGGCAACAAGCCTGGCGCTTCCGGCAAGTGGGAACGTCGTGGCCAGGCCTGGTGGCCGGAATTTGCGGCTTGCTATATGCTCGTCGCGCAGAAACGAGTCAGCACCCTGACGCGGGTGCGACCGCTCTGGCGGAGCCAGCCCAAGGTGGTTGCCGGGCTGGCCGAACCATCCACACGAGTATCGCGAATCCGTTTTGAAAACAGTTGAGATTTACACCGATGGGGCCTGTCGAGGAAACCCGGGCCCGGGCGGTTGGGGCGCTTTGCTCATTGCCGGCAGTCGCACCAAAACGATGCACGGCGGCGACCCTGAGACGACCAACAATCGCATGGAGCTCACCGCGGCCATCGAGGCGCTCAATGCGCTGAAGGGTTCGCGCGAGGTCATCCTGCACACCGACTCCAAGTACGTCATGGACGGCATCAACGAATGGATGCCGAACTGGAAGAAGCGTGGCTGGAAGACGGCGGCGAAGAAGCCTGTGAAGAACAAGGACCTCTGGCAGGCGCTCGACGAGGCGGTGGTGCGCCATGAGATCGAGTGGAAGTGGGTTAAGGGGCACAATGGCAACGAGGGCAACGAAATGGCCGATGCGCTGGCAAATCGGGGTGTCGACGAGCTAACCTAAACTTGGCGCCGATTTTCGATAGACTCCCGTAGGAGCGCGCGCTGGCGCGCGACCCTGCGAGAGCGTTGAAATGAATCTGTAGGAGCGGCCTCCCTATACGGGGACAATGCTTGGCCGCGACTGCGCGACCTGCATCGACAACAAAAACAAAACGGGAAGGACATGAGACAAGTCGTACTCGACACAGAAACCACCGGCCTTTCCACCTCGCATGGCCATCGCATCATCGAGATCGGTTGCCTCGAGCTCGTCGATCGCCGGCTGAGCGGCCGCGAGTTTCATCGCTTCCTGAATCCCGATCGGGATATCGACCAGGGCGCCGAGGCAGTGCACGGCATCAGCCGCAAGGACCTCGAGAACGAGCCGCGCTTTCCGGAGATCGTTGACGACCTGCTGGAGTTCCTGAAAGACGCCGAGCTGATCATTCACAATGCTTCCTTCGACATCGGCTTCCTTGATCACGAATTGCGGCTGATGAAGCACTCGCAGCCGAAGATCGAAGCGCATGCGACCGTGCTGGACACCCTGACCCTGGCACGCGAGATTCATCCGGGGCAACGCAACAGCCTGGATGCGCTCTGCAAGCGCTACGAAGTCGACGCCTCGAAACGCGATGTGCATGGCGCGCTGATCGACTCCGAGCTGCTGGCGAACGTCTACCTGGCGATGACGGGCGGCCAGACGGCACTGCTGCTCGAGGAGGAAACGACGACAGGAGCGGCTGCTGGCCGCGACCAGGCGGGCGTGAGGGAAGCGGCGGCAAGCGGCGTGGCCTCGAAACTCGATCTCATCGTGCAGCATGCGAGTGACGAGGAAGTGGCGGCTCACAACGCTTTGCTGGAGAAAATCCGCGAATCCGGTGCGTGCGTGTGGGATTTTGACTAGAATCGACCGTTCGCC
Source organism: uncultured Woeseiaceae bacterium (assembly GCA_964440945.1). Lineage (GTDB taxonomy): Bacteria > Pseudomonadota > Gammaproteobacteria > Steroidobacterales > Woeseiaceae > UBA1847. Next base: position 5,575 of record CAYTTZ010000151.1, read on the forward strand.
ATAGCGCGCCGAATAAGAATCGCGCAGAAATAAAAAAAGGATAAATCGTCCATGGCCCACACGATGACAGACGCCCTGCGACAGAACTTCCTCGGCAACTCGCCGAGCTGGTACAAGCTCACGATCGTCGGTTTCCTGATCCTGAATCCGATCATGGTTGTCTACGATCCGTTCATCGCGGGCTGGGTGCTGGTCCTCGAGTTCATCTTTACGCTGGCCATGGCGCTGAAGTGCTACCCGCTGCAGCCCGGTGGCTTGCTGGCCGTGGAAGCGATTGTTCTGGGGCTGGCCTCGCCCGAGATGGTGTTCCACGAGGCGGAAACCAATTTCCCGGTCATCATGCTGCTGATGTTCATGGTGGCGGGTATCTACTTCCTGCGCGAGATGCTGCTGTATTCGTTCACCAAGATCCTGCTCGGTGTGCGTTCAAAGGTCCTGCTGTCGCTGCTGTTCTCGTTCACGTCTGCGTTTCTCTCGGCATTTCTTGACGCGCTGACTGTGACCGCGGTCATCATCACCGTAGCGGCCGGCTTTTACGGCGTTTATCACAAGGTCGCCTCCGGCAAGAAGTTCGACCACGATCATGATCCCTCGACGGATGACGAGGTTGTCGAACTACATCATGAAGACCTCGAGGGTTTTCGGGCATTCCTGCGAAGCCTGATGATGCACGGTGCGGTCGGCACGGCGCTGGGCGGCGTGACAACCCTGGTGGGGGAGCCGCAGAACCTGCTTATTGCCGAAGTCATGGACTGGGAGTTCGTCGAGTTTTTCCTGCGCATGGCGCACATCTCGATGCCCGTGCTCGTCGTTGGTCTGATCACCTGCGCAATGCTTGAACTAACCAAGTCGTTCGGTTACGGGGCACAGCTGTCGCCAAAGGTGCGTGCGGTGCTCGAAGAGTACGACAACGCCATGACCGCCAAGCGCACACGTCATCAGAAGGCCGCGATCATCGTGCAGGCTATTGTCGCACTCATCCTGATCATCGCGCTTGGACTTCACCTGGCGGAACCGGGCGTCGTGGGCCTGCTGGTCATCGTGCTGGCCACGGCATTCAACGGCATTACGGAAGAACATCGTATTGGCCATGCGTTCGAAGAGGCGTTGCCATTCACGGCGTTGCTGGTGGTCTTCTTCGCGATCGTTGCAGTGATTCATGAACAGGGCTTGTTTTCGCCCGTGATTCACTGGGTCATGACCTATGACGGCAAGACCCAGCAGGCGCTGTTCTATCTGGCAAATGGTTTTCTCTCGATGATCAGCGACAACGTCTTCGTCGCCACCGTCTACATTGGCGAGGTCGAAGAGATGTTCAAGGCTGGCAGCCTGACGCGCGATCAGTTCGATGCGCTGGCGGTCGCGATCAACACCGGTACCAATATCCCGAGCGTTGCGACGCCGAACGGTCAGGCCGCGTTCCTGTTTCTGCTCACCTCGGCCCTGGCACCGCTGATCAGACTGTCGTACGGCAAGATGGTGATCATGGCGCTGCCGTACACGATTACCATGAGCATTACGGGCCTGCTGGCGCTCTGGTACCTCGGTTGACGGTAGTTTCCGGAGCGCGATGGGAAAGCTGCAGGAGCGGCCTCCCCATAAAGGGGACAATGCGACCCTGCCGCACGCCTTAAAGGGTTTTGTAGGAGCGGCCCCAGGCCGCGACCCCGCCGCACGGCTCAAAGAGTCTTGTAGGAGCGGCCCCA
>CAYTTZ010000152.1:0-7241 GCA_964440945.1 uncultured Woeseiaceae bacterium
CCCTACCTCGTTATTGCGGCTTCACTTGCTTGTGGTTATCTCGGCATGGTCGAGGGATTGAAGCCGAGCGAGGCGATTGTTGGTAGCGCTTACGGCAAGGACGTTGAACTCCATCGCCACATTTATTCTGCGATTGAAGCCATGCGCGCCAGCAATGCGATGCGTAGCATGCTCGGTGACGAATTCGTGACTTTGTACACCGCGATGAAAGACGACGAGTACCGGGAATTCCAGGAAATCATCACGCCCTATGAGCGCGAGATTCTAATGTTCAACGTCTAGGGAATCTCTGATCAATTGTTTTTGCGGCTGTGCCCGTGACCTGATGTTTCAGCATGTGGTCCTCGAGCGGACGACGGTCAAACGTACAGCTAGAATTAGAAAATCAACATCAACGCAGCAGGCGTCGGCCTGCCCGAGGTGAGTCATGGCAGCTATTGAAAAACGGTCCCGTGGGGATTGGCAGGAACTCGACAAAGAACACCACTTGCATCCGTTTACGGATCACAAGAGCCTGCACAAGAAACGTTCGCGCATCATTACACGCGCCGAGGGTGTCTATATTTATGACGCCGATGGCAACAAGATACTCGACGGCATGTCGGGACTGTGGTGTGTGAATGCAGGATACGGTCGACAGGAGTTGGTCGACGCTGCAACCGAGCAGATGCAGGAACTACCGTACTACAATAATTTCTTTCAATGCGCGCACCCACCATCCATCGAACTCGCTTCTGTCCTGCAGAAGCTAAGCCCGCCGCAATTCAACCGCGTGTTTTTCGCGGGTTCCGGCTCTGAATCCAACGACACGATCATCCGCATGGTGCGCACCTACTGGGACCTGATGGGGCAGCCTGATCGCCATACGATCATCAGTCGCCACAACGCGTATCACGGTTCGACAGTTGCGGCCGCCAGCCTGGGCGGAATGAAGCCCATGCACAAGCAGAGCGGGCTGCCGATTCCGGGCATCGTGCACGTCGATCAACCGTACTGGTTCGGTAGTGACCAAAGCCTGTCACCGCATGAATTCGGCCTGGCGGCAGCGCGAGCAATCGAAGCCAAGATCAAGGAAGTCGGTCCTGAGAAAGTCGCCGCGTTCATCGGCGAACCGATCCAGGGCGCCGGCGGTGTGATTGTCCCGCCAGAGAGCTACTGGCCGGAGGTTCAGCGCATCTGCGATGAGTACGGAATCCTGCTTATTTCCGACGAGGTGATTTGCGGCTTCGGAAGGCTGGGCGAATGGTTCGGCGCCGACTACTTTGGGACCACGCCGGACTTTATGACATTCGCCAAAGGTGTGACTTCCGGATACCTGCCGCTGGGCGGCGTCTTCGTCAGCGATCGCGTTGCCGATTTGTTGATCGAAAAGGGCGGTGAGTTCTTTCACGGCTACACGTATTCGGGCCATCCTGTCGCCTGCGCTGTAGCCATTGCCAATATCAGGCTGTTGCAGGAAGAAAACCTGGTCGAGCGAATCAAGACCGACATAGGCCCCTATCTGCAGGAGAAGTGGCGTGCGCTCGGTGAACACCCCTTGGTCGGAGACACCCGCATGGTAGGTTTGATGGGTGCTTTCGAACTGGTGAAGACCAAAGAGCCACTCGACCGCTTCGACGAAGGCCAGGAGGCCGGCGGGACTTTCCGCGACCTGCTGATGCAGGAGGGTGTTTGCATGCGCGCCGTCGGCGACACCGTCATTTGTGCGCCGCCATTCGTGCTCAGCTACGCCGAGGCTGACGAACTGATCGAAAAGGCCGGCGTAGCTCTGGATCGGTTGCAGAAAGCGCTGTCGAACTGATGCCGAGCAATAGGAGATAGACTTTGGACAAGCACAGTAACGACTATGCCATCACACGCGAAAGTCTGTACGGCACCACGCCGGAGCCAACGTACGCGGGCATTACTTCGTTCATGCGTCGCAAATACACCCGGGATCTTGCCGGTGTCGATGTAGCGGTTACCGGTATACCGCTGGATACGGCAACTACGAATCGGCCGGGCGCTCGATTCGGGCCACGCAGCATTCGCAGTGCCTCTTCGATAATGGCATGGGAAAAGTCCTACGGTATGGAGTTCGATCCGTTCGACAAACTGGCAGTCGCCGACGTCGGTGATTGCATGTTCGATTTCGGACGGCCCGAAAATGTGCCCGATGAGATCGAGGCGCATGTCTTCAATATCATCAACGAAGGCCCGGGGCTGCTAAGCCTGGGCGGCGACCATTTCGTCACCTATCCGATACTCAAAGCCCACGCGCAAAAGCACGGTGCGCCTCTGTCCCTGTTGCACTTTGATGCGCATAGCGACACCTGGGCTGATGAGAATGATCGTATCGACCATGGCACGATGTTTTACTGGGCTGCAAAGTACGGCATTGTTGACCCCGCTACATCGGTGCAAATCGGTTTGCGCACGACCAACCCCGATACAATGGGCTTTAACGTACTCGATGCGCCCTGGGTTCACGAGCGTGGCGTCGATGCTGTTGTCGAGGCTGCTCGCAAGGTCCTTGGGGACAGGCCTGTTTACGTAACTTTCGATATCGACTGTCTCGACCCGAGTTATGCGCCGGGCACAGGTACGCCGGTGTGCGGAGGATTGACGAGTCACCAGGCCATGTCGATCCTGCGCGGATTAAAGGGCATCAATGTTATCGGTATGGATGTGGTCGAAGTCGCACCCGCCTATGACGTAGGTGAGATTACAGCGCTAGCGGCCAGCCATATTGCCATGGAGATGCTGTACCTGTACGCGTGCCGACCGGGAAGCTGAACGACCAGGCAACGGCCAGCGAACACACAGCGTTTCGTCACGCGGCGACGCTCAACGCCGCGACTACCTTTTTACGACGTCGGGGTGCCCGCCATCGTAATGTCGCAATCGGTCCCGCCGTGCCGGTCGGTGGCGGATTTGTGCCGGTCAGTCCCGGTTGCCGACCTCGCCCGGAAGGAAGACAGCTACTATCATGTCAGCGATCTCATCCAGCGTATCCGGAGATTCGACGTCTATGTCACTGGATCCCTTGAGTTCGTTGCCAAGTGCCAACAGCCCGCCGGACGAGAGGCGGATCATGTTGAAAAGCAGTCTCGCGTTGCCGGCCGGTGCGACGCCCATTCCCTGCAGTTCCTCGATCAAGGCGAATACCGGCTCGAAGAGAGGTTTCAGGTGCGTGTCGATCAGCCAATCCAGGCGTTCATTCGGAAAATGCGCTTCGTGAACGACGACCTTGTGCATGGCGGGCTGCCGCTTTGCATAGTAAACGTATTCGCGAATGATCGATGACATGCGCGCTTTCGGGCAGCTACCGGAATAATTCTCGAAGGCCCCGGACAACGATTTCCTGAAGTTGCGAAACACCCTGTCGGCCGCGGCCCGCCACAACTGGTCTTTGTTCTTGAAGTGGTAAGTTATCAATGGGTGGTGAACACCGGCGCGTTCCGCGATATCGCGCGTCGACGTGCCGTTGAAGCCATTCTCCGAAAATGCCTCAATAGCGGCATCCAGCAACTTGTTTTGCGTAACGATGCTGCGTCGCTGCTGCTTGCGGGGCGGTTGCCCGTTGTTGTTATTGGTTTCTGGTGACACAATTTTTGCCAAGAAAAATCCCGCTTAGATTAGCGGGATTCTCAATCCTGATCCAGTTTGGAAAGGATTTTTTACTCGGCGTGCCTGCGGCGCATGAATAAGGGGCTACTCGAGGGCAAACATCATTCGCACACCAACACGTCTCTCGACGGCCCGCCCGTTCTCGACGACAGGCTCGAATTCCCATTTTTCAACTGCACGAGTTGCGGCAGCTACAAAGGTCTCGCCGGGTTCAGAATCGCGTGCCTGGACATTCTTGACCAGACCCATCGCGTCCACCGTGAAGACAATGTCAACCCATCCGGACAGGTTGCGGCGCTGTGCGGCCCGCGGGTATTTCGGAGCAACGTACTTGGTACGGTTCAATTCCCTCACAGACCTCGGCGCCTGGCTTGCAGTTGCCACCGGCGTATCCGCTACAGCCTGTGCGCCTGCGTCACTGCTTGCGATCTCGTTGTTGTTAACCACTGGCTGTTCATCGGCCAGCGAAGCGGCCTCTATTAGCGGTGGCTCGTCCGCGACTGTGGCAGGTTCTTCAGCGGGCGCTTCAGCGGGCGCTACGGCGGCCGCCGCAGCCGCGCTTTGTTGTTCGGCTTCACGTTCGGCTGCAGCACGTGCGTCAGCGGCGCGCTTCTCGGTCGCAGCGAGACGTTGCGCTTCAGCATCGCGCCGCTCAGCGGCAATGGCTGTACGCTTGTCAGCCAGGGCCGTAATCGCAGCTGCCAGTTCGCTGTTATTCGGGTCCAGCGCGTTGGATTCAGCCAGCAGCGCCTCAGCGTCATCGAGCTTGCCGTTGTCCGTTGCAGTGCGGGCCTGCATTGCAAGCTTGCTGGCGATTACGCCAAGACCTTGTCGAGCAGCCGCGCTTTCCGAATCCCTCGACAGCGCCAGTTGAAAGTAGTAACGCGCGTTGTCGTTCGGCGGATCGAGCAGGTCGCCATCTTCCAGTCGAGCATTGGCGAGTGCCAGAACGTCCTCTGCCTGCTGTGCGTCCTGCGCAGTACTCAGTTCCAGTTCTACAGCACCAATCTCAGTGCTGTCTGGCAGGTCGAGGGAGCGTGCGGCTGCGAGCGCGTTCGTCGCGTCTTCGAAGCGACTCTCACGAATCGCCGTCCGCGCGTCGACAAGATAGGACCGCAATTGAATCTGCGCCAGTTGCGCGGTAAGAAAAGGCAGGCGCTCGTTGCGAGGATCAACCTGACCGAGCAGCTCCAGCGCGGCGCTTGCATCGTCAACGCGGGATTCGAGCAAAGCGCTTTCGGCGTCAGCGATCGCCTGTGTTATCTGTTGGGTAACGTCACCTACTTCTATGCCAGTGCCGGAACCGTCCGCAGCCGGCTCGCTCTCGCCTTCTGTAACGCCAGACGTTTCAGCAACAGGCGCTGGGGAATCGCCGGTTTCACCGGATCCGCTCATCAGCCAGAACAGTACTCCGGCAACGACGACAATTGCGGCCGCGCCGATCCCCAGAATCTTGGGGTCCTGGAGCATTGAACTGCCTGAGGATGCAGCGGCATATTCGGAGTCGATTGCCGGTGTCGATTCTTCGCTGGCTGGTACTGGCTTGGGCGATTCGTCGTCGTCCCCTTGCGTTGAGAACTTTTTGCTAACCGTTGCGAACAGGCCGGTTACCGTCTCGGTGAAACTTGATTCCTCATCGCCAAACGCGCTGGATAAAGCGTCATCGTTAGGGGATTCGCCTTCCGGTAATTTGCTTGGGCCAAGCGGCGGATCGTTCAAATACGTTCCCGTCGACGCCTTGACCTCATCGTCACCAGCGGGAGTAACTGGCTCGGCCTTGGCTTTCGGTTTCGGCTTAGGCTCCGGTTTGGCAGCAGGAGCCGCGTGCGGCTTCGGCGGAGTGGCAGCGGGCTGCGCCGCTGATCCCTTTATCTTGAATGCCGCGTCAGGCGCTTCCAGGTGATGTTTGACGGACGCCTCAACCGCCAGCCTTGCGCGACCCGGAGATACCGGCTTCAAAAGGAAGCGGTAGACTTTGCTGCGATTGATAAGGTCCATCATCATTTCGCCGTCGTCCCGGCGGCCAGCGACGATAGAAACCAGTCGTGGTGATCCTTTGCGTAGATGCGCGGTCAATTGTTCAATTTTCTCACCGACCATAGCCGCATCGACGACGGCAACGCCGACTTTTTGCTTGCGAATTATCTGGTCCGCCTGCGCCAGTGTGCCGGCGTAGTGAACACCATGCGTACCGCGGGATGATTCCTTGATGGTCTCGAGGAACTCGTCGTCCTTGGTAAGTACCAACAGATCGACCGAGTGGGAGCCTACTGCAGAGGCCGCCGAAACCTTCGTAGGATCGAGAGCGGGCATGCGACCGGTGCCGTCGCTGATAATCGTCGAGCCGTTTTCAGAGGTCTCCATGATGATGTGTTCGGCAGCCGGCTCGTCCACGTTGGCAGCGGCGTCGTTTGCGGAGTTAGCCAATGCCATGAGGCGCATCTGTTGCGTAGCGTTCTCTACCAGCTTCGAAATCGAGTCGCCCGTTACGTCACCGCGCACAATCTGGAAAACTTCCTTGTCGCCAACCATGGCTTCGAGGCCCTTGTCCTCGTTTTCGGCGAGCAGGATTCCGATGGTGTCCGGGGAGCGTTTCTTGGCTTCACGCAGCGCCTCAAGGCCGCTCATTCCCGGGAGTTTTTGTGCTGAAACGATAACGTTGATCGGCGTGTCGACCAGTGTATTCAGGGCTTCACTACCACTGGTTGCACAGTGCACTGTATAGCCGTCGCCGAACCCGGAACTGAGATTGTCCAGAGTGCTCTGCACGCTATGCAGTAACAGAATTTGGGTTTTGAATTCGTCCAGAGGCACTTCGCCTGCTCCTAATGTCTTATGTACAATCGCACGCCATCCTTGCGTCGAAGGAGTATATCTCTGCCTCACAGGGTATTTGTCGCTAGCTGGGGACAGATTTTCGAATCTGTGACGCGGCGCACAGGTAAAGTGGATATCGCGTCACGTTTGCATCCGCGGGACCGCGAACCGGGCGCCGGGCGCCGTGAGGCTCGCGGCAGCCGCCTCCCGGCGCGTGCCGCTAACGTTGCTTGCTAGCTGCGTCTAGCCGCTCAGTCCGCGGCTGGCGATTTCGGTTTTCAGGCCTGCAATGGCGTCGTCGAGGGACAGGACCTGCTGCTTTTTGGAGCCCAGGCGACGCACCGCTACGCTGCGGCTCTCAAGCTCCCGTTGGCCCACTGCGAATTGCACCGGGATTTTTGCAACGCTGTGTTCACGAACCTTGTAGGCGATCTTCTCGTTGCGAAGATCCGTCTCCGCGCGAATCCCGGCCGCACGAAGCACTGCCGCGATCTCGTCAGCATACTCGTCAGCGTCCGACGTTATCGTCAGGACCTTGACCTGCACCGGCGCCAGCCACAGCGGCAGATTACCGGCGTGGTGCTCGATCAGGATTGCCATGAATCGCTCGAGGGAGCCGAATATCGCGCGGTGCAGCATGACGGGTACGTGTTTGTTGCCGTCCTCGCCGATGTAGGTCGCCCCGAGGCGGCCTGGCATGTTGAGATCCACCTGCAACGTGCCGCACTGCCAGTCGCGGCCGATAGCATCCCGCAGAACGAACTCGAGTTTGGGACCGTAGAAGGCACCTTCGCCCGGGTTGTGCGTGTAGTCGA
>CAYTTZ010000153.1:0-7186 GCA_964440945.1 uncultured Woeseiaceae bacterium
GTTCTCCGGTATATCCCGGTATACGCCACCAGGGGCGAGGTGGTCCGCGACACCCTCCGGGTCGGCGTGATTCCACGCGTCGAAATAGCTTTCTACAAACTTGCTGGCTTGCATTGGCGCTCCTCATGCCGACATCCGAGTATACAAAATAATCCCCGGATGTCTCGCCTGAAGCAGAAAGAATTAGTGGCATTGTGCGTCCGGATACGCGTATGTTTGCCTGATGGCTGGCCGATCAAATGTCAAGGTAGCGGCGTGGATGCAGGACACGCTCAGAGAAGGCTATTCGCTGCTTGCTTCGGGTCGACCGCACGAAGCGTCTGAGCGCTGCAAGCGCTTATTGGGCGCCAAGCCGGATCTCGTCGAAGCGCATTTTCTTGTCGGATTGATTGCCACCGAGCTCAAACAGAACTGGACCGCTGTCAGTGCGTTCGGGTCAGTCACGAAATTGCAGAATAACCATGGTGCCGCATGGGCACAGTTGGCCAGGCTATTTATGCTTGCCGGGCAGCCGGGTCGCGCTGATAAAGCGCTGGTAAACGCCGTCAAACACAACGATGGCAATCCGGTCGTTCTCGACCTTATTGGTGGCATCTATGGGTTGCTTGGCGATCAGTACGAAGCATCGGTATGGATCGACAAGGCGGTTCGCAAGGACCCGGAGAGTGTGCCGTTTCTCGTGAACCAGGCCAGCAATCATATGTTTCTCGGCAAACTGGATGATGCGGAGGCGGTGCTAGGGAAGGTTCTCGGGTATCAGCCAGAAAACCCCCAGGCCAACTGGGTCCTGTCAAATGTTCGCAAAGCGAAGAATCGGGATCACGTCGAACAATTGGAACGCATGGTGCAGCGGGAAGACCGGAATCCGCGCGCGCTCGCCTTCCTGAACTACGGTCTTGGCAAGGAGCTTGAGGATCTGGAGGAATGGAAAAAGGCTTTCGAGGCTTTTGACCGTGGTGCGAAGGCGCGCCGCAGCACGATCGATTTCGACGAGCAATCAGAGATCGAGATGTTCCATGCCTTTGGCAAGGTATTTACTCGCGATTGGCTGGAAGAAGATTCGACAGGGCATGACGATCGGTCCCCGATTTTCGTAATTGGGCAACCCAGGACCGGCACAACCCTGGTCGAGCGAATCATCACCAGTCATTCACAGGTACATTCAGCCGGTGAACTCAAGCAGTTCGGCACCTGCGTGAGAAGATTGTCGGACTATCGCGAGCCGACCCGGTTTTCGGCGAAGCTGGCGGGCCTGGCCGCAAGAGTAGACGGCGAGCGTCTTGGCAAAGCCTATATGGCAACCACCGCAAAGATGCGCGGCTCGCTGCCGCGTTTCGTGGACAAGCTGCCGCCGAACTACCTGTATTTGCCGCTAATTCTAAAGGCGCTCCCCGGGGCAAAGATCATCCACCTGACACGCAATCCGATGGACGCCTGCTTCGCGAGTTTCAAGCAACTGTTTGCCGACGCCTATCCGCATTCCTATGACCAGGCTGAAATGGCGCGTCATCATGCCCGTTATTACCATCTTATGGCGCTTTGGCGGGAGCGTTTCTCGGAACGTTTTTTCGATATCGCCTATGAAGATACCGCTCGCGACCTTGAACCTAACGCCCGGGCGCTCATTGAATTTCTGGAATTACCGTGGGAAGATGATTGCCTGAATTTCCATAAGCAAGCTACGGCCGTAACCACGGCGAGCGCGGTACAGGTCCGACAGCCGGCCCACACACGATCGATCGGTCGGTGGTTACGTTACGAAAAGCAGCTCGGCGTCATGCGAGAAACGCTTCAGGAAGAGGGCGTGCCAATTGAAGATTGCTGAGCCGGGCGTTATTGACCAGATACGTTTTATTCGACCTATAGGCGAGGATTGTTGTAAATCCTGTGGGGCGTAGTGTGAGAAAAATCATTGGAATAGCCTAGCAGGGCTATTCAAGCGGCAGTGGACAACGCTGGGGGACACCATGGCAGCCAAGAAAGTGAAGTTTGGAACGCGTGCGAATCTAACTCAAACACCGGGTGACACGGGTTTTTTCAAACCGGAAAAATCGGTACTGGCGCAGGCAGTCTCTGTCGCACTCATCGCCAGCGTCGCGCCAGGGCCGTTGCTCGCCCAGAATCTTGACCTCGAAGAAATTACAGTGACAGCGACCAAGCGCGCCGAATCAGTGATGGATGTGCCTTTGGCAATTACGGCCATGTCCGGCGAGTATATCCGTGCCGTCAATCTGAATGACGTGAAAGACCTGATCGCGTTTACGCCGGGCATCACCGGCAACAGCAAAGACAGCTTCCTCGACTTTGTCAGTGTGCGGGGCATTCGCACTATCGATTTCGGCAATGGCGGCGACCCGTCGGTCAGCTTGTACAAAAACGGGCTGTACCAGGGCCGGAACGGCTCGGCGGTTTCGAGCCTTTATGACGTCGAGCGCTCCGAGGTTCTTCGCGGGCCACAGGGCTTTCTGTTTGGCCGCAATTCCATCAGTGGCGCGATTAATGTCATCACCGCCAAGGCAGACCTCGAGGGAGCCGGGGGGTACATGGAGCTTGACGGCGGCGAACGCGGCGTCCTGGTTTTCGAGGGAGCCTATAACGTCCCGGTATCTGACAATTTCGCAGTCCGTGTTTCTGGCTACCATTCCGAAGAGGATGGTTACGTCAAGAACCTGGCGGGCGGCCCGGACTTGATTGGGGGAAATAAGGATGCGCTCAGGGTCTCCACCCGATATCAAACGGACAAGTTAACGGCTGACCTGTTCGTGGAGTACGAAGATAGCGAGCAGAACGGCACTGTTTATCGTGCAACCGGGGAAGGCTTCCAGTACCAGGTTAACCAGACGCGAATAAATGGCGGTGTTCCGATCGAAGTGCCATCGAGCTTGCGAGACGTCAATAACGACAATTCCCTCGACAGCGTCGATGATTCAGAGATCTTTCACGTTGGTCTGCAGATCGATTACGAGATGGACTGGGCGACATTTACGTCGCTGACCGGATACAAAGATCACGAATACCAATACGTCGAAGATTACGATGCTACGCCACTGGTCCTCTTTAATTACGGCCAGGCCCAAGAGGGCGATTACTTAGAGCAGGAATTCCGGCTAACGTCTAAATCGGACGGGCCGCTGAGTTGGTATGCGGGCGTTTCTTTCTACGAGGAAGACATCGACACACTCTTCCTTGGGCAGCAGGAGGAAGACGTCTACTGTCTCGGCTACTGGTTCAACACCTGCCAGGATAGGTTCGATTACTACAACTATCTCGACTCCTATTACGGAAACACGTATTACTGCGACTACTTGCTTAGTTATTATTTTCAGGGTTGTACCTTCACTCCGTCAGCAGACGGACTGATTAACGATCGCAACCGCATCATCGGCAAGTACAGTGGCTATTCGACCTACGTCGATCTCAGCTACGAGGTTAACGAGACATTCGATGTCAGTGTCGGGCTGCGTTACAGCTACGATGAGAAGGAGTTCTCGCAACAGGTTCTGGGTGATCCGAACGGCTCACAGTTGGCCTACAAAGTTCAGACTGGATTCTCGACGCCAAACGGCGCGTTGGTAGACAAGCAGGATTGGGATGATGTGACCTGGCGTGTCGTCGCCAACTGGCGACCAAACGACACGACGCTATTTTTTGGCAGCGTTACGACGGGGTACAAGCCCGGTGGCTTCGGTAGTTTCAACATCGAATCCAGGGTCGGCGCAGACTGCGAACTGCCGTTCGGTCTATGTGTCGGCGACCCCGCCACTGATCGGCCTGGCGACTTCGGCCCCGAGACTGTGACTTCGTATGAGGTTGGGTACAAGGGTACGATCACTGGCGGCCGTACTCAGCTTAGCGTGAATATATTTAAGTATGAATATGAAGACCTTCAAGCCATCTTCGGCGAAGGTCCGCGAACGATCGTCGACAATGTCGGTGAGGTCGATGGCAGGGGGTTCGAGGTTGACGCAAATACCGCGATTTCAGAGAACTTCAATTTCCGCCTCGGCCTTTCGTACTTTACGTCGGATGCTACTAACGTCCAGGCATTTTGCGGAGAGGGTGAATTCATCACTGGCGACCCCGATGCTTGTGAAGGTAACTCGATCCCGTGGGCGCCTGAATGGACTGCTTTCGCGGTGCTGAACTCGGCGTTCCCGGCCGGCAAAGGGGAGGTCTTCGGTAACCTGGCATGGAGCTGGGAAGAGGACTATCGCGGTGACTGGCCGAGTCCCGATGTCATTTACCAGAATGTCCCTGCATTGAACCAGACTGACCTGGTCGTCGGGTACAGGACGGACAAATGGAGTGTCAGCGCGTATATGGAAAACGTCTTTGACGAAATCTGGTACGACGGCAACTACGCGGACGCGGCGGACCCGGTTTCGATCTATGCGCAGCATTTGTTTGGTCCATCGCGGCCAAGGACGTCTGGCATACGCTTCGGGTACGAGTTCTAGCCTGATGTTGCTATAGACCAACCGTTCGTATTCGCAGACGACTCATGGCCTGTTGATCCTTGCGTCGACTCAATAAAAGCGATCGCAAGCTTGGCATGAGTACGGCGATCTCACGCCGGGATTTCCTGAACGGTGCGAGTATCGCTATTGGCGCTTCATTACTGCCACTGGCGTCGTGTTCGAAGGCAGGCGTCGAAGCGCCGCGGAGCCGCTACTATCCGCCGGAGCTGACCGGCATGCGTGGCTCCCATCCCGGATCATTCGAGATCGCTCACGCGACCGTCCAGGGCAAGCGCTGGTCGGGCGACGACATTGATGAGTACTATGACCTGGTCGTCGTCGGTGCTGGTATCAGCGGTCTCTGTGCAGCGTATTTCTATCAACGCGACGTCGATAGGAATGCCCGCATTCTCGTGCTCGACAACCACGATGACTTCGGCGGGCACGCAAAGCGCAATGAGTTCGAGATCGATGATCGACTGATCATCGGCTATGGCGGTACGCAGTCCCTGGAGGCGCCCGGTGGTTATCCGGAAGTCGCCAAACAACTCCTTCGCGAGCTCGGCGTCGACACAAAGACTTTCTACACAGCGTTCGATCAGGAACTGTACGATTCGCTGGGCCTTCGTCGGGCCACGTTCTTCGACAAGGATACGTTTGGCGCGGATCATCTTGCAGTCGGCGATCTCGAAGACGCCGATGTACTAGAGCAAACGCCGCTGTCGGATGAGGCCAGGTCACAACTCGCAAGGTTGCTTGCGGATGAGCACAATTTCCTGGCGGAGCTAACGACGGCAGAACAGCTCGAGCTTCTGAATAGCCTTTCATATCGCCAGTACCTGAGTGATTTCGCGGGCATCGGAGACGAGGTTCACGAATACGTTCAGTCGTTGCCGAGAAACGTCTGGGCGATTGGCAGCGACGCCTACCCTGCGGTAGCCGCGTGGAGCGGTGGCTATCCCGGGTTTGGCGACATGGATCTGGGCTTCGAGCCGTACGGTCGTGGGGAAGATGCGGAGCCGTATATCTTTCATTTTCCCGACGGCAACGCGTCAATCGCCCGGCTGCTGGTGCGACGCATGATTCCGACCATCGCACCGGGCTCTACGATGGAGGATATCGTAACGGCCCGCTTTGACTACGGGCAGCTCGACCAGGTTGAATCGGCCGTCCGCATTCGACTCAACAGTACCGTCATTCATGCCGAGCATACGGACGGAAACGAGGAAGGAGACGTTCGGGTTACCTACGTGTCGGGCGACCGTGCGAGCGTCGTCACCGCGAGTAAAGTCGTCATGGCCGGCTATCACGCGATGACCCCGCATATCTGCCCCGACTTGCCTGACGATCACTCCGCCGCTTTGTCAAATTTGACGCGTGCGCCGCTGGTCTATACCAATGTTCTTATTCGGAACTGGAAAAGTTTCGAAAAGCTCGGCTTTCAATACGCCTACTGCCCCGGAAGTTTTCACCACAGTGTGACGCTCGATTTTCCCGTGAGCCTCGGTGATTATCAATGTCCGAAGTCGCCCGACGAGCCCATGTTGTTGCACTTGACACGCGTGCCCATACAGCCCGGACTCAGTGCGAAGGAGCAGTTTGCGGCAGGCCGTCGCGAATTGCTGACGACACCGTTCGAGACGTTCGAGCGCAATATTCGCGATCAACTCGGCGCGATGTTGGGACCCGGTGGATTCGATCCGGCAAAGGACATCGCGGCTATCACGGTGAATCGCTGGCCGCACGGTTACGCGTACGGCTATGATCCGGTGACCGAGCAGATCGCTTTCGAGTACGCTCTGTGGCCCGACGAGCAGCGGACCTGGTTAACGGCACGGCAACGATTCGGCAGTATTAGCTTTGCCGGAACGGATGCGGCGTCGGAGGCGATGACTGAAGTAGCAATCACTGAAGCCCATCGGGCGGTTCAAGACCTGATGTAGGGCTGAGGCTGGCGAGTGAAAGGAACGGTAGCTAAGGTTGTGTCCGTGAACGCAGGATCCAACGTCGATCTGAGCAAAAAAGAGCGGCGGACCATTCAGGTTGAGCTGGATGGCGTCATCGAAGTCGCTATTGGAGTCACCGCAGGCGAAGGCGTCCGGAAAGAGTTGTTAGAAACGCCGAGCTGGCTCCTGCGGTCGCCCGACTGATGGATATCTACACGATAACGATTGCGATCAGCATCGTCGTGTACCTCGTAATAGGAAACTATGCGGGGCGTGGCGTGAAACGGCTCGACGATTACTACGTTGCTGGCCGCAGAGCCCCCACGCTTATTATCGTCGGAACGCTTGTCGCGAGCTTGATGAGTTCCACGATGTTCCTGGGCGAAGCCGGCTTTGCGTATGACACACAAGGTGGGCCCTACGTGTTGTTCCCGCAGGCGGCAGCGATCGGCTACGTGCTGGGTGCGCTGTTCTTTGGCCGTTACTTGCGGCGCAGTCGCACGAACACACTTGCCGAGTTTTTCGGTCGACGCTTCGATAGCAAACGTGTCCAGTTTCTGGCGGGTGTCACGATCATTCTCGCGCTCGGTGGCTACCTGTTGGCGGTAACGCAGGGCGCCGCGATCCTGCTGTCGCAACTGACCGATCTCAGCTATGTGCAGGCGCTCGTCGTCGCATGGCTGAGTTACACCTTGTTTACGATGTATTCCGGATCGCGCGGTGTAATCCTGACTGACACATTGATGTTCCTGCTTTTCACTGTCGCGAGCGCTGCGGCAATCG
>CAYTTZ010000154.1:0-7185 GCA_964440945.1 uncultured Woeseiaceae bacterium
GTCGTTACCGATTACCTGGGCACAGACCATGGCAACCGCCTCCGGTATGACCGGGTTGACCTTGCCCGGCATGATGCTCGAGCCCGGCTGTAACGCAGGCAACTCGATATCCCCGATACCGGCCAACGGCCCGGAGTTCATCCAGCGCAGGTCGTTAGAAATCTTCGTCAGGCTGACTGCGAGCACGCGCAGCTGACCGGAGGTCTCGACCGCCGCATCCTGCGAGCTCAATGCCTCAAACAGGTTGTCCGCCACTTCAAAGGCTACGCCGGTATGCTCGCTCAGCAACAGGGCGACCTTGGCGCCAAAGCGAGGATGGGCATTGATACCGGTGCCCACCGCGGTGCCGCCTTGCGCCAGCGCTGCCAGGCGTTTCATCGTGTCGGACAGGCGTTCCCTGGCGTGATCGATCTGCGAACGCCAGCCGTCGAGCTCTTGTCCCATCGTCACCGGCATGGCATCCATGAGGTGCGTGCGCCCGGTCTTTACGACGTCACGGGTCTCATCCGCCTTCTTCTCCAGGGTCTTGGAGAGATGCCGCAGTGCTGGCAGCAATTGCTCGTGAATAGCGATCGCGGCGCTGACATGTACGCAGGTAGGGATCACGTCATTGCTGCTCTGGCTCATGTTGACGTGGTCATTCGGATGAACTTCTTTGCCGAGACTGGCCGTTGCGAGGTGGGAGATGACCTCGTTCGCATTCATGTTGGAACTGGTGCCGGAGCCGGTCTGAAAAACGTCGATCGGAAAATGCTCGTCATAGTCGCCAGCGGCAACGGCCAGCGACGCTGTCTGTATGGCGACCGCAATCTCTGTCGAGACGAGCCCCAACTCAGCGTTGGCGCCCGCCGCAGCCCATTTGACCAGGCCGAGCGCCGAGATGAACTGGCGCGGCATCCTGATTCCGCTGATCGGGAAGTTGTTAACCGCGCGCTGCGTTTGCGCGCCCCAGAGTGCATCGGCCGGAACCTCAAGTTCACCCATACTGTCATGCTCGATGCGAAATTCTTTGTCTGCCATGGCTGGTCCCGGATCCTGTTTGGTGTTTTCGGCGCCGAAAAGCGCCGCTTCGATTAGTCTCAAAACGTGTATGATTCTCGCTTTGCGCGCGCAAGTCTACACTGGTTTTCCACATGAAAGTCTCCCCCTTGAGAGCCCTCTCCCCGACCGACGGGCGCTATGCCGGCAAGGTCGACAATCTCCGCGATATTTTCAGCGAATACGGACTCATGCGCTTTCGCGTGCTTGTAGAAGTACGCTGGCTGCAGAGCCTTGCCGACGAGGCCGACATCGGCGAGGTGGGCCCGCTGTCGTCCGTCATGAAAGACGTGCTGAATCACATCGTTGACGACTTCTCCCTCGATGACGCTGAGCGCATCAAGCAGATTGAGTCGAAGACCAATCACGACGTCAAAGCCGTCGAGTATTTTATTCGTGAGCGCCTGGGCGACGGACCCGAGACGCAGCCATTGAAGGACTTTCTGCACTTCGGCTGCACGTCGGAGGACATCAACAACCTGTCCTATGCGCTGATACTGCGCTCGGCGCGGTCGGATGTCGTACTTCCGCAGATGCGCGAATTGCAGAACAGGCTCAAGGCGATGGCACGTGAATTCGCCGACCTGCCGATGCTGTCGCGGACCCACGGTCAGACGGCGAGCCCGACAACGCTTGGCAAGGAACTGGCGAACGCCGTCGCACGGCTGGAACGCGCCCAGCAGCGTTTCAAGGATGTCGAGATTCTCGGCAAGTTCAACGGTGCCGTCGGCAACTACAACGCACATGCGATCGCCTATCCCGATGCCGATTGGCCGGCCATCAGCCATCGCTTCGTCGAGTCGCTGGGCATACAGCCGAACCCTTACACGACACAGATCGAACCGCACGACTGGACCGCTGAGTACGCTCACGCGCTGGAACGGTACAACACGATACTGATCGATTTTGCGCGCGACGTCTGGGGCTATATTTCGCTGGGTTACTTCAAACAAACGGTCGCGAAGGACGAGGTTGGCTCATCAACTATGCCGCACAAGGTCAACCCGATAGATTTCGAAAACGCCGAAGGCAACCTGGGCCTGGCCAACGCCCTGCTCGGCCACTTCGCTGCCAAGCTGCCGATCTCACGCTGGCAGCGGGACCTCACGGACTCGACAGTGCAGCGCAATCTTGGAGTCGCCGTCGCCTACATCCTGATAGCGCTGCAGTCTCTCAAAAAGGGCGTCGGCAAACTGCAGGTGAATTGTGATGTCATACAGGCGGACGTATCCGGCGCGTGGGAGGTTCTTGCCGAAGCCGTACAGACCGTCATGCGGCGTTACGGCATTCCGGAGCCCTACGAAAAGCTCAAAGCCCTGACACGCGGACAGGCGGTTTCGAAAGATGTCTTGCTCAGCTTTATCGAAACGCTCGACATTCCCGATGCCGAAAAACAGCGACTGCGCGACCTGACACCGGAGGCCTACATCGGGCTCGCGGCGCAACAGGCCCGCGACATCTAGCCTGAACTTTCGTGCTCAGGTTTCCCGGCAAGCTCTCAGCGCAGAAGTTTCTTGCCGACCACTGGCAGAAGGCTCCGCTGTTCATGCCGGGAGCCATCCAGTCGATGCGTCCTGTGATTTCGCGCAACGAACTTGCCTGGCTCGCGACACTGGACGACGTCGAGTCGCGTATCGTATTTACAGAACGCGCCGGCGGCGAGTCTCGCTATCGGGTCGAATCCGGTCCTTTCGAACCCGACTATCTGCAGGCACTGCCGAAACGCGACTGGACTCTGCTCGTACATGACGTGGACAAGCACTTGCCGACCATGCGCCGCTTGTTCCAGCAAGTCCCGTTCATTCCGGACTGGCGCATTGATGACCTGATGATAAGTTTCGCGGCGCCGGGCGGCGGCGTCGGGCCGCACCAGGACAACTACGACGTCTTTCTTTGCCAGGGCATTGGCCTGAGAGACTGGCGCTTCACCACCGCGCATGTTGAGGAAGACCCGTCGGCGAGCGACGACCTTGCGTTGCTGCGGGAGTTTGAACATGGGGATTCCTGCCTGGCGCAAAAAGGCGACGTCCTCTACCTGCCGCCAGGCGTTGCGCATTGGGGAACCGCAAAGCGCGCTTGCCTCACCTACTCAATCGGTATGCGAGCGCCAGCTTTCTATAAGGACCCGGATCTGCAACTAACCGAGGTTCGCCCTGGCTACCTATCGCCACAAGCCCGAAGCCGTGCCGGCAGCCGTGCAGAGACGCTTGGCGAGACCGTTACGGAGCTTAAGCAGTGGCTGCAACCGGACTCCCCCGATGCTGCCGAAATCGCCACGATTCTGGCAACCCCGTCAGCCCGCCGACGGCTGCACCTGCACGGGATGGCGCGCATTGCGTATGACGACCGGAATGTCTACGTGAATGGCGCTGCGCGGACGCTTGTGGAGGCTGAGCGGTCGCCTGTGGCGGCGCTTTGTGCCCATCGCAGGCTCAACCAGGACACGGCTGGCAGGCTCGGAATTGGCTGCCTGCAGTGGCTGCTGGAACAGGGCGCTTTTGAGCAGGCTGATCAGGAATGACCCTATGTCAACAAACCTGGGCCTGGGCTGGCACGCCCATGCACGCTGAAACCCATGGATGGCGAGGGATGCGAATGGTTTGCAACTGGGAAAGATGCATCAAAACGTGACGCAGTTGGCAAGCCGTTGGCCCGCTCGCCGGTAGTATGGTGGGCCTATGAAACAAGCAGAGCAAAGCAGCAAGCGCTGGGTCATTTCGACGAAAGAAGAAATGCGCCAGGCCGCTATCGAGGTGGTGCGCGAGGGCTCGCGAAAAGTTTCTATTTTCACGCATGACCTCGAGCCCGGGATTTATGACGATCCGGAGTTCCTTGAAATCGTCAAGCGACTCGTACTGTCTCAGACGTACGCACGTATTCGCGTCCTGATTTCGGATCCGTCGCGCGCCGTCAAGAACGGCAATAACTTCGTGCACCTTGGTCGACGCCTCAACACCTATATCGAGTTTCGTCATGTGCGTGAGGATCTGCGTACGCACGCAGAGGCTTTCTGTATTGCCGACGAAAGAGCACTTGTATACCGCTTGCAGGCAAATCGCTGGGAAGGCATTGCGGATACGCACGAACCTGCCGTTGCAATGCTTTACAGCAAGATGTTCGACGAGATCTGGTTAGCCAGCGAAGTCGAAACAGAATTCCGTCAACTCGGAATATAGAACAATATGCACCCTACCGATCTGACAGTTGCGGCTGTTATCGAGAACGATGGTCAATTCCTGCTGGTCGAGGAGCACGCCTCGGGCCTGCGCGTACTGAGTCAACCCGGCGGACACATCGAAATCGGCGAATCGCCTGAAGAGGCGGTCATTCGCGAAGTCTCCGAAGAAACTGCCTGCGACATCAGTTGCGGTGAACTGGTTGGCGTTTATCTCTGGATTCATCCGCAAACGCGCCAGCAATTTCTGCGCATTGTCTACGCTGCCAATTATCTTCGTTGCAATGAGCACGAGAAGCTGGACGACGGCATTATCGGCAGGCGCTGGCTGACGCTGGCCGAGATCGAGGGCCGCCGCGCAAAGCTGCGTTCACCGACGGTCTTACGCTGCGTATACGACTATGCTTCCGGGAAGCGTCAGTCCGATACGTTGCTAACCGGCATGCTGCCGCTGCAGCAGAACGTCGATCGCGTCCTGGCAGCGGCACACCTTATCTAGCCTCACGGCCACCAGGCTTACGAAATCTCGAACAGAATACCCGCGCCCCAGTCGGCGCTGCTATCACTAAACCCTGTGAACGCGTAGAGCTGCATGTGCCAGGTGTCGCTCAATGAGCGGGATAGAAACACGGACAATTCAGAAACTGCATCCCCATCAGCCAGCGCAGACTCACGGTAGTCGTACATCAAACCGACTCGCGTATCGTCTGCAACCGAAAAAGCGCCCCCCACCGAACCAAGCAAGACGTTCTCGAGATCAAGGTCAGCCGGATCGCCGCGATACTTGTAACCCGCCGAGCCCATCAGTGTTAGTTGCTCAAAGAACTTGTAAAAATCGGCGCGCAGCGTGAAGTCCTGTTCGCCAGTGCCGAGGCCCTTGGCTTCATCGGCCGTTCCGAACTTGATCTTGCCGGTAAGGTCGAGCGCAATACCAAGACTGTCGCTGTAAAAAACGTCGTATAGCGTAACGCCGGCGATAACATCGCCTAACCCGCTTTCGGTTGCTGTCGGGCCTGAACCGGATATCGGCTCATTGCCGGGCTCCGTTACCGTGGTACCTACCGGTGCGGTCACGCTCAGGTAGGGAATTGTCACTTCGAATGCCAGCCGGTCGGTCGAAAAACGACCAATCAACGGTACGTAAAGATCTTCAATATCCTCTGTTCCACCATAGGTTCCGCTCGAATATTCAATGCCCGATGCCCAACTGATGGCTAAATCTCCCTCCTCCGCCAGTGCATTAGCGCCCAGTGTTGCGAGCGCGACGCCGAACAATCCGGCTGCACGGAGTACTAGCCTGTCCATTTCGATCTCCCGTTTGTATTCGTAAGAAATTCGTACTGATTAGAACTGATGCCAGCTTGCCGACAGGAGGGACCCCAGGTATCGGCCCCTCCCATCAGGTCGACGATTACTCGGCTTCTTCCACCTCGGGAACCGAATCGATCTCTACGCCCATCTTCTTGGCACGCGCCTGCATTTTCTCCTGGTGCTGCGCCTTGAGTTTCGTTTGAGCTTTCGGATCCGAATCGGTCAGCCTCAGCTGTTCACGGTACTGGTTACGTTCCTGGACGTTCATGAGATCGCCGCCATAGATGCCGTCGCCGTATTTGGGTCCGGGACCCTGCGAATCGACTTCGACGCCCATCGTCTTGGCACGCGCCTGCATTTTCTCCTGGTGCTGCGCCTTGAGATTCGTCTGGGCTTCCGGGTTGGACTCGTTCAGTCGCAGTTGCTCACGGTACTGGTTACGCTCTTCAACGCTCATGAGCTCACTACCATAGACCCCGTTGCCGCCGGGATTCGCGTTGTCCGGTACATGCGTCCGGTCCTGATCCTGGATCCGATCTCGATCGCGTTCCGGTGAAGTGGTCCTGTCACGATCCCGCATGCGGTCGCGATCAAAGTCCTTCTGGCCGCGCTCTACCTGTGCCCGGTCCTGTCCCTTTGCGCCGGACTGACCATGCTGGCCCTGCGCAACGGCCGAAAAAGAGGCCAGTGCAAGTGCTGTTGCTGTGAGAATGCTGATTGTTGTCTGGGTCTTCATGATTTCGCTCCTTTGCGAAGTGTTCATCAGAATAAACGCATATACTCACATCCGGTTGACACGCCTCACTAGGTACATCCCAGAATTGACGCCTTCGAAGTAACCCGCAAAACTCTTATTTGCGTAAACGTCAATCTGACGTAAGCCAACAACGACGACGCCGACTGGCAGGTCATCCGCCGTTGACTCCGGAATCCCCGCTCCGGCCGGATCTCTTCGCAATGGACGGTGTTAGAATCCGCCGCCTATGGCGTCCACCCTCGCAAATCGCGTCGCGAACAAACGAGTCATCCTCGGCCTTTCCGGTGGCGTGGATTCGGCTGTGGCTGCGGTCCTGCTCAAAGAAGCCGGCGCCGATGTGCACGCGCTGCACATGACCAACTGGGAAGACGACGACGGCTACTGCACGGCCGCCGAAGACCTGCAGGACGCGCGCCGTGTTTGCGAGCAACTCGACATCCCCTTGCACCCGGCCAACTTTGCGAAACAATACCGGGACCAGGTTTTCGAGTACTTTCTGGACGAGTACCGGAAGGGTCGTACGCCGAACCCGGATGTGCTTTGCAATCGAGAGATCAAGTTCGGCGTATTTCGCGACTATGCGAAGCGTCTTGGCGGCGACCTCCTTGCAACCGGACATTTTGCGCGGACCGCGATCATCGACGGTCAGGGCGCGCTGCTCAAGGGGTTGGATTCCAACAAGGACCAGAGCTACTTTCTGCACGCGGTCAGCGCGGAGGCGCTTGCAGAAACAGTGTTCCCGCTGGGTGACCTCGAAAAAGCCGAGGTGCGACGGATAGCGCGTGATACGGGTCTTGCCATTCACGACAAGAAAGACAGCACCGGTATCTGCTTCATTGGCGAGCGTCCATTCAGGGAATTCCTGAGCACCTACCTGCCCGCCAATCCCGGGCCAATGAGAACG
>CAYTTZ010000155.1:0-7135 GCA_964440945.1 uncultured Woeseiaceae bacterium
TGATCAGAAAGTTCTGAAGCAATATGTGCCATCTTCGGTCTTTTCGTCTTGTCTATTCCTGCGAATTCGTAGTCTTGCCAATCAATTCGCGATAGTCGTCGCGATCCCGTAAATTCGAAAATTTCCCGTTTGCTACTACATCTTCCGAGGAGTAGCCAAGCGCTATGGCCTGCGCAAGCAATGACACGGTACGCTGCCGATACGACTCTTCAACGTCGTCTTGTCGCTCCGATGTCAGCTCACGATCAGCGAGAACCAACTCGGTAGCACGTGTGTACAATACGGCGGCGCGATAGTTCGTGCTTTTATCCGCCGGTGTTTCCGCAAGCGTCTCTATTGCTGCAACTGCCTCTGAATATTCGCCGGCTCTCAAATGGATGTCCGCCAATAACCAGTAAGCGTTTGACAGATTACGCTCTGAACCCGAGCTGGATCCCGGAGAATTTACGGCATTCTCGTAGAAATTAATCGCTCGCAACACGAGCGCGACGGCATCATCGAAAAGCCCCTGCCCCGTCTGAAGTATAGCAAGGTTCGCGAGGACGTTGCCGTACCGCTGATTAAGCGCCGGATCGTCGGCGAATCCGGGCAATTCCTTTGCCAATTGCTCAAATTGCTGCAGTGCGGTCTGGTACGCTTGCGCTGCTTCTTCCGGACGCTTCAACTTTCTCAGGACTTGCCCGCGTGTATTGTAGCTATTCGCGATCTCGCTTCGAAGGCTCGGTATCGGAGACGACAGGCTCTCGAACAGCCGACGCGCCGACGTATTCGCTTCAAGCGCTGATTCGGAATTAGCTTGCGTCAATTGAAGGTTGCCCAGATTGTTATACATTCGCGCAAGCCCCTCGCGATATTCTCGCTTTTGCGGCGACGCGTCGACCAGCCCTCTCATTATAACGATGGCTTCGTTGTATTCAGACTCTGCCTCGGCGTTACGACCCATCTCCCGCAGCATGATGGCAAGATTGTTTTTGGTTCTCGCGAGTCGTAGCAAATCCAACACATCGCCGCGGTTCTCTCTCAAGAAGTTGAACAGATCAATGGACTTCGCGAAGTTTGCCTCCGCCTCGTCGAAACGGTTGCGCTGGCCCGCGATCAATATACCGCGATTGTTGTAGGTCCGAGCCATCTCATACTGGTAATCGAACACGTCAGGAAATCTTGCTACAAGATCTTGTTGCAGCTCCAGTGCGTCGTCGTAGGCGGCTTCTGCTGCGATACTGTCAAAAGGTCGCAAGTGTTCGCCGAACCAGTCGTATGCTTCGCCGAGGGAATGTTGAAATTGAGGTTGGTCCTGGAACTCGTTGTGCAACGATTTGAGTTGCTTGATTGACTCGAGATGTGCGACCCCGGCTTTGTCTCGCATGCCCTGAATATCGTAGATTCTGCCCAGGCGAACCTGGGCCAGGGCAGTTTCCCGGCGCAAGCTCGGATCCGCTGCATCGTCCTCGTGCAATGTTTCGAAGAATGACCGCGCTTTTTCGAGAAGATTCTGTCGAAGCTCTTCCGTTTGCGGAATGTCGGCGAGTGAGTTTTCAACCGCAATGTCCGTCAACATTTCGTCGACGGCACGTACCGCGAGCTGAAAATTCTGCTCGGCTCGCTGGCTTTCGTCTTCCGCACGTTGTTGTTGAGTGAAAGCGTATACCGCGAATGCCAATAGAACCACAGATACGCCCCAGGCGGTCTGTAACCTGTTCCTTCGCGCTTTGGCTATTGCGGCGGCAACGCGATCTCGCTCCGATTTGCTGGCGTCGAGGAACGTCATTGCACGGCTGAAGGCAGGGTCGTGACGAGAGGCCCAGGCCTCCGTTGGTGCCGCGTCTTCACGCCAGTTCAATGCAATCGCCAGATCAGGGTCGCGCCACAGACCCGTGGTGCCCTGTTCATAACGCGTTGCCGCCCGAGCCAGGCGCAAATAAATTTGCGCTGACCGACTTTCCTCTTCGGTCCACGCGATCAGGCGATCCCAAACACGCATCAAGCTTTCGTGCGAGACGTCGACAACCGTTTCGGGCCCGAGCGGTTTGTCAATCGGTGGCATCAAGAATGACCGGCCTGACGTACGAAACACGTCGATTACTGCCGTCAGCTCATCATGGCTGGCTTCAGTGATACGGCTGAGGTATTCGATGCTGGTTGGTCTGCGAATACCGCGGTTATGGGATTTAGTGTCCGTAATCGCCTTGAATACTTTCGCGGCAATGTTTCGGGCGCGATCCAAAGGCAGTTCGTGATACGCCTCTTCTGCGTGCGCTGATAGGGCATGTTCAATCGTGCCAATCGCCTCGTAGTGTTGAAAGTCGATCGGTTCGGCACCTGAGCAAACCTCTCGCCATCGATCCCAGGTTCGCATCAGCGCATGCTGCAATACCGGGAGTCGATCGGAATCGTCGCCCACTTCGTTCAACAAGCGCACAAGGAGTCGCGGAGATATCTCACCGCCGCCGACCAGAATAGGCCCGGTGATTGCGCTACGCAGCTGATCACGGGTCATGTTTGGCACGAGGAATTGGCCCTTGTTTATTGCTTCTGGAAGCCCGGGATACTCGATACAGTCGCCGATGAAATCGGACCGCATAGTAATGACAACGTAAACAGGTTCATCGCATTGAACCGCGACCGTCAACAGCCTCTTTACAAATGCAATCGCCTCGTCCCGCGCGTGCTCGGATTGACCGTGGTGTTTGAAGCGGAAGAGTTCCTCAAACTGGTCAACGACTATTAGCACGTTGTCTTCGGGTGGGAGTCTTGCAAGACGCACGCATTCGATCAGGCCCAGACTGCTGCGCCGCAAGGTCACCTCTGTCAGAAGCGGGGAAGCGCCTTGCTCTTCGGCGGAATCTCCAAGCACATCTCTTTGATTCAGCGCGTCGGCGAGGTTGCCGATCGGGTCGGATCCCGGACGCATCACGGCCACGCGCCAGCTTGAGCCGGCCGTCGTCATAAATCCGCTGTGCAGGGACGGAATTAGTCCGGCCCGTACCAACGACGATTTTCCAGACCCGGAGCTTCCGATCACACTCAGGAACCGAGTCTGACGTAATCGCTTCAACAGGCCGTCGACAATTTGTTCCCGGCCGAAGAACAAATGAGCCTCCTCGGGCCCGAATGGGCGGAGGCCAGGAAAGGGATTGAATGGTTCGTTTGCGCCAGTCATTCAACCAAGTCGGCAATATCAGTTGCGAAGGTCAGCCAGGAATGGCTCGAGCAGGTCGGGCGAAAACGCCTCTGGTTGATGTATTACACGAGCTTCGTGGGTACGAAACCACCGCTCCTGCTCGGTGTTGGGCGGCGCTATCAGGATTGCCGTCGCTTTCAGCTCTTTTGTGCGCCCAAGACCTGCACTCTTGCGCCGTTCGCGCAGCTTACTCCGTAACCAAAGTTCGTTTGGAGATCCATAATAGATCAACACACCGTCGGCGCCGCGTAGGTTTTCTTCATGGTCGGCACGTACGTCGGCTTCGTCACCGTGAAACGCAGGCAAGACAACTTCACAGCCTTGATCGAATAGGCAATCAGCCACGGGAGTGACATTCTTGACATCACGCGAATCACACATTAAGTATATGCTTTGTACTTCCGTTTGCACGCGAGGTTTTTTCTCGACCTGATCAACAACTTTCCGGGGAACGAGAATATTGTGGATTTGAGTGTGCAAGTCCTCGAACGGCGTTTCGAGAAGGTCGGCACCCGATTGTATCCTCGGGTCGGAGCGCAGCTCCTCAATGAAGCTCCTTTGGCGAACATCCTCAGTCTCCAGACCCGGAGGAATCCAGATTAGCCGAGCAAAACCACCATTATCCTCGCGCTCCATTGCGACTTCGTTTTGCATCTGGACGATTGAATGATCAGTTCCATCGGGCACAATTCCGTAGCTCTCGCCAATAATATGAATCGACAAACGACTCTGTTGTATGTATTTGCGAAGAACCGGTTCTAGCTGCTTGATGTCGAGAGGAAGCGGTCGGTCCGGTACAACCCGGTAGTTGTGAGCGATGAGGTCGCGTTTCACTTCATCGTATCGATCCCGAACATCGCTGCTGCAACTGGCCAGGTAAACGGTGTCCCTCAGTCCAGGCATGACACCCGAGGCGCTTCCAGGTGATTCGCTCTCAAGCCATCTAAGGAGCTGGCAAAGGTCCTGTGCAAGGTCGTCGAGTCGAACCCAAAATTCGCGCTCGGCTTCGCGACCAAACACCTGATTGAATTCCCGCACCCTGCCCGTGACCGTATCGATTTTGAAGAACTCGTATCCAAGGAAATCGCGAATATCCTCAGGCTGCTCATCGATCGGAACCGGCGTCTTTAGCACTTTGAATATCCGGGTCTTGTCGTGAAACCGCAGGCCCCCGTTGTTTTTGAGCATTTCGCGGAATTGGTCCAGTTCAGTGGCGCACGATATGGAGTGCACGTAGCGTGGAGTGAACACCGACACCAGGACTGCGGCCATCGGTAACTGATCGACTATTGTGTCCTCGTAATAATCGTTGCCCTGCAACTTGGGGTCGCGCCATACCGCGGATTTTCTGCCTAGCAGCTGATCGATGCGAACTTCCAACGCGCGGTGAAACTGCGATACCCAACCCTCTGAATCCTTCATTAGTGGTTGGTTATCCAGGTGCGCGTAGCTTATGAATATGTCGTTGTCGAAATCCACAATCGAGACTATATCGCATCTTCGGCCGCCGCACGCTCATCGCTGGTGGCTATAGGGTAGTCTTCGGCACTATGAGCACGACCGAAGCAACAGTAGCATCGGCGCATATCGGCTATGCGCTGCCCCTGGTTATTGCTGTTACCGGTCACCGCGACCTGCTGCCGGAAGAGATCCCCACGATTCGACAGCGCGTCGCCGACTTTCTACAGGACTTGCGCGCGCACTATCCGACCCGGCGTTTGCGGGTGATGTCGTCGCTGGCCGAAGGTGCAGACCGTCTCGTTGCGGAGGTCGCGCTTGAGCTCGGCATCGAATTGGTCGCGCCGCTGCCAATGCAAAAAGACGAGTACCTTGAGGATTTCCATACCGAGCAATCGGGGGAACAATTCGAAGCACTGTTTGCGGCCGCCAGCGAAGTTTACGAACTTCCGGCTACAAGGCGTGTCGAGCTTGAGCGCGACGTCTCGGAGGTGGCCGCGAGGGATCTTCAGTACGCGCAGCTCGGGGTTTTTCTTTGTGCCCATTGCCACATTCTGCTCGCGCTTTGGGATGGTAAACAAGTCAAGAGCGCGGGCGGCACAGGACAGGTGGTCAAATTTCACCACGATGACATTATGCCGGGCTACACGTCCCCTGGCATCGCTGCGCAGCAGATGCTTGTCGATGATGAAAGCGACCTGGTTTATCACGTTGTTTGTTCCCGAAATCGGCCCGATGGAGCACCGCTTGAGGGGTTGAGTCCACAGGACACATTTTGGTTTACAAAAGACCGAGACAAGCCCTATAGTCACGAGTTGCCGCCGCAACATCAACTGGTCTTCGAGCGCAGCGCAGAGTTCAGTCGTGACGCCGCTCGTTTCGCCAACAAGATCGAGCAGCAGAAGTTACCGCTTTACGACGACAGCAGTGCGGAGCGGCTGCCAGCCGGTGTCGAAGATATCAATCGCTTGTTCTGCATCGCCGATTGCCTGGCGACCCACTACCAGAAGCATACTCTGCGTACATTGCTACTAAGCCACCTGATGGCGTTTCTCATGGGCTTGATGTTCATCCTGTATGCGGATCTCACCGCGCAGCGGAATTACATGGTGGCGTTTCTTGTTTTTTTTGGCGTAGCTGCTGCTGCTCAACATACTGCCAAGCGGCGGGGCTGGCATCGGAAGTACCTGGACTACCGGACGCTCGCCGAGGGGCTGAGAGTTCAATTCTATTGGGCCGCCGCCGGTGTGCAACACGAAAACGTGTCGAAGTTTACGCACGATAGTTTCCTGGCGACACAGGACCCGGAGCTTGGTTGGATCCGCAACGTCATGCGCGTCGCGGGCACTCGCTGCGATGTCAGTCCGCATGACGATATAACCGGTCTCGAGTTCGTCCTCGAGGAATGGATTGGCGACGAGACGAGCGGTCAACTCGGTTACTTCACCAAGAAACTTGCCGACAGGATCAACCGCAACAGACGAACGGAGCGCCTCGGTCTCATCAGTTTGTTGACTAGTGTGGGAGCCGTCGTCGCGTTGGTTATCGGTGAGGCCTTGTTGCCGGCGGCCTGGTCGGATCGAATGGTAGCGACGATGGGTACAATGCTGCTTCTCTACGCAATACGACAGGGATACGCCTACGCCACGGCCGAAAAAGACCTCGTCAAACAATATGACTTCATGTTGCGTATTTTCTGCAACGCGCGCTGGCGCCTCGATCTTGCCGCGGACGCCGCGGAGAAGCGTCAGGTTCTCCTGGCGCTTGGCGACTCAGCGCTGGATGAACATGCTCAATGGATATTAATGCACCGCGATCGCTCGATTGACGATAGCGAAGTCTGGCGCATGGGGAGCTAGAATCGCGCCTGCGGTGGGCCCGGTCAGTTTTTCGGCGTCAACTTCAGTCGTCTCCCCTGACCCTCGCGCGATGATCCGGTTGCGCCGGTATCGCCACCGCATGGCAGGCTTGTTGTGCGGACGAATTGGGCACTAGTGACGTGTAGACTAGGTCCCCATGAGTGGTATGCGCCTCGCAATCATGGTCTTGATGCTCGTTGGCAGGAGTGTCACAGCCGATACCGAGATCCACCGTTGTTTGCTGGAAGACGGCACGATTGCTTTCCAGGAAATGCCGTGCTCCGAGCCCGCTGTAAATGCCGACGACGGCAGTGAAGCCGGCGAGCGTCGCAGCGATAGCGGAATACCCGCTGCTGACAATAATGTGTTCGACTTCGTCAATCCCTTTGACGATCCCGCGAACCCACCGACGCCGATTGAACCAACGCTACCCGAACAATCACCAAAGGACCACTTCGAGTGCGAAAAACCGACGCGAGATGCAATCGACGCGATTGATCTCGAGATGCGAAAGAGCGCCTATTCGAAGGAACAAGGCCAGGAACACCTTGCAGAGTTGCTCGAATTGACGCAGCAGTTGCGTGCCTGCAAGCAGCTGTAAGTCCGTTTCAGATTGGCGAGTTTCGCTCCAGTCCGT
>CAYTTZ010000156.1:0-7037 GCA_964440945.1 uncultured Woeseiaceae bacterium
GATAAAGTTGCCGGCAATGCGCACAAAAGAAGATCTCTTCGAGGGATTCACGATTGGGGACTGGGAAGTGCTTCCCGGGCACGGTGTCTTGCGCCGTGGTGATCATGAAGAGCGCCCTGAGCCGAAGGTCTTTGAAGTCCTGATTTCGCTCGCATGTCATGACGGAAACCTGGTCACCCGTGACGATCTTGTTAACGATGTCTGGGAAGGCCGCCCAACCTCCGACGAGCCGATTAATCGTTGCCTGTCGCAGCTGCGTGGTCACCTCGATGATCGCGCAAAACCGCATCAGTATGTAGAGACATTGCAGCGACGTGGCTATCGGTTGATGAAGCCTGTCAAACTTTATCAGCAGGTCGAATCGTCGGCAACGCAGGAGCCAGGCATACAGCCCGGACCCAGTCCACGACTCTGGAGAATCGTTGCGGCGTTGATGGCGCTTGGATTCCTGGCGACGATCGCGCTGACCATGCGACCGTGGGGGGAAGATCCCGAGATTCGCTCAATCGCAGTCTTGCCCATCGAGAACCTCAGCGGCGATCCTGCGAATCAGTACATCGTGGACGGTATCAAGAATGTGCTCGCGCGGCGGCTTGCAGAGGTCCCTGGGCTTGCGATCAAGAACATACGCGACAAGTACGACGGGGAGCCGTCGCAGATAGCCGAAATTCTGGATGTTGATGGCGTGCTGTCCGGCGCCGTGCAGCAGCAGGAATCGACCCTGAAAGTAACCTACCTGCTGTCGAGGGGGCGAGACAATGTGACCATCGGATCGGGGGAGGTCGATGGCAACCTCGCAGGGATTTTCGAACTGCAGGAGCGCCTCGCCAACGAGGTGCTCGATGGACTGAGCCCGTCTTCGTCGGCCGCCCCGGCAGTTACGTACACGCCCAATGCCGAGGCTTACAATCGCTATATGCGAGGCCTGTATGCGCTGGATCATCGCGGTGAAGCGAAATCCCTCGAGAAAGCCGTCATGTTGTTTCAGGAATCGATTCGGCTCGATGAAGAATTCGGTCCCGCGTATCTCGCGCTCGCGACGTCTTATGCGCTGATGCCTCCTTACCTCGACCTTCCAGTCTTGCAAACCGATCGCGCGGCCATTCAAACGGTTGAGAAGGGCATCGCCGTTGATCCGAGCATAAGAGCTGCGGCGGGCGCGGTGTATGGCAGTCACTATCACCAACAGAAGATGTGGTCAGAGTCGGAAGCGGCTTATCGCCTGGCGACGAATACGCCGGTTGTGGATTCGATCGCGTTCAACTGGTACTCGCGAATGCTGAATAGCGTTGGCCGTTTAGACGACGCGCTGGTGCAGGCGCTCAAGGCGGAAGCAATTGATCCTGACAATGGTGTCGTCAACAGCCGGGTTGCGATCGTATATACCTGGCTTGGCAACTCCGAGAAAGCGCTGGATTATTTCGAGCGTGCGGGTGACCTGGGCGGGACGAGCGCGATTCATGACCTGGCATACGCCCTGTTGTTGATACGAGAGGGGCGCATTGCCGATGCCGAAGCTATGGCCGTTACGAGCATCAGAACCCGTGGCGGCAGCGTCGACTGGATCCAGCCTGTGTTCGCCGCTTTTGCCGATCCCTCAACGGCGGGGCATGCGTTAGACGTACTGACGCGGGTTTCGGCCGACCCTGAATTTGTACCCGAGGTCGAGGTCACGGCGAGAACCATGCTCGGTGACACGGACGGCGCCATGGCCGTCGCACGCAGACTGGAGGAGCCCGGTGAGTTCTTCCAGATGGACCTGCTATTTGCGCCGGAGCTGCAGGCTTTGCGCAATCATCCCGGGTTCATGCCTTTGCTACAACGCCTGGGCGTTGTGGACTACTGGCAACAAGCCGGCTGTGAATTCGATGGCCGGAAAGCGGTCTGTCAATCTGACTAGTCGTCATTGATTCTGCCGCGTGACCGTTTGACCGCGCTGCGACGACTTTTGTTGTCAAGGCGTTTCTGCTTGGCTTTCTTGCCCGGGCGCGTGGGAATGCGTTTCTTTGGCTTGTGCATCGCTGCTTGCAGAAGTTCGACCAGTCGTTGCAAGGCGGCCTGGCGATTTCTTTCCTGGCTACGAGACTGCTGCGCCTTGATGACCAGGACGCCGTCGGAATTAATGCGCCTGTCGGTACTCGCCAGTAACTTGTTCTTCAGCGGTTCGCTTAATGCTTCGCTGTTCGCGATGTCGAAGCGCAGGTGAATGGCGGTTGCTACCTTGTTGACGTTCTGGCCGCCTGCACCCTGCGAGCGAACGGCGGTCATCTCGATTTCCGAGATCGGAATGCTGATCTGATCCGATATTTTCAGCGTGTCCAAGCGAGCACCTTGATCTCGTGGTTACAGGTATCGGCGCATCCAGCGCGAATATGTGAGAATGCGCCCTTCGTATTTCATGCCGACCAACGCAATGCAAGTTCGTAACCTCAGTTTACTTGTGACCTGCCAGCTGATCTCGACTACCGGGTCGATTGTCATGGTGACCCTTGGAGGCATTATCGGTTCCACGTTGGCGGCGAACAAGGCTTTTGCCACGCTGCCGCTGTCGATGATGGTGATCGCCATCGCGGCAACCACCATTCCCGCTACGATGCTTATGCGCAGGATCGGACGACGGGCGGGATTCGCGCTGTCGTCCCTGAGTGCCGCACTTGCCGTGCTAGTCGCGGCGCTGGCATTAAGACAGGCGAGTTTCCTGCTGTTTATTGTTTCGATGATGCTGTTCGGCATCAACATGGCTTTTACGCAGCAATACCGCTATGCGGCCGCCGAGAGCGTGGCACCAAAGTACGTACCGCGCGCGGTATCCTTCGTCTTGCTCGGCTCCATAGGTGGTGCTTTTCTCGGTCCCTTTCTGGCGACCGAAGGGCAGGGCTGGTTCACGGGAGTTCCGCATGCCGGAACGATGCTCGCATTGTCTGTTCTCTTCATCATTCAGTCCTTGTTGTTTCTCGGCATGGGCGCCATCAAGGAGCACGCGGAGCATGAGCAATTACATACCGAGCGTTCACTCGGCGATATCGTGCGCCAGCCGGTTTTCCTGGTCGCGGTGCTGGGTGGCACGGTTGGCTTCGGATTGATGACACTCATCATGACGGCGACGCCGCTTAGCATGCATGTCAACGACGGCTATACGCTCGAGGAGACTGCATCCGTCATTCGCGTGCACGTCCTTGGAATGTATGTTCCTTCGCTCGCCGCGGGTTTTCTAATCGAGAAATTTGGCGTTACGCGTCTCATGTTCGTCGGCGCGCTGGGGTTGCTCGCCACATCGATAATCGGCCTGCAGGGGCACACCTTTCTGCACTATTGGTGGGCACTCATGTTGCTTGGCATCGGCTGGAACTTTCTCTACGTAGGCGGCACGACTTTACTGACTTACACGTACTCGATGGCCGAGCGTTTTCGCGCACAGGCCGTGAACGAATTCCTGGTTTTCGGAACGTCGGCCACGGCGTCGTTGTTAGCCGGTACAGTCATGTACTTTTTTGGCTGGACGACTCTAATGCTCTTGCCGATACCTATTCTCGTTGCAATCTGTGCTGCATTACTGATAGTTCGGAAGGACCCGTTGCTTAATCGGGGTAGTGTCGAAAGTGATGCCTGACTCGCAATCGCCAGCGTCTCAAGTATGAAGCGACTGTACGACGACAACCTGTATCAATTCGACACGCCTGCCTCAGGCGAGGTTACTGGGAGGCAACAGCGCCCAATGCGCCTGAAGTTCCTTCAGCTGGGCATGGGGATATCGACGTGGCTGGACCGCCGGTCGTGATTGGCCGGCGGGTAGCGAAGTTTCCGCCTAGAAGTTGTAGACGAAACCGAGGCTGAGTACGGGCCAGGCCTTGAAGTCGCTCATTTCGTCTTCAAGTTCGAGGCGCTCGTTCTCGAGTTCGATCGCCAACTCAGTCTGGACCGCTGGCGGGGCGGTTGCGAGGCCGGTAGCGTCCAACGTTACGTCGGGTTCGCCTTGCCAGAGCACGCCAAAGTCCAGGTTCAGGCCGACCTTGCCGAAGATCTCGAAGTCGTAACCAACGCCAACGTAGGGTGCCGTGCTGCTGAATGATGTAACGCTTTGCAGCGTTCCTACATCAGCGGCGCTGAAGGTACCGTTACCAATGTCGAACGCGAGTCCGCCGGTATCCTGGCTGGCCATTGCAAATTCGTTGCCGTTCGAGACGACGCCGGCGGTGACGCGGAAGGGGCTCAGTGGAAAGCGAAAATTGCCCGTCGCATAATACGTGTCGAGCGAGAAAGTCGCGTCATAGTTGATTCCGGCCTGTGAGCCATTGTCATCGTATTCGTAGCTGTTGACGCCCAGGCGCACGTCCAGCCATGGCAGGGCACTCCAGCGGCCCTCCAGTCCAAGACCCAGCGTTCCGGCCTTCAGGCCGACACCAAAGTCCGCAGACGCAGAATTGCACGTGAGAAGTGCCAGCACTACCAGTGCTGACTTTGACGTAAGGCTTTTCATCGCTATTCCGGCTCAGTCTAAAGAATGGTTAATCAGGGTATACGTGCGTCACAGCATTGACTGTGCGACGTATCACAGCTCGGCCAATAGGCACCGCTTATGTCAAATCTGGATGAATTGCGGTGTTATTCGGCGTGAGCGGAGTCGTGCAAGGCACTAACTTGGAATGGCGCAGGAGGCGCGATCGCAGCAGCGAATAACTACAGGGAGATTTGAAATGCGTGAATTAACAGCGAGTGAACTGGAAATGGTCGCCGGCGGGACCGGCGTGTGCACGCCCGACGATAGCGGCAATGACTATGCCGGTATTACAGACACGAGTTCTATTGGCGACGAACTGGTCGAAATATACGAGGGCCTGGTCGCGGCGACCTCGCACATCATTGAAAGGGTCGCAAACGCTCTGTGACCCTCTTTAATCCCGGGGCGCCTGGTGCGTCCCGGGTTCTTTTCTAAGAAGAAAGCCGATCGACAGCAGTGCCAGCAGCAACACACACAGGCTCACGATGCCACTGGTCCAAAGCGGGGTCTCGTTAGCCGGCGGATTCCACTGGCCCTGCAGACAACGCCAGTCCAGCTGAATCAGGCCGTTTATCGTGGCGTGCGTGACGACCGACGACCAGAGCGTCGCGGTTTGCCAGTACTGAATGCCAAGGACGATACCCGCAACGAACACAAAGGCCCACGACGATGGCCGATGAGCGAGCATGAATATCAGTGCGGACACGCCAATGGCAACGACCGCGCCCCGCTCATAAAGCCAGGTTTGAACCAGGCCTCGATGTATCGTCTCTTCGACAAGCGGCACCAGGACCACCATGACAACAACACCGAGCAATAGCGCGGACGGAGCCGGGCAATCAAACGTGAAAGCCGGGCCGATAATCGCTGTCGAATCGGGGTTGCGATACCGGCCAAAAGATACTCCGGCGATGAGCTCGCCCCATGCCGCCAGGCGCAGCAGGCATCCAATGGCAATGGCCCTGATCACCAATTTGACTGTTACCGCCTGTCGCGCGAATAATTTCGCAATGAACGCGCCTTGCTGGCGCCATACCGGAAAAAGCAGCAAGAGCAGGACCGGCGGCACGAGAAGGTAGGACAGGTCGGCAGCGAGATTTTGCTGAAAGCCCCGTGCCAGCAGATCGATCTGCAACCACGCGCGAAAGATCAGGGCCGCCGTTGTGGCGACTATGACCGCAATGAGATTTGTTCGAACAGGCGAGTCTGCGTGCATCGCAACAACTCTAGTTGCGCGGGCCGCTCTGTCGGAGACGTGAAACGGCTCTGTTTGTCGAGAAATGCCCTGGTCTACTGAGCGGGCAGATCCGTTATAGTCGGCTCCGTCATCGTCTCGCGTCCCCAGCGCAGGAAGATCGACGCCCGGGCATCAGGGTCGATGTTGACCTTGTCCAGATCGCCCTGCACATGCGGCAGGGCCATCACGCGCTTGTCCATGACCCGGAACCAGAGCCATGGCAGGTAGGCCAGCACATACATGCCGAAGTAGCCGTTGGGCAGCGTCGGCAGATCGTCAAAATGCCGCAGGGATTGATAGCGCCTGAGTGGGTTTGTGTGATGGTCGGAATGTCGCTCCAGGTGGAATAGCACCAGGTTGCTGACGACGTGATTGCTGTTCCATGAATGGTGCGGCTGGCAGCGTTCGTATCGCCCGTTCGCATCTCGCGCACGCAACAGCCCGTAATGTTCTACGTAGTTGGCGCTGGTGAGTTGCGAGTACGCGAACAGGTTGTGGAGTAACAGGAACGGTATCGCTTGCCAGCCGAATGCGACAACAAGGAACAAACTGATCGCCGCAGTAATGGCGTAGGACTGCAGAATCGGGTTGCTGCGATGCCACACTGGTCTGTCGCGCTGCACCAGGCGCTCTTTTTCGACCTGCCATGCTCGACGGAATGCGCCCGGTATCTCTCTGACCGCGAATTTGTAGATGCTCTCGCCCATGCGCGAACTAGCCGGATCCTCGGGCGTCGACACGTCCATGTGGTGGCCGCGATTATGCTCCACCGAGAAGTGGCCGTAGCCAGGAACCGCGAGCACAATTCTTGCAAGTGCCTTTTCGAGCTTCGAGTTCTTGTGCCCCAGCTCATGTGCGGTGTTAATGGCTAGCCCGGCGGTCAGGCCCGCAATGATCGACAACAACGCGAAACCCCACCAGCTCAA
This sequence comes from uncultured Woeseiaceae bacterium, assembly GCA_964440945.1. GTDB lineage: Bacteria > Pseudomonadota > Gammaproteobacteria > Steroidobacterales > Woeseiaceae > UBA1847. Next base: position 6,662 of record CAYTTZ010000156.1, read on the forward strand.
CGGCTGCGTGAGCGCATACCAGGCGCAGCCGAAGAGCGCTACGAAATGCAGCGGCACGACGATATAGGTCAGGCGACGATAGTACGGATCACGATCGAGCTGCATGACGACTTCTTCGGGTGGATTGTTCTGGTCTTCTCCGATAGCCCAGTCAAGCAACGGCGCCAGGATGTAGTTGCCCAGGAAGGGCAGCAGAAACCAGAGTTCATTGCCGGTCTTGTGGTGCAGCCAGATCGAGATGAACGGTTGCAGGGGATAAACAACGGAAAGCAACCACAGCCAGCGTTTTCGATCCACGTAATGGACCGCTTCACCGTTTTCCAGGACTCCCGTATAGCCTTTCATTGCCGGCCTCGTCTTTGTCCGAAATTAACTG
>CAYTTZ010000157.1:0-6962 GCA_964440945.1 uncultured Woeseiaceae bacterium
GCATATCGCAGTTCTCGATCCGGCGGGCATAATTATCACCGTGAACCTGAGCTGGCTGACGTTCGCCGCCGAGAATGCCATGATCGACGAGAACTCCGGCGTCGGCGCCAACTACCTGGATGTTTGCCGGGCCGCGGACCCTGACCCAAACGCGCTCGAGGCCCTGCAGGGCATCCAGGGCGTCATGCGAGGTCGTGTGCCCTCGTTCTATCTGAAATACCCTGTCATAGCCCAACCAAGACGCGTTGGTTCGCACTACGTGCGTCACCCTTGCGCGAACATCCCAATTTCGTGGTCGTTGCTCACGAAAACATTACCGAGCAGGTGCTGGCGAGAATCTCTCCGCAGTCTACGCGTTGACTTGAGTCGTCATAGCGTTGGACCCGGTGCAGTTCTCTGACTGAGCCGCCGCTGAATTACTCTTTCGCGAGAAATTCCAGCGCGCGTAGCACATCGCGGCGACTGATCTGCCCCACGAGGCGAGTTCCGGCCATGACCGGGAAACGCCGGTACCGGGACGTAACGAATTCCTGCGCAAGGTCGATGATGCTCATGTCGGCATCGACTGTCTTTACGCCCTCGCTCATGAAGTCCTTGACCGGGCCGCCCCAGTTGCCATGGTAGCCGGCGTTCAGTGCGACTTTCATGCAGTCGAGTTCGGAGAGCATGCCCAGCAGGTTGCCTGCGTCGTCCACGACGGGCGCGCCGGCGATTCGTTTGTTGACGAGTTCGTGGACGGCGTCGAGAACATCCGTGTCCGGTTTGAAGGTCACGAGCGTTCGTGCCATGTAGTCTTTTACCAGACAGGATTTGCTAATCATGCGATTTCTCCATCCGAGTTCTTGGCTTCGCCGCGTTTTTTCTTACAGTTATTACTGCAGAGTTCACAGCCACCGCTATTCAGTCCGCCGCAGCTGCCACTGATCGCCCTGCGGCCGTTCATGACGCCAATACTCATGCCCGCGATCACCAGCAGGATTACGGTGAAGCTCAGTAACAGCGTTGAGATCAGGACATTCATGACGGTACCAACTGATCGAAGGTTGCGGTGGTTACGGCCTCGAAACTCGTATCTTTGCGAATCAGGAAATAGGCGGCAACGCCGAGTTCCTCCGCACGTCGCGGACCTGCTGTAGGGCCGAGCACCAACAGGGCCGTCGCCATGGCATCAGCAAATGCTGCTGACGTATTCAAAACCGTGACCGCGGCGAGCGAATGGGAAACCGGCCGTCCGGTACGGGCGTCGACGGTGTGCGAATAAAGAATGCCATCGTGCTCAAAATAATTCCTGTAATCCCCCGAGGTAGCGACCCCGGTGTCCGTTACCCGCAATACTGAGTGCGGAACGCGTTTCGTCGTATACGGCGTCTCGATAGCCACGGCCCACTTCAGCCCTTCGGCGTTGTGACCGCGAACGCGTAGTTCGCCGCCTATCTCGACAAGATAGTCCTTCAGCTCGTTCTGGTCGAGCAGCGCGGCCACCTGGTCGACGGCGTAGCCTTTTGCCCAGCCAGAAAGATCGACGTAGGTCAGTGCGCTCTGCTTTCTTACGGCCGGAATATCGCAACGCGTCTGCAGGCCCTTGTAACCGACACGGGCCATGGCCTCCAGCAGTGCTTCCTCGTCAGGTGGCTGGCGAATGCTGGCACCGGGCCCGAATCCCCAGAGGTTGACCAGCGGACCAACCGTAATATCGAAAGCGCCATCGGAAATCCGACTGATCTCAAGCGCGCGCTCTATGGCACTGCAGAACTTACCCGATGTCGTGATCCAGTCTGTCTCCTCGCTCGCGTTGAACCGTGAAAGCTCCGAATCCTCGCGCCAGGTCGAAGCAAGGCGGTCGACCTCTTCAAGCGTGCCGACGATTCGTGACTGCAAGTCCTCTTTGGAGAAAGTCTCGCCCGGAGACACCAGTAGAACACTGAATGTGGTCCCCAACGCGCTGCCGCTCAACTCGTACTCCGGCAATCGGGATGTACTGTCGCAAGCCGCGAGCAATAGTGTCGCGATCAGCAGGCAGGGAGGCAGCAACCTGGACACGGTAGCTATCCGCCGAAATCGTCGAGCAAAATGTTCTCTTCGGGCACACCCAGGCTGTCGAGCATCTTGATGACGGCCACGTTCATCATCGGCGGGCCGCAGAGGTAATACTCACAATCTTCGGGTGCCGGATGCTCCGACAGGTATTCATCATGCAGTACGCTGTGAATAAACCCGGTGAGCCCATCCCAATTGTCTTCCGGCTGTGGCTCTGACAAGGCCAGATGCCACTGGAAATTGTCGTTAAGCTCGGCCAGCTCGTCGAATTCTTCCTTGTAGAACATTTCCTTCAGGCTGCGTGCGCCATACCAGAAGGTCATCTTGCGCTTGCCGTGACGACGCTTGAGCTGGTCGAAAATATGTGCGCGCATCGGGGCCATACCTGCGCCGCCGCCGATGAACACCATCTCGTTGTCGGTGTCCTTGGCAAAGAACTCGCCATACGGGCCGGAGACTATCGCATGGTCACCCGGTTTAAGGTTGAAGATAAACGACGACATGATCCCCGGCGGCACTGAATCATCAGCACCGGGTGGCGGGGTTGCAATGCGTACGTTCAGCTTGACGACAGTTTTTTCCAGCGGGAAACTTGCCATCGAGTAAGCACGCGACTCCGTGTTCTTCACATGTGATTCGTAGCGCCACATGTTGAAACGATCCCACTCATCGCGAAATCGCTCGTCGATATCAAATTCGGTGAACTTGAGGTCGTGCGGCGGACAATCGATCTGGACGTAGCCGCCAGCGCGAAATTCGAGTTCCTCGCCTTCGGGGAGCGCCAGCACCAGTTCCTTGATGAAGCTCGCCACATTGCGATTGGAGACGACGGTGCAGTCGTAGCGCTTGACCCCGAAGACCTCGTCCGCAACCTGCACATCCATGTTCTGCTTGACGGCGACCTGGCAAGACAGGCGGTAGTTATCCGCGGCATCACGCTTGTTAATTACGGAGAGTTCGGTTGGCAGGATCGCGCCACCGCCCGTAACTACGCGTACGCGGCACTGGCCGCAGGTACCGCCGCCGCCACAGGCTGAGGGCACGAACAGGCCGGCGTCAGCAAGCCCCTGCATCAACTTCGAGCCCACCGGAATGGCAAGTTCCTTTTCGTCGTTTACGGTGACCTTGACGTTCCCCACTTCCACCAGCTTGGAGCGTGCGGCGAGGATGACAAAGACCAGAATCAGTACGACGGCCGTGAACAGGCCGACGCCCAGTAATACTTCCTGCAGTACGGCAAAGTCGATGTTCACTTCAGATTCCCGAGAAGCCCATGAAGCTCAGCGACATGAGGCCAACTATGATGAATGCGATGCCGAGCCCCTGCAGACCGTCAGGGACGTCGGAGTACTTGAGTTTTTCACGTATGCCTGCAAGCGCTATCAACGCGATCGCCCATCCTGTGCCACTGCCGACACCGAACACGATCGATTCTGCGAAGTTATATTGCCGTTCGACCATGAACAAAGTGCCGCCGAGGATGGCGCAGTTCACGGTGATCAGTGGCAGGAAGATGCCGAGCGCGTTGTAGAGTTTCGGGAAGTACTTGTCGAGCGTCATCTCCAGGATCTGCACGAGCGCAGCGATGACGCCGATGTAGCTGACTAACCCCAGGAAACTTAAGTCAACGTCAGCGAGGCCAGCCCAGGCCAGTGCCCCGTCGGCCAGCAGGAACCTGTAGATCAGGTAGTTCACTGGCACCGTGATGACCTGGATCACGATCACGGCCACCCCGAGGCCGATGGCCGTCTCGACGCGCTTGGATACGGCAAGGAAGGTGCACATGCCGAGGAAGAACGCGAGCGCGAGGTTCTCGACGAAGGCGGCCTGAATGAAGAGGCTTGCATAGGCTTCCATCAGTAAACCTCCGTCCTGTGTACTTCGTGAATCTGGTAGTCGGGTTTCTCGACCTGCTGTTTACGCCACGTGCGGATGGCCCAGATCAGAAGGCCGATGATGAAGAAGGCACTTGGCGGCAGCAGCATCAGGCCGTTGGCTTCGTACCAGCCGCCGTTCGAAACAAGTTCGAGTACCGGAAAGCCGAACAGCGTGCCGGCGCCGAACAGTTCGCGCAGCGTCGCGACCGCTATCAGGATGACGCTGTAACCAAGGCCGTTGCCGAGGCCATCGAGAAAACTCATGACGACGCCGTTCTTCATCGCAAATGCTTCGGCGCGTCCGAGCACGATGCAGTTGGTGATGATCAGGCCTACGAACACCGATAGCTGCTTGCTGGTCTCGAACGCGTACGCGCGCAAGAGCTGGTCCACCACGATTACGAGCGACGCGATGATCGTCATGTGGACGATGATGCGGATATTGTTCGGAATGCGATGTCGCAATGCGCTGATTGCGGCGCCCGACAGCGCGGCGACACTCGTTAGCGCGACGCACATGAGCAGCGCCGGAAGTAGCGAAGTCGTAACCGCCAGCGCGGAGCAGATGCCGAGCATCTGCAGCGTAACCGGGTTGTTATCGACAAGCGGATCGATAAGTACTTTGCGTGCTTCACCCATTAGCCGTCCTCCGCCGCACGGAATGTTTTGAGATAAGGCCCGAAGCCATGCGGCCCGGTCCAGTACTGCACGAGGCCGGTAACGCCGTTGCCGGTCAGCGTGGCACCCGACATTCCGTCAATCATGTGCCTTGCATCAGGCGCATTGGCCGGCACCAGGCCCTTGGTGACGCGGATCTGTGGCTCGTCGGTGCCGTCATAGATGAGTTTGCCGACCCACTGGGCGCGCCACGGTTCCTTGTCCATTTGATCGCCCAGACCGGGAGTCTCGGCATGCGCGTAGAAGCGCAGACCCTTGACGGTGTTACCGTCCGGCGCGACCGACAGGTAGCCGAGCATCGTTGACCACAGGCCCTTGCCATAGACGGGCAGGATGATCTGGTCGATTTCTGTACCGTCCTTGACGATATAGACCGGCGCGTACTTCGCGCGGCGACCGATGCCTGCGATGTCCATGTCATCAGGTATCGCAATGCCGAGTTCCGGATCGCCGGCGGCCATCAATGCGTCGAAGGTGGCCGGATCCACGGCATCGCTGTAGTCGCCGGTTTCAAGCTCGACCATGCGTGGTTCGATGGCGCCGAACAGCTCTTCGATATTGCCGTCCGGTACCATAAGGCCCGCTACATCGAGAATGATCTGCTGGCGGAACTCTTCCTCGTTCTTTTTCTGCACGGGTTTCAGCACGATGGCCGCGCTCGAAACGATGATCGAACAGACGAGGCTCAGGCCGATTGCGACGATTAGCGTGTTGGAGATGCTGTCGCGGTCGAATTCCTTTTGCTTAGACATTGCGCTTCAACCTCCGCCTGACGTTGGCGCGTATGACGAAGTGGTCGATGACCGGTGCAAACACGTTCGCGAACAGGATAGCGAGCATGATGCCCTCCGGGAACGCCGGATTGATGACGCGAATCAACCAGGTCATAAAGCCGATCAACAGGCCGAAAGCCCACTTGCCGGCGTTGGTCTGTGCGGCACTGACCGGGTCGGTCGCCATAAAGACGGCGCCGAATGCAAATCCGCCGAGCACGATGTGCCAGTGCCACGGCATGGTCATCATAGGATTGCTGCTATCCGCGCTGCCGAACAGTAGCGCCGGGATAATCAGTCCCGCGAAGCAGGCCACAATGATGCGCCATGACGCAATTCGCGTGTAAACCAGGAACGCGGCTCCTATCAGGCACGCGGCAGCCGATGTTTCACCCAGCGAGCCTTGCATCTGTCCGATGAACGCCTGTGTCCAGGTCAGTCCCATACCGGCTATTCCGAGCATGCCTTCTGTCGCAGACACGCCGAGCGCGGTGGCACCGCTGAAGCCATCCACCGCCGTCCACACGGCATCACCCGAGATTTGCGCCGGATAGGCGAAATACAGGAAGGCACGGGCTAGCAGCGCCGGGTTGAGGAAGTTCTTGCCGGTGCCGCCGAAGACTTCCTTGCCGAGGATGACACCGAAACTGATACCTACTGCGACCTGCCACAACGGTATTGTTGCCGGCAGGATCAAGGCGAAAAGCCAGCCCGTAACGAAGAAACCCTCGTTGACTTCATGGTTGCGAACGCCAGCAAACAGGACCTCCCAGGACAGGCCCACGACCATCGTGACGACGTAGATCGGCACGAAATACAGCATGCCCTGCAAGAAGCAGTCATACAGGCTGTTTGGGTCGTATCCCGCACCCAGCAGCGGCAGTAGAACGCCACGCCAGCCCGCGATCCCGATGAGCCCCATGCTCTCGAGCGCCGTGTTGGCCAGGTAGCCGGTATTCCACATGCCGAAGATTGCAGCCGGCGACGACGCGAATACAACGACAATCATGACACGCTTCAGGTCCAGCGCATCACGAACGTGCGGCGAGCCTCGCGCGATATCGGCGGGCGAGAAAAAGAACGTATCGACCGCTTCGAACAGCGCATGCATTTGTTCGAATCGGCCACCTCTCGCGAACAGGGGTTCAAGTCTGTCGAGGAACGAGCGTATTGCTTTCATCAGCCGTTTACCTCGATCTCGTGAAGATTTCTACGCAGATGCGGGCCATAGTTGTACTTGCCGTTGCAGACGAAAGAACAGAGCGCCAGGTCCTCTTCATCGAGTTCCAGGCAGCCAAGTTCGCGGGCACCGTCGGTGTCACGAACCAGCAGGGCTTTCAATAGCGGTGTCGGCAGAATATCCAACGGCATGACCTGTTCGAAGCTGCCGGTCGACACCATCGCTCTTGGACTGCCGTTTTGCGATGTATTCAGGGAGTAAGCGCCGCCCTTTAGCAGATTGCCTGCGAACGCGCGCGACAGTGAGAATTTGCCGAGTCCGGGGCGCATGAATGACAGGAATTCGCGCGGCGCGCCCTCCTGCAGGACCGTGATCTGGGTGTGGTAGCGGCCGAGATAAGACGCCCAGTGGCTTGCT
>CAYTTZ010000158.1:0-6935 GCA_964440945.1 uncultured Woeseiaceae bacterium
GACGCCATCGATCCGGAAGGGAACCCAATCCTGGAGAACGGCCAACCCTTACAAAACGTGCTGGGTACCAAGTTGATCGCCTGGACGGCAAACGCCACGCCTACACGCATAGATTGCGAAGACCGTGTGCAGCTTGATTCCAGGGTGCAGTCGATCGCCCCGAATCCTGACAATGATCTCAAGATTGCGGAGATAGAATCGCCTTTCGACGGCGAAGTTACCGCTATTGCGGCCCCAGGAGAAACCGTGTTCTTCACACTTCGCGTTGTGGGTACTCCTGCGCAGTTGAGGAATGTACGTGTCAGCGGGTTTACGGCGTCCTCGCAAGCGTCCAATTGCCGCGTCGACAATACGCAGCCGGACGGATATTTTTGTGAGGACAATCTCCGGGACGACAATGAGAGAATCCTCTTTCAGGATACAGTCCCTCCCGTACTGACGGTCAATGGCGACAATCCGACGACCGTCGAAGCCGGAGTCGAGACATACGTGGAGCTGGGCGCAACTGCCATTGACAATATTGATGGCGACATTTCGTCGTCGGTTGACATCACTCCCGGCGGTCCGCCAGTCGATTCGAACGTGATTGGTGAGTACTTCGTGATTTACCAGGTAAGCGACTCTGCGGGCAATCCTGCCGATACTCAGACCCGCATCGTTAATGTAGTCGACACGACAGTCCCGGTCATCACTCTGAATGGCGCTGCGACGGTCACCCTGGAAGCGGGCATCGAGACGTACGTCGAACAGGGTGCTACTGCAACGGACAACGCCGATCCGTCGGTCTCCGTGCTGACTGGCGGTGACGCCGTCGATGACACCACCGTCGGGACTTACGTGGTCACCTACGATGCCACCGACATTTACGGTAATGCGGCTGCACAGGTGACCCGTACCGTTAATGTGGTCGACACTACAGTCCCGGTCATCACATTGAACGGCGCTGCGACGGTCACCCTGGAAGCGGGCATCGAGACGTACGTCGAGCAGGGCGCTACTGCAACGGACAACGCCGACCCTGCGGTCTCTGTGATGACTGGCGGTGACGCCGTCGATGACACCGCCGTCGGGACGTACATGGTGACCTATAACGCAATGGACGCCTCCGGTAATTCGGCTGCCCAGGTCACTCGCACCGTCAACGTCGTCGACACAACGATCCCGGTCATTACGCTGGTCGGTGCGGCGACGGTGACATTGGAAGCAGGCATCGGCGGCTATGCCGAACAGGGTGCCACCGTGGCCGACAACGCCGATTCGACGATCACGGTGAGCATTGGTGGCAACGCCGTGAACGCCAGTGCCGTTGGCATCTACGTGGTGACCTACGATGCAGCCGACGCCTCCGGCAATGCGGCTGTACAGGTAACCCGCACCATCAACGTGGTCGATAACACGGCCCCGGTCATTGTCCTGGCCGGCGATGCAAACATCACGTTGGAAGCCGACCTCGATACCTACGCCGAGCTTGGCGCAACGGTAATTGACGCCGGCAATCCCCTGGCGCCCTTGTTAATCGGCGGCGATACAGTCGATACGAATGCTGTAGGCACCTACGTTGTGACGTACAACGCCAATGACGGTTTCAACGTGGCAGCCCAGGTTATCCGGACGGTGACTGTCGTAGATACGACGGCCCCCGAATTCGATCCGGTTATTCCGCCAACAGGTTTCGATCCTGATGCTCCGTATCCGTTTCAATTAGGCGCTACCGCGAATTCGATATTTGTAACGTGGCCCGTCACCGCCACTGATGCCGATCCGAACCTCGCGATCAGCTGCTCGGTCGATGGGAATCCCTTGCCGTTGCAGGGTACCGTTGCTATGAATGGAGATACGATAACAGCGACCTTCGCCTATGATTTCCCTGTTGGATTCACCGAAGTTAGTTGCACCGCTACGGATGCGAATGGCCTCTCAACCCTGCTCAACCCGCCATTCACAGTCGAAGTTCTCGATGTGACCGCGCCCGTGATCGCCGTGCCAAGCGACCCGGTTTTTGTCGGCGCATCAACCTCGCCCGCCGTGGTTGACTATGCAGACCAGGTCAGCGTGTTCGACGCCGTCTACCCCGACACGGAAGCCGTCTGCGAACCAGCCTCGGGTAGCGAATTCAACTTCGGCGATACAACGGTCACCTGCAACGCCGTCGATGCGTCCGGCAACCCCGCGAATGAAGTCAGTTTCACGATAACCGTTGGCTTCCCCTATGACATCTACCTGCAGCCGCCCAAAAAGAACCCCCGTGCCGGGAGCACAGTACCGCTGGATTGGCAGTACTTCGACCGGGATACGGGTCAGGCCGTCGACAGTTCGGCAATAATGGTCGGCGTAGCCTGGGAGAAAGCGACCAACAGTTCATGCCTGACCTTGACGCCCGCGCCCACTGACGGCTCCAGTTTCCTGGTCGACGCCGATAGCGGCAATAGCGATTTCCGCTATTCGGGCAGTAGCGATACCTGGCAGTTCAGCTGGCAGACTCCGGACAACGCACGGGGTTGGCACAAAGTAACCATTGAGCCGCCGGGAGGATACGTTGACGGCGCCTGGGATTGCGTCAGGCTAAGATAAACGAGTCTCGCTCGTAGCAATAAAAACGGCTCCTCATGGAGCCGTTTTTTTGGACTATCGCTCACGGCGCGATGGGGACCTATTGTGCCGTGGCACTCATGCCCAGCTTCTCTCGCGCTTTTTGTTGCCAGACCTTCAGCCGCGCCATGTAGCGCCAGGTCGGATCGTCGTCTTCCTGGAACATCGCGGTCGTCTCGCCCCGACGCTCCTGGCAAAGCTCGAACTCATCAAGCGCTTCGACGTAGCGACCGGCGGCGTAGTACGCGCGGCCGAGATAAAAGCGCAGCAACCACGAGTCACTAAGCTCTATTCCGGAACGCAATGCATCCACGGCGTCGGCATGGCGACCCTCCTGGGTCGCGATAGCGCCCTCGATGACGCGGGCAAACGACCTCGCGTCGGGCTGCAGCGCCTGGCTGAGTTGCTCGGCGATGTTCGCGGCGTACTCTTTATCCCGTATTTCCAAACTGACGAGTGCCGCGGGTACCAATTGCCCGTTACCCTGGTGCAGCTCGAGGCCCCGTCTCAGCGCCTCGCCCGCGCCGTCAAGATCGCCGAGACTGCTGCGGGCTTCTGCCAGTGCAATGTACTTGCGCCCCAGCAACCGCTGGTTGCCGCCGACCGCGTCACCGCTGACGCCGGACTCGAGCAACTCGACCGCCCTGGCATAGGCGCCATCGAACATCGCAAGATCGGCAAGACCGAGATTCGCGAAAGGCGCGCCGCGCTCGCTCGACCTGGCCATACTGTCATACGCCTGCTCCGCACCCACCAGATCGCCACCGGCAAGCCGTGCCATTGCGATGGGTAACCAGGCTTTCCAGAGGCCGGGATCTTCCGCCACGATTTCCTCAGCGCTTTTCTGGGCGACCTCAAAGTCGCCGGCAAGCATCGCAAAAATTGCGTAGTTGGATTTCACCGTCATGTTGCCCGGATAAATTGCAAGGCCCCTGGCGGCGGATTCCATCGCCTTCTGAAAGTCGAGCATGAAGTAATACGAGATTGCCATGTTGTTATGGCCAGTGTTGTCAGCCGGGTACTTGTCAACGAGCGTCTGGTAACTCTCGACGGCCTTTTTGTAGTCACCGGCCACCGCGACGTAATACAGCCCCAGCGTTCGATAGCGCTCGCGTTCGGTCATGGAGTCCATTTCGGTCAGCGCCCGCTCCCACAGCGCCGTGGCCTGGTCGACCCGGCCAAGGTAGAAGAGCGCCAGCGCCCAGCCGGAGTAAGCGCGACCGAAACTGCCATCCGCGGCGATAGCCTGCTCATAGAGCGGTATCGACTCGTCATAGCGTTGGCTTGCAGCCAGGTTCTGCGCTTCGGTGTAGTACTTAACGGACTCCAGCGAAGTAGCGGTGAACGTCTCGCCAAGCGTGCTATCGTCATCACCAACCGATTCGTCGCCAAGTGCTTCGCGAATGTCCTCCGCCAGGGTGCTGACGGCACTGAGCACCTGGAGCTTGTCTTTTGCGCCTACCGAGGACTCCGCAATTACTGCACCGTCCTCCGGGTTGACCATGCGCGCGGACAACTCGTAACCGTTGCCGTCGGGGACCACCGACCCCGATACAATCAGCTGAATACCTTCACGAATCGCGACCAGTCGCGCGCCAGCCTCATCGAGAATGCTGCCCGGCTTCAGCCGCTCCAATGAGCTTGCAGCGACGGGCCGTCGATAAACTGTAATAAAGGTGGCAGCCTCAAGACCTATGTTCAGCGCCTGCTCGAGCGAGTTGTCGAACAATGCGTCGCCGGTTTGATTATCGAAGTTGGCAATCAGGACGGACACGGGTTCATGCACGACCGGCACAGCCGGGCCGCTGTTGATATTGAGGTAGACGGAGAAAGAAAGGGCGATGGCCAGCACGCCGATCACGCCGAAATCCATCAGGCGACCACTGACCGGGGAACCTGCCGCTTCGTGCTCTTCGTCGTCGAGTACGACACCACCCTCGGTGACATCGTAGAACCAGGCGAGAATCAGCGCGATGGGGAAGCCCACAAAGGCGGTGATGAGGAGCGCCTTGAATACCCACTCGGGCACGTCGAACGTTGGCAAGACAATGCTTGCCCCTTCGATCAGAATCCAGGCGACACCAACGTAAAGGCCCCCGGTCCGGAACACCTCTCTGCGACGCAGCTCTTTGATAAGTTTATTCATTATATTAGTGTTTCAACGCCCGGATGACCCCGCTGAGATTAGCATAGCCCCGCTGTTGAAGCGGCTTGCAATGCTGCAAGCGCAGCCCTGTTGCCGCGAGATGGCGTAAATAGCCACCAACAGCAGCATGGTTAACAAGGTGGCGGCATTAGCAGTTACTATTGCCGGCGGCACGAATGTCGGCCGCAGTGCACGAGTTTAAACGGGGTAACTCCATGAGCAAGCATGATCAGGACTGGCTGGAAAACCTGCCAGAGGCTTTCAAGGTCTATCGCGACGGTCGCGCCGTCGACGAAGTGGAGTGCATCGTGCCGGACCTTGCGGGCATGTCCCGGGGCAAAGCAATGCCCGCGCACAAGTTCAACCCACAGTATGAGACTTACCTGCCCGTTTCGATTTTCTACCAAACCATTACCGGTGCTGATGTCGAAATGGACATCGATAACCAGTGGGCGGAAGGCGACCTGGTACTGAAGCCGGACATGTCGACAGCCAAGGCCGTACCGTGGGCCAAAACACCGACGGTGCAGGTGATTCACGATCTGTTTACGCGCGACGGCGTGCCGGTCAGCATTGCTCCGCGCCAGGTTCTGAAGCGCGTGGTCGAGCTGTACGCGAAACAGGGCTGGACGCCTGTGATAGCACCTGAGCTCGAGTTCTATCTCATCAAGCCCAACCTCGATCCCAACGAACCAATCCAGGCGCCGGTCGGGCGCACCGGGCGCCGGCGCGCCGGCAAGCAGTCCTATTCCATGTCAGCGGTGGACGATTACGGTCCGGTGATCGATACCATTTATTATTTCGCGCAGGACGCAGGCCTGTTGATCGATACGGTCATCCAGGAGGACGGCGCAGGTCAGATCGAGATCAACCTGACGCATGGCGACCCGGTGTTGCTCGCAGACCAGGTCTTCTACTTCAAGCGTATCATCCGCGAAGCCGCGCTGATGCACGAGATGTTCGCGACGTTCATGGCCAAGCCCATGCGCGACCAGCCCGGTTCTGCAATGCACGTGCATCAAAGCGTCCTGGACACACAGAGCGGCGAGAATATTTTCAGCACTTCAAACGGCAAAGCGAGCGACCGCTTTATGCATTTTATCGGTGGCTGCCAGCACTACCTGCCGCAGGGCCTTCCCTTGTTGGCGCCGTACGTAAACAGCTACCGGCGCTTTGAGGGAGAGATGTCCAGCGCACCCACCAACTTCGCGTGGGGCTATGACAACCGCGCCACCGGTCTGCGCGTACCAAATTCCGAGGCAAGAGACCGTCGCCTTGAAAACCGCGTGGTTGGCGTCGACACCAATCCGTACCTGGCCATCGCCGCAGGGCTGGCGTGTGGATACCTGGGGATGATGAAGGAAATTGAACCCGGTGAGCCCGCTGCCGGCGAAGTGGATGACGATACCTATGCTATTCCGACGACGATCGACGAAGCCCTGACCCTGTTTGAGGCCGCCGACGATCTGCATGAAATACTGGGGCGGGAGTTCTGCATGATCTACGGCGAGGTAAAGCGCGAGGAAATGCGGCTGTTTCATCGTGAGATCAGCCCCTGGGAGCGCGAGTACCTGTTGCTGAATGTCTGAAGTCTCGGCCAGTGGTTTTGAACTGGAACTGCAGGAAGCGACCACTACTATGCAGTGTCTACTCAGCACGATCGTCCGTTATAAACTCAAAATGGCCGGTTGGATGCAAGGATAGAAAGAACAGCGACGCTCTATCCGTGACCCAGAGCGGACATCAGTCACTTGGAGTTTTGCATGAAAGAATCTCAAGAGATTCCCTGGAAACGAATACTTGTCGAAGCTACGGCGATCGTCGCGAGCATCCTGCTCGCGTTCGCCATTGATGCTTGGTGGCAGGATCGCACGGACAGAATTATCGAGGTTCAATACCTCCAGGCTCTGCACGAGGACCTGCTCAGCTCCATCGAACTTCTGGATCAAAACGAAGCCTCGCAGCGGCAGCAAGTCGGATACCTGGAATCATTATTACTGACGAACGACGATACCCCTTACTCTGACGAACTCCGCCTGTGGATAGATGACGGGCTGTTTAATATTGGAACCTACCTGCCACAGCTCAGTGCACTTGATGATTTGGAATCGTCAGGCCAAACGCAGATTATTGGAAATCAAAAAGTCCGTCGGGCACTAGCATCTGTCAGGCAGAAATTGGACAGTATGGAAACCGCTCA
>CAYTTZ010000159.1:0-6804 GCA_964440945.1 uncultured Woeseiaceae bacterium
GCGCTCCCTCTGCCTTGCTGGACCAAAAAACAGACTCCGGCAGGGCTTGCTCAAATAGTGTTAACAGGCCCTATTCAGAAATCGCGCCACTCGAGCGGCGCTTCCTGCATTAGCGCAACTTGCTCGCGCAGCGCCAGCACGTGGTCGTCCCAATAGCGTCGGCTGTCAAACCAGGGAAACGCGATTTTGAAAGCCGGGTCATCCCAACGGCGCGCCAGCCAGGCGGCGTAGTGCATGATGCGCAGGCTTCGCAAGGCTTCAACAATGTTGAGTTCTCGCGCGTCGAACGTCCGAAACGATTGATAACCTTCCAGGAGCGCCGTTAGCTGCGGAGTCTGTTCTTCGCGATCCCCTGACAGGAACATCCATAGATCCTGAATCGCCGGTCCGTGGCGAGTGTCGTCGAGGTCGACGATATGCAGCCGGTCGACGTTTACAAGGACGTTGCCCGGGTGAAAGTCGCCGTGCAGCCGGATGTCCCTGATGCCGCCCGCACGTTCGAAACAGGCTTCCACGCCATTGAGAACCAGCTCGGCGACACTCTCGTAAGCCTCGAGGTTTTCTTCGGGGATGAAGTCATGGTCCAGTAAGTAATCGAGCGACGCCACGCCGTAGGACTCGATATCGATGCTGGGCCGGTGCTCGAAGTCCTGCGTTTCTCCCACGAGGTGGATGCGCGCTACCAGTCTTCCGAGCTGCGTTTGCAGCGCATAATTGTCCAGGTCCGGGGCTCGACCGCCGTGGCACTCGTACACCGCAACCCGGTGATGCCCGATGTGGTGCAGCGTGGCTCCATCCCGGCAAAGCGGCGGGACTACAGGAATTTCCTGCGCCGCGAGTTCGATCCCGAAGGCGTGCTCTTCGAGGATGGCGTCATCGCTCCACCGCCTGGGCCGATAGAATTTCGCGACGACCGGCCTTCCGCCTTCGATGCCAACCTGGTAGACGCGATTTTCGTAACTGTTGAGTGCCAGAAAACGACCGTCACACTCGAAACCCATGTCGTCGAGCGCGGTTAGAATATCGTCGGGCTGCAGGTCTGCGAACGCCAGCGCGGCCGCATCTTTCGTCATGAGACCTTCCTGCGAGAGTCCTTTTTCCGGTCAGATTCGGTCAGCAGTTTCATGCGCAGTCTTAGATTCTTGGGGGTCACCTCGAGCAGCTCATCGTCGTCGAGGAACTCCAGCGACTGCTCAAGTGAGAAACGCGTTCGCGCCGTCAGTACGAGGTTCTCGTCTGTACCGGCGGCGCGAACGTTGGTCAGTTGTTTTGCTTTTGTTGGATTGACCACAAGATCGTTGGCGCGCTGGTGTATGCCGATGATCATGCCTACATAAACCGGTGCGCCGTGGCCGATGAACAGACGACCGCGCTCCTGCAGGTTGAACAGGGCATAGGCGAGCGCCTTGCCTTGTACCATCGATACGAGCGCGCCGTTGTTACGCTGCGCAATGGGCCCCGGCACGCGCGGTGCGTAGTCGTCAAAGACACTGTATATGAGGCCGGTTCCGGAAGTAGCCGTCAGGAAGTCTGTCCGGAATCCGATCAGGCCACGGGTCGGAATCCGGTAGTCGAGTCGCATTCGGCCCCGGCCGTCCGGCAGCATGTCAATGACCTCGCCTTTACGATCGGCCAGGCGTGTCATGACGGCGCCTTGGTAAGCCTCCTCGAAATCGACGGTCAGCTGTTCCCAGGGTTCGTGCTCGACGCCATCAACGTCATGCATGATGACTTCAGGCCGGGATACAGCGAGCTCGAATCCTTCACGCCGCATTGTCTCGACCAGTACCGACAGGTGCAGCTCGCCGCGCCCCGAGACTCTGAACTTGTCCGGGTCATCGGTTTCAGCAACTCGAAGCGCAACATTGTGTTTGAGCTCCTGATCGAGTCGTTCGCGAATCTGCCGGCTGGTAAGGAACTTGCCGTCCTGTCCGGCGAACGGCGACTTGTTGACCTGGAACGTCATACTGACGGTAGGCTCGTCCACCGAAAGAGCCGGCAGTGATTCTTCCGCGCCGGGCGTGCAAAGCGTATCGGAGATGCCGAGCTTGTCGATACCACTGAACACGACGATTTCACCGGCTGAGGCTGATTCCGTCCGCTGTCGCTTCAGGCCATGAAAGCCAAACAGCTCCAGGATCCTGGCACGGCGCGATTTGCCGTCGGGTGAAACGACGCTGACTGCCGAATTCGCGATCACCGTGCCGCGGCTGATGCGTCCAATTCCCAGGACTCCGACATAAGTATCATAGTCGAGGCTCGACACCTGCAGTTGCAAGGGGCCCTCTGAATCCACGTCTGGCGGCGATACGTGTTCCACGATCGTCTCGAACAGCGGCGTCATATCGCCATCACGCACATCGGCATTCTTGCCGGCGTAGCCATTCAGCGCTGATGCATAGATGATCGGAAAATCGAGTTGCTCATCGGTAGCGCCCAGGCGATCGAACAGATCGAAGGTCTGGTCCAAGACCCAGTCAGGGCGTGCGCCGTCACGGTCGATCTTGTTGACTACGACGATAGGTACGAGGCCACGCGCAAAGGCCTTTTGTGTCACGAAGCGCGTCTGCGGCATAGGGCCTTCGACTGCGTCCACCAGCAAGAGTACGCTGTCGACCATGGAAAGTACGCGCTCGACTTCGCCACCAAAGTCGGCATGGCCCGGTGTATCGACGATATTTACGCGATAGTCGTTCCACATGACCGACGTATTTTTCGCAAGGATTGTAATGCCGCGTTCGCGCTCGAGGTCACTTGAATCCATAACGCGATCAGGCACGGCGGCCCGCGGACCAAGGGTGCCCGATTGTTGTAGCATCTGGTCTACGAGCGTTGTCTTGCCGTGGTCAACATGGGCGATGATCGCGATATTGCGAAGTTTGGAAATGTCAGGCATCAGGGTAAGGCTCTGTAAGGAGGCGGCGGATTATAGAGAGCCGGCCTCCTAATTGATATGGTACAGGTAGAGAGAACCATGAAGAATTCGATCGCATTGACGCTAATTGTACTGGTCCTGAGCTCATGTAGTCAGGCCGAGCCTTCCCTGGACAAGCAGGCCTACGAGCAGCAGCTGATGGACTGGCGGGCGGGGCGACTGGAGCGGCTGCTGGCGCCGAATGGTTATCTGAACCAGATTGGATTGTTCTGGCTCGATGAGGGCACGTACAAAATCGGCTCCGGCCCGGACAATGACATCCGCCTGCCGGCCAAGGCAGCGCCGCAGATCGGCGTTTTCGAAGTGGGCGAGGCTGGAGTGCAGATGCGGGTCGAGAGTGGTGTTGAGGTCCTGAACGGCGACCAGCAGGTAGCGAGCATCCTGCTGGCGGACGACACAACCCCGGAACCCGTGCAGCTGTCCCATGGGTCGATCGCCTGGATGGCAATCAAACGGGATGATCGCGTGGGTGTTCGCGTGCGCGACTTCGAACACCCGTTCGTCGATACCTTTGGCCCGCTCCCGTATTTCCCGGTGGACTCATCGCTACGCCTGCAGGGCATCTTGAAGCGCTATGATGTGCCGAGGATTGTCAATGTTGGCACGGTCATCGAAGGATTGGGGTATCACCCTGAGTCACCAGGTATTGTGGAATTCGTGATCGGCGGCCAAACCTACACGCTGGAAGCATATACGTCCGGCGACCAGCTGTTCTTCGTATTCGGTGATGCGACCAGCCGTGACGATACCTATGGAGCAGGGCGTTTCCTGTACGCCGACCTTCCCGGCGACGACGGCAAGACGATTGTCGACTTCAATAGGGCGTACAGCCCGCCGTGCGCATTCAACGACTTCTCAACGTGTCCTGTGGCCTCGCCAAGGAATCGTTTGCCCATTCGCATCGAGGCCGGCGAAAAATTCGACAAGGCGCTGCACTATTCGGCTGAGGCTAGTCTCTGATTTCGAAACTCAGGCCGGCGTTTTCCTGCAGTCGTTTTAATAGCGGTCTGGCCATCGATGCTGCAGGTGTCCATACCCCGCCGCCGACTTCAATATCGTCTTTGGCCAGGCAAACGGCGCACTCGCTCAACATCTTGCTGGTGGAGCCGTAACCCGGATCCTGGTCGCCTGTTATTCGCGATCTCAGAATTTCGCCATCAGGCAGCACACCGATTTGCAGGAGGTTGAAGAAGCCTTTTTGCTGCATTTCCGCATCGGGCCCTTCGCCCGGTTCCGGCAGAACAAATTTTTGCAGCAGCTTCCGGGACGCTGAGTATGAGGCGCCAACGACCAGGCCGCCGAGAGCTGCCGTCATGGCGGCGCCCTTGGCCCAGCCGGTCGGACCGTCACCGGTCATAACGGCTTCCTGGTAACGGAAGTCCTTGCCGTACGGGTAACCGAGCAGCGCATGGCTGCGCCGAACGACCTTGGTATTCACCGCAGCCATCACAAATGGCGCCGTCCAGGACTTCGCTTCGGCGTTATAGATCATGCTTTGCTGGTCTCTTCGATCCGGACCTTCGCGTTCGCCTTCCGGGTTCAGCGAATAGGGATGCACGAGGATACGAGCGATGGCGCGGTCCTTGCGACTTTCCTCGATCAGGTTGATCAGGCTCGCCACGGTGCCGCCGCTCGCGCTGCCTTTCGTTGCTTTAACCAACATCGTGATTGACTGGCAGTAATGTCCGAAGCGCTGCTTTGCCTCTTCCTGCAAGAACCATACGCCAATGTCCATCGGCACCGAATCGAAGCCGCAGCAGTGGACGATACGCGCGCCCGTCCGTGTTGCGCGCTCGTGGTGCCGGTCGATCATCTTTCGAATCCACTGCACCTCTCCGGCGAGGTCGCAGTAGTGTGTGCCGTTTTCGACGCAGGCAGCCACGAGTTCGGAGCCATAGAGTGCATAGGGTCCTACGGTAGTGAGTACCACACGCGTGCGTCGCGTCAGGTCACTCAGCGCGCCTGCATCGAAGCTATCAGCAACGATAGTTTCGAGCGCTTCCTCGTTCAGCTCGAGTTCGTCTCGTAGAGCATCGAGCTTTTCCTTGCTGCGTCCTGCGATAGCCCAGCGCACGTCACCGTCAACGCCATACTGGCGCAGCAGGTATTTTGCGACGAGGGCGCCGGTGAACCCGGTCGCACCCCAGACGATAATGTCAAACTCTCTGGTTGCCGTTGCTTCACTCAAAGCCTCATCTCCAATAGGGCGACTTCTTTTTTGCCGCCTTCTGTTTGCTGCTTACCAACCTCTGTAAAACCAAATTTCCGGTGATACTGCATGGACGATTCATTGGCGGGCCGGACATTCACTTCGCAGGTCATCACCTCGACGCCATCAACAAGCGTTGCTGCGAAGTTTCGGTAGAGTCGCGTGGCTACACCAAGGCGACGGGCTGAGGTCGCGACAGCGACTCTGTCGATATACCCGAAGTCCTGGTAGCGCTCACTGAACCAGCGGTAGTTCGGGCTGGCGTAGGGCAGGCCGGGTCTCAGGCCAATGAGAAATCCGGCCAGCTTCGACCCGTGTCGAACAATACGAAAATAGTGCGCATGCGTCGCGAACCATGCCATCTCGTTCCGATCGATTCGGCTGACATGCGGTACGGAGTCCTCATTGAGTATCCAGACATCCTCGAGATCGGTCTGGCTAACGTCTGAAATCTGCATGACCTTCAGTGTAACTCCAGACGTCGAAGAAAACGTACCACGATGTATCCAGCCTCTTCGCCAGTACCTGTCTGGATGCTAGGCTAGCGATAACTATTGCTTGAGATGGCTGCCTGGTTTGAGCCAGCCACGAAAAGCCTGGAGTCAAAATGAACAGATCGCTGCTGCCAACATTGGTTTTTATTCTTGCACTGGCCGCCTGCGCCGGCGAACAGGAAGTCACATCTACATCGCCGCTGAAAGTGGATCTGGACGAGGTTGTTGCCAACGGAGTCGTGCATCCCGTCGATGGTTTGACCGCCTCCGGGCAGCCGGATCTGGCGTCGTTCACGGTATTCGCAGACAGTGGTTATGCTGCAGTCATCGATCTGCGCACGGCGGGTGAGGCACGTGGTCTTGATGAACCCACCGTTGTCGAGGGGCTGGGAATGGACTACGTCTCGCTGCCCATTGGGCGCGAGGGCATCAGCTTTGAGAATGCCAGGTCTCTGGATGAGCTAATCAAACGCTACGAGGGCCCTGTGCTGGTGCATTGTGGTAGTTCTAATCGCGTTGGTGCCTTGCTGGCACTTCGGGCAAGTCTGGATGGCGCCGACGATGCGGCAGCTTTAAACGCCGGCAGGGAGGGCGGCTTGACGAGACTGGAGCCCAAAGTATTGAAAGTGCTTAAGACGAAGTAGCCGAGGAATCTTGCCGTGCCGGGCGACGCAGTTGGCGTCGCGGTTGGTGAGCTCGCTACGCGACTTCGACCTGCACCGCGCCGAGAATAAAAAAAGGCCACCCCGTCGGGGCAGCCTTGTTTTATTGGTGGAGGTGGCGAGAATGGATTCACTGTCTTCGACAGCTCACCCCTCCGGGGCGCCCGTTGGGCGTCCAAAATGGGCTGCGCCGCATTTTGTGACCTCGCTACGCGACTTCGATCTGCACGGTCCGCCCCAACAAAAAAAAGGCCACCCCTGCGGGGCAGCCTTTCTTTGTTGGTGGAGGTGGCGAGAATGGATTCGTCGCCTGCGGCGTCTCACCCCTGCGGGGCGCACTGCGTGCGTCTGTCGCCCGACGACGTCGGGCTCGGTTGAGCTCGCTGCGCGGTTCGATACGACACTGATTTAGAAACAACAAAGCCGCCAGAAAGGCGGCTCCATTGATGTTGGTGGAGGTGGCGAGAATGGATTCACTGTCTTCGACAGCTCACCCCTCCGGGG
>CAYTTZ010000160.1:0-6774 GCA_964440945.1 uncultured Woeseiaceae bacterium
CGGCGGCGGTGCTCGTCGGCGGAAAGACGTCATCAGAGCAGTACGAAAAAGCCGTAGCGGTCGCGCTCGATAACGTGACCCTGCGAGCCAGCAAGTACCGGGCTACCGAGGAATACCGGTCTACAATGGTTCGGACTTACCTGCCGATCATCCTTGCCAGGGCCGCGGAACGCGCCGGGACGAGTCAATGAGCCGGCTGCAGATGACAGTGAACGGCACCGCCGTTGACGTCGATGTACCGGAGTCACGATACCTCTCCGAAGTGCTTCGCGAGGACCTCCGGCTAACCGGAACCAAGATTGGCTGTAATGAAGCCGAATGCGGCATTTGTACGGTTCTCGTCAACGGTACGCCCGTTGTCAGCTGTGTATTCCCGGCCTTCAAGGCACAGGGCGCACAGGTTGGAACGATCGAGGGCCTGTCACAGGACGGCGGCCTGCACGCACTCCAGCAGGCGTTCCTGGATCATGGTGCCGTGCAGTGCGGCATCTGCACACCCGGATTAATCATGGCGGCCAAGGGCCTGCTGGATCGCAAAAGCGCCGCTGGAGAAGCGGTAACCGAAGAGAGCATCAGAACGGCACTCAAAGATTCCTATTGCCGCTGCACCGGCTACCAGAGCGTGATCAATGCAATCCTTCAGGCATCCGGCCAGGACGTCCCACCGTATCTTCCCAAGACCCAGGAACCCGGCCTGGCGGTGGGCAAGGCGCAGTCCAACCCCGACGCGCTGGCGAAGATCAAGGGCAGCGCCCGCTTTACAGACGATTACAAATTCCCCGGCATGCTCTACGCCCGCACCAAGCGCGCTGGTGTGCCGCACGCACGCATTCGCTCGATAGAGACTGCTGCGGCACGCGAACTTGAAGGCGTGCACGCGGTGCTCACGCATGAGGACGTTCCTGGCCGCAACGCACATGGCGTAGTAAGCCTCGACTGGCCGGTTCTGTGTGGCACAAAAGTTCGCTATGTCGGTGATGCCGTGGCGATTGTTGCCGCGGATTCCGAGGAGATCGCTGCTGCAGCACTGGAGTTGATCCACGTTGACTACGAAGAGCTCCCTGCCGTCACCGATGTGATAGAAGCTGTGAAGCCTGGCGCAGCACTCGTTCATGAGGAACGTCCCGACGGTAACCTGCTAAAACACATCAAGGTTAAGAAGGGCGATATTGATTCCGGCTTTGCCAATGCCGATGTGATCGTCGACCAGACCTACCGCACACCCACTACCGAACACCTGTTTCTTGAGCCGGAGTGCTCTATCGGCGTACCCGCGGGTTACGATCCCACGAAATTCGGAGGCCGTTGCGACGCCCTTGCGGTACGGGGCGAAGCGGCGAAGCACGACAAGACGACGATCTATGTAGGCAGCCAGATTCCGTACATCGATCGCGACCAGGCTGCCGACGCGCTGGGCGTGGAAAAGGACGCCGTACGAGTGGTCGCCACACTGATGGGCGGGGGCTTTGGCGGTAAAGAAGATATCGTCGGCCAGATTCATTCCGCGCTCCTGGCCGAGGCCACTCAACGTCCGGTGAAGATGTTGTACTCGCGCCAGGAAAGTCTGCTGGTTCACCCCAAGCGGCATGCCACGATCATTCGCATCAGAACCGGGGCAACAAGCAACGGCAAACTCACGGCGGTTGAAGCGACGCTGTACGGAGACGGTGGGGCGTATGCCAGCCTCAGCGAAAAGGTGCTCACGCGGGCAACAACCCATGCCACCGGCCCATACGATGTGCCGAACGTTAAAGTCGATTGCTTCGCCTTGTACACCAACAATGTTCCTTGTGGTGCGTTCCGTGGCTTCGGCGTAACTCAGAGTTGTTTCGCCGTGGAAAGCAACATGGACATGCTGGCGGAGAAGCTCGGACTCGATGCGGTTGAGTTTCGCCGCATGAACGCAATGGATGTCGGCTCGGAGACGTCGACCGGGCAGGTGTTGCGAGAAAGCGTGGGCCTGAATGAATGCATCGACAAGGTCGATCACGACATGCGCAGCGAGGATTTTCGCTGGACCTGGGATGAGGGTCACCGCCGATTCGCCTGGGGCCTTGCCATAGGCTACAAGAACACAGGGCTCGGTGGCGGCGCACCCGACAAGGCGACCGCCGAAGTTGAGGCGTGGCAGGATCCGGAGAAAGGCCTGATGGCCGAAGTGCGAACCTCATCTGCAGAGATGGGGCAGGGCCTGCCCGGTGTGCTCGCCGCCTGCGTAGCGGAAGAACTCGGCATTCCATCTGAACGCGTGAGCGTCCTGCTTGGCGATACAGATTATTGCCCCGATGGCGGCCCTACAACCGCCAGCCGACAGACGTATGTCAGCGGCAATGCTGCACGCCTGGCGGCCAAGGACGTGGCCGGGCAACTCGCAGCCGCGGAACCGGCAACAAGGATCAAGGCACAGCACGAATACTGGGCACCCAAGACCAAGCCATTGGGAAGCGGTGGCGATATGCACGTTGCTTTCGGCTTCTGCGCGCAGGCCGCGCTGTGTGAAATCGACATGCGCACCGGTGAAGTCAGCGTGCGGAAAGTAGTTGCCGCACACGATGTCGGTCGTGCGATCAACCCGTTGACCCTGGAAGGACAAATTGAGGGCGGTATCGTCATGTGCATCGGCTATACGCTTACCGAGCACTACATCCAGGAAGACGGCATTCCCTGGACCAACGTTATGGCGCGCTACAAGCCGCCGAGCATAGTGCACGCACCGAAAATCGTTTCGCACATCGTGGAACACAATACATCTGCCGGACCCTTCGGTGCGAAAGGAATGGGCGAGCTACCGAGCATTCCCACCAGCCCGGCTATCACCAATGCCATCTATCGAGCCACCGGAGTACGCATGCGCAGTTTGCCTGTCGACCAGGACGAGTTGCTGCGAGCGATACACTCCGGTGCAACAGAAGTAGAACTCGCCTGGGGTGACCGAGAGCCGATCCCCGAAATAGAATTCGGAGGAAAAGCGTGAACCTGATACCTGAAATTCGGGAGGACGTACTGCGAAAGAGCATCGCCCGTGCCCACGCGCAGAAAATCGTCCTGCCCACATTCGCCCAGCAGAAAGACCCGACGCTGACGCCTGACGCAATCAAGCACCGCCTTAAGGACGTTGGCTTATGGGACCTCGACCCGGCGAACCTGTTTCGAATCACCTGGAAGAACGAGCCCGTCGCACATGGCGGCGGTTTCGGTGAAGGCAACTGGATCGAGTTTCCGCCGGCGCTGACCGGCGTCGATGCGACCATCGTCGGAATTACGGGCAAGTGGTTTCCCACCGGCGCACACAAAGTAGGCGCAGCGTATGGCTGCCTGGTGCCGCGTCTGGTTACCGGCACTTTCGATCCTGATACCCAGAAAGCGGTGTGGCCATCGACAGGTAACTACTGTCGTGGCGGCGCTTATGACTGTGCCCTGCTCTCCTGCCCGGCTGTCGCGATCCTGCCCGAGGGAATGAGTCGCGAGCGCTTCGAGTGGCTCAGGGAAATCGGCACCGATGAGATCATCGCCACTCCCGGCACCGAATCGAACGTCAAAGAGATCTATGACAAGTGCTGGGAGCTGCGCCACGACCGCGGCGATGAGATCGTTGTCTTTAACCAGTTCGAAGAATTTGGCAACGCCATCTGGCATTACCAGATGACCGGCTCGATCGTTGAAGAGATTTTCCAAAATCACTACGCGGACGGGCGACGTCTGTCCGCCTATGTCAGCGCCACGGGCTCCGCCGGCACTATTGCCGCGGGCGACTACCTGCGCACCCAGCACCCTGGTATTCGCGTGGTAGCCACAGAGGCCCTGCAGTGTCCTACCTTGCTGCAGTTCGGCTTTGGCGAGCATCGCATCGAGGGTATCGGTGACAAACACATTCCCTGGATTCACAACGTGCGAAACACGAACCTCGTGGCAGCCATTGACGACGAACAGACCATGCAGCTCATGCGCTTGTTCAACGAAGAAGAGGGTCAGGCCTGTCTGCGTCGTGAGGGAGTGGATGACGACACGATCCAGGCGCTCGGCGATATCGGCATCTCGGGGCTGTGCAATCTCGTGGCGAGTATCAAAACGGCGCGCTACTACGATATGGGCAGTCGCGACGTGATATTCACACCAATAACCGATTCCATGGAACTGTATTTATCCCGCATGCAGGAAATGCAGGAAACCCATGGGCCTTACAACACGCACCTGGCCGATCAACATTTCGGACGCTACCTGCGGGGAACAACGACCGATCACGTTCGAGAGCTTGGCTACGCCGATCAGAAAGCGCTACATAACTTCAAGTACTTCACCTGGGTCGAACAACAGGGCCGCACATCGGACGAGTTGCGGCAACTCTGGGACGAAGACTTCTGGCGCGAGATTTTTTCCCAGGGCATCGTCGACGAGTGGGATCGCCTGATCGACGCCTTTAACAGTCATGGAGACAACGGATGAGCAGCACCTATTACGAAGACGCGATGGAGGTAAAATCCGACCTCGTGAAGTTCATGCAGGACATTATTCGCATTCCGTCGCTCAGTTCCGAGGAAGGCGCAGTCGTTAATCGAATTCGTGACGAGATGCTGCGCATTGGCTACGACGAGGTCACTATTGACCCCATGGGTAACGTCATCGGCCGTATCGGCTCCGGACCGCGCGTGATCGCGTTCGATGGGCATGTGGATACGGTCGATGTCGGCGACCCGGCGCTTTGGGACCGCGATCCGCATTCCGGTGACATAGAGGACGGCATCCTCTACGGACGCGGTACGAGTGATATGAAAGGTGGTGTTGCCTCCAGCGTCTATGCAGGCGCTTTGTTAAAGAAAAGAGGAATCCCCGACGACGTCACCTTCTACGCAACCGGCACCGTGCAGGAAGAAGACTGTGACGGTTTGTGCTGGCAGTACATTATCAACGAAGATGGAATTCGCCCGGACCTCGTCGTGATCACCGAACCAACCAGCCTGCGTATCTATCGCGGACATCGCGGCCGCATGGAAATGGAGGTTCACACTTCCGGTGTTTCCTGTCATGGCTCGGCACCTGAACGCGGCGACAACGCTGTTTACAAGATGGCCGGCATCATCGCGGACATCGAAAAACTCAATGAGCGATTGGAACCACGCGACCCGTTGGGAAAAGGCACCGTCACCATCAGTGAGATTCGCTCAACCTCACCCAGTCTCTGTGCAGTGGCAGACGGCTGCGCGATACATCTCGATCGCCGCCTGACCATTGACGAGACTGAAGAGACCTCCGTGGCCGAGATTCTCGCCCTGCCGTCAGTTCAGGCCGCAGACGCAACGGTCACCGTGCTCGACTACGCGGTACCCAGCTATACCGGGTTAACGTACCCCACACGAAAGTACTACCCCACGTGGGAGACGGCCGAAAGCGAAGCTCCGGTGCAAGCGGCGATAACGGCTTACAAGGAGGCGTTCGACAAAGAACCCGAAGTCGGGCACTGGACGTTCAGCACCAACGGGGTTGCCACGGCCGGAATGCACAATATTCCAACCGTCGGTTTCGGGCCGGGTCATGAGCACTTTGCCCACGCTCCCAACGAGCAGACCGAGGTCGAGCACCTCGTGTGCTGCGTCGCCTTTTACTCTGCCCTCGTCGATCAATTCGCCAAGGGATAACCAAGGGAGAACACTCACCGTGACTCGAACCGCAAAACTGATTCCCGACCATATGAAAGGCCGCGACTGGCTGATGACTCAAGACTGGTCCGATGAAGAAATCGAGCTGGCGCTGGACACGGCGACGCAGCTGAAAGACGAGTTCAAGAATGGCGTGCCTACATTGCATCTTGCTCACAAGACAGCCTTCCTTATCTTCTTCGACAAATCCACGCGCACGCGCAACTCATTCGAAGCCGGTATGACTCAGCTCGGTGGGCATGCTCACTTTATTGATTCGGAGACGTCGCAGATCGCGCACGGCGAAAGCCCCAAGGACATGGGAACGATCCTTTCCGGCTACGGACATGGCATTGCCATTCGCCACGACCTGGTACCCGGTGAAGGTCAGTCGTACATGCGTGACGTTGCGAAATGGGCTTCGGTCCCGGTCATTAACATGCAGTGCGACGTGGACCACCCTTGTCAGAACCTTGCCGATCTCATGACGATACGGGAAGAATTTGGCAAGGATCTCAAGGATCTGAAAATCGCAGTATCCTGGGCGTACGCACCAAGCTACGTGAAGCCGATGTCCGTGCCGCAGGGACTCATCATGCTAATGACGAGATTCGGCATGAACGTGACGCTGGCTCATCCACCTGAGTACACCCTGATGGATGACACCATGAAACTGGCCCGTGAAAATGCCGCGCGTTCGGGCGGTTCGTTCGAGGTTGTGGACAACATGGAAGACGCGTTCGCCGATGCTGATATCGTGTATCCCAAGAGCTGGGGGATCGAGTCGCTGTTCAGCAAGCCTGAAGAAGCGATGCAGATCGCGCAGCAATATCAGAACTGGATTTGTGACGAGGAGATGATGGCGCGAGCCAGGGAGCGGGCAATTTACATGCATTGCCTGCCGGCGGACCGCGGCTCTGAGGTGACCGACGCGGTTATTGACGGCCCTCAATCACGGGTTTATCCAGAAGCTGAGAATCGGCTGCACACGGCCAAGGCCCTTATGGCGCTTACAATGTAGGAAACGGTAATTCGAGTGACGATCCCCACACAAGACAACAACACCGAGGCTCCGCTGGTCGTCATTGCCATCGGTGGCAATTCCCTGATCAAGGACGGTGCGCACATGGGCGTCCTCGAT
>CAYTTZ010000161.1:0-6712 GCA_964440945.1 uncultured Woeseiaceae bacterium
ATGTACTGTCGCGAGCTCAGCGTGACCGAGTTCCTCGACACCTGGTGGCAAACGGAAACCGGCGGCATTCTCATCACTCCGCTGCCGGGCGCAACCGCGCTGAAGCCCGGTTCCGCGACCAAGCCGCTGTTCGGCATCATGCCGGCCATCGTCGACGGCGAAGGCAACGTACTGGACGGAGCGGTCGAAGGCAATCTGATCATCACCGACAGCTGGCCAGGCCAGATGCGCTCCGTGTACGGCGACCACCAGCGTTTCGTAGATACCTATTTTGCGACCTTCGAGGGCAGCTATTTCACGGGTGACGGCGTGCGCCGTGACGAGGATGGCTACTACTGGATCACCGGTCGGGTCGACGACGTCCTGAACGTCTCCGGCCACCGCATGGGTACGGCGGAAATCGAGAGTGCGCTGGTATCGAACCCGAACGTCGCCGAGGCGGCGGTCGTCGGCTACCCGCATGAGATCAAGGGGCAGGGCATCTACGCGTACGTCACGCTGATGGACGGTATCGAGGCAACCGACGAACTGCTGCGTGAGCTGCAGACCTGGGTTCGCAAGGAGATCGGACCTATTGCCAAGCCGGATCTCATTCAGTGGGCGCCGGGACTGCCAAAAACGCGTTCAGGCAAGATCATGCGCCGCATACTTCGGAAGGTGGCGGCCAATGATTTCGGCAACCTGGGTGATACGTCGACGCTGGCTGAGCCGGCGGTCGTCGATGATCTCATCGAGAACCGGCAGAATCGCGTCTGATAAGTTGGTTCAGGCCTTGAGCTGGTCCGGGGAGATTTTCTCGATCATGCTGTTTTCGAGCTCTTCGATGAAGCTCTGATCGATCATCTTGTCGTCTGCCTGGGAGTCGGCCGTCTTTGCGTCGGCGGCTTGCTGGTCGGCAAGCGCCTTCCGCGGTTCCAGTTTCTGCGTCACCATCAGGCCCGGCTCGTCATCGCCGGTCTTAGGGACATCTGGCAGATGTCCACGATCATGCCGCTGGTACTCTGAAACCTGGCGTTCGTAGGCGTGCACGAATTCCTCACCGAACATCTGCGGGAATCGACCGCCACCCTTTTCGGTCATGATCGGATACAGGTCGCGGTACAGGTCCCAGTACTTGGACTTGTTCATGAATGAAAACAACTTGCCACCGCTCATGGCACGATCGAAGCCTTGCTCCAGCTCGTCCGGCTCGAAGCGATCCGCAAATTCGATAAAAGCGCTGTTCATGGCATCGAGAAACGCGTTCTGGTGATTCAGGAGATCATTACAGGCTTCCTTGACGGCGTCCTTGGCGCCCAGGTAGTCGCCCTCGTCGCCAACCAGTAGCTGTTTGATGAGATCGGCTGGACTCTCGGAAAACTTCAGCGGATTGTTGTGACGCGGCAGCACGGTTGTCTGGTCCAGGCGAAATGCGTTCTTGAGATTCGCACGGGCAGCGAGCAGGGCGATGGTGCCTTCGACGAACTCACGCAATACCTGCCCGGCCGTCAGCATCATCTCGGGGCGGTTCACCGCGGGATGTAGTTCGGCCCGAGTGATCCCGAGTCCGTCGAGAAATGAGTCGAACAGGTCATCTGCCGAGACGGCCACTGATTGATTCTTCTGGCGCGCCTGCTTGGCGTCATTGGCAGCCGGCATCGGCGCCGGTTTCTCCGCCGGCGGTGGCGCCGGGCTGGCAGGGCCCTGGTCACCGAACAACACCGACTGAAATTCATCGTCGCCGGTGAGTTCTTCCTCGTCGAGCAGTTTCACGCCCGTGCGCAGCGACACTTCGTCAACAAATTGTTCAGAGTGATCGGGAGCTACCGACGGTTCGGCGTCAAGTGGCATGACGAGGCTTTCGCCGGAGTCCAGCGACACCGCGAACTCGAAATCGCCCATGCGCATGCGATCACCGTCAAACAGGCGCCGCGGATTGCCGTTGCCGACCGGCTCGACTTCGTCATTGAAATAGACACCATTGCTACTGGTGTCGAGCAAATAGTAGATGCCGCCCTTGTGGTCGATCGTCGCATGCCGACCCGAGATATAGCGGTCGGGATCCGGCAGGATCCAGTCGTTCCGAAGGGCGCGGCCGATAGTGCCGCCTTCCTCATAGAACTCGCGTTCTGCGTCGTCACCGACAAGTTCGCGGTGATCGCTGACGATCTTAAGCTGAAGTGCCATGGCTTCCCTCTCAATTCAGCGTTTAATTGTGCAGGGAATCAAGGAGATAGGCTGATACGCAGTTCACATAATAGAAGCCGCACGAAACGCCTAAGGCCTTGATTTCCTGTAAACTGCGCCATATCTCCAGCATCTGGGCCAGCGGCATCGCCGATATGAGTAACAAGCAACTTTTCAAAGTCGTTTTCATGAGCCAGGGACAGGTCTACGAGATCTATGCCCGCCACGTCGATCATGGCGAGCTGTTTGGCTTCATCGAGGTCGAGGAACTGGTCTTCGGCGAGCGAACGACGTTGGTTGTCGATCCGTCCGAGGAACGCATCAAATCGGAATTCGAGAACGTGCGCCGTACCTACCTGCCCTTGCACTCGATCATTCGCATCGACGAGGTCGAGAAGCAGGGCGTCAGCAAGATCAGCAAGCTCGAGGGTAGCAACGTCGCCCAGTTCCCGCTGCCCGTCTATACGCCGAGCGATCACAACAAATAGGTCGCGAAAGCGAGTAAGCGCGGCCTATGGATATTTTTGAGACCGCTTCTTGTATCATCCGGGTTCCGAAGCCACCCAACCGCCAATAAGGTCTCGAAACCAACATGCTGGAATTGCCCGGACAGTCGGCGCTGTCCAATTTTCGACTGGCTAAGCTGACCCGTGCATTGCAGCGCGCTGACGAGCGTGTAAAAGCGGTTGATGCGAATTTCGTCTACCTGGTCGACACCAACGCCAAGCTCAGTAAGCAGGATCGCGCTCGGCTGGACGCCCTGCTGCTGTCCGGTGACAGCCCTGGCAGGTTTGGCAAGCTCACGAAAAAACTCTATGTCGTGCCGCGTCCCGGCACGATTTCACCGTGGTCGAGCAAGGCAACCGATATCGTCAGGGCCTGCGACATCGATGCCGTCGAGCGCGTCGAGCGCGGCATCTGCTATGGCTTGAGGTTCTCGGCCAAAGTCGACGACGACGCGGTCCTCGCGCTGAGCGCACTGCTGTTCGACCGTATGACCGAGGCGGTGTTTGTTGAGATTGACCAGGCGGCCGCATTGTTCGCAGCGCATGAGCCATCACCGGTTGTAAGCGTGCCTTTGGCGGAAGACGGCAGGCAGGCACTGGTCTCGGCCAACACGGACCTCGGACTCGCGCTGTCGAATGACGAAATCGACTACCTGCAGCGATGCTACGGCGATCTCGGCCGCGACCCAACAGATGCCGAGTTGATGATGTTTGCGCAGGCGAACTCGGAGCATTGCCGGCACAAGATCTTCAACGCGAGCTGGATCATTGACGGCGAGGAGAAAGAGCAGCGGCTGTTTCCCATGATCAAGTCGACGACTGAGAAGTCTCCGGACGGTGTGTTGTCGGCCTACACCGATAACGCCGCTGTCATTGAGGGTTGGGACGGCGCGCGCCTGATGCCGGCGTCGAACGGCCATGAGTATGGGTTCGTCGAAGAGCCGATCCATATTCTCATGAAGGTCGAAACGCACAATCACCCGACCGCGATCTCGCCGTTTCCAGGTGCGGCAACGGGGGCCGGCGGTGAAATTCGGGACGAAGGGGCGACCGGTCTGGGTGCCAAGCCAAAAGCCGGTCTCGCCGGCTTCAGCGTTTCGCACCTGCGCATCCCCGGTTACGAGCAGCCCTGGGAGGATGATTTCCCGCACCCCGATCGTATGGCGACGCCGCTGGAAATCATGACGGAGGGGCCCATAGGCGGCGCCGCGTTCAACAACGAGTTCGGCCGCCCCAATCTTGCCGGCTACTTTCGTACCTATGAAAGTCGTGTGCCCGGCTTGCCCGAAAACGAGATTCGCGGCTATCACAAGCCAATCATGGTTGCGGGTGGCCTCGGCAACGTTCGCGCACAGCATGCCAACAAGATTGATGTGCCGGTCGGCGCGAAGGTGGTGGTGCTGGGTGGGCCCGCCATGCTCATCGGCCTTGGTGGCGGGGCCGCGTCATCGCTTGCCAGCGGTACCTCGAGTGAGGATCTTGATTTTGCCTCGGTGCAGCGCGGCAATCCGGAAATGGAGCGCCGTGCCCAGGAGGTCATCGATCGTTGCTGGGAGATGGGCGATGACAATCCGATCCTGCTAATCCATGACGTCGGCGCTGGCGGACTGTCAAACGCCGTGCCCGAGGCGGTCGATCACAGCAAGCACGGCGCCGAGATCGAGCTGCGCCTGATCGACAATGCCGAACCGGGCATGTCGCCGATGGGTATCTGGTGCAACGAAGCACAGGAACGTTACGTGCTTCTCGTCGGCGAAGATAATATCGAGGCCTTCAAGGCGATGTGTGAGCGCGAACGCTGTCCTGTGTCGGTCATCGGCACGTTGACCGACGACGGCAACCTCCTGGTGAATGATCGTGACTTCGACAATCACGTCGTCGACATGCCGATGCAAATGTTGCTTGGCAACCCGCCGAAAATGGAGCGCTCCGTTGAGCACGTCGAATTGCCGGGCGATAGCCTCAACCTCGAGGGTATCGAGCTGTCTGACGCGGCGCTGCGCGTCCTGCGTTTTCCGGCGGTCGCCGACAAGTCTTTCCTGATCCACATTGGCGACCGAACGGTCGGAGGGCTGACCGTGCGTGATCAGCTGGTTGGGCCGTGGCAGGTTCCGGTCAGCGACGTGGCAATTACGGCATCGGGTTTTCGCGGCAGCACCGGTGAGGCAATGGCGATGGGTGAGCGTACGCCGCTCGCCGCGACGAACGCGCCCGCATCCGGACGGATGGCGGTCGCCGAAGCGATTACGAATATTGCAGCGGCGCCGATCGACGATCTCGGCAAGGTTCGCCTGTCGGCGAACTGGATGGCCGCCGCCGGGCATCCTGGCGAAGATGCGAACCTGTTCGACACCGTGAAAGCGGTCGGTGACGAACTGTGCCGCGAGCTTGGTGTCGCGATTCCGGTGGGTAAAGACTCGATGTCGATGCGCACTCGCTGGAGCGACGATGCGGGCGAGCATCACGTGGTTGCACCGGTCTCGCTGATAGTCTCAGCCTTCGCGCCGGTCAGCGATATCACGCGGCACCTGACGCCGGAGCTGCGCCGCTGCGAGGAGCCGAGCTACCTGCTGTTGTTTGACCTCGCATCCGGCAAGAACCGGATGGGTGGCTCCTGTCTTGCGCAGGCCTACCAGCGAACCGGAGGTGCTACGCCAGATCTCGACGATCCGGAGTCGTTGAAGGGTTTCTTCGCGGCGATCCAGGAGCTGAATTCGCGTGGCATGCTGCTTGCCTACCACGATCGCAGCGACGGCGGCTTGTTCGCCAGCGTCGCCGAGATGGTCCTTGCAAGCCGGCTCGGTATTTCACTGGCGCTGGGCGGCTCGCGCATCGAACTGCTCAAGACTTTATTCAGCGAGGAGCCCGGCGCAGTTGTGCAGGTTGCGAAAAGCAAGCTGGCACAGGTGCAGATGGTGATCGATCGCTACGGCATCAGCGCAGCGGCCATCGGACGCGTCGAGGACGAAGCAAAATTGACGGTGCGCAGCGACGACAAAGTTGTTCTCGAGCTGACGCGTTCCACCATGCAGCGCGAGTGGTCGGGAATGAGCCACCGCATCCAGGCGCTGCGTGACAATCCGGCAACGGCTACCGAGGAGTTCGAGCGGTTGCTTGACGACGACGACCCGGGCCTCAACGCAGTATTGACCTTCGACCCAAAAGACGACGTCGCCCGCACTTTTCGTGGTGGCCGGAAGCCGCGTGTTGCGGTCCTCCGCGAACAAGGCGTCAACAGCCAGAATGAAATGGCCGCGGCCTTCATGCGCGCCGGATTCACCGCCGTTGACGTTCACATGAGCGACTTGCTCAGTGGCCGCGTCACATTGGCTGAGTACCAGGGCGTCGTTGCATGTGGTGGCTTCTCATTCGGCGACGTGCTGGGCGCTGGCGGTGGCTGGGCCAAGTCGATCCTCTACCACTCGCGAACGCGAGATGAGTTTGCCGCGTTCTTCGAGCGGCGCGATACGTTCGCGCTCGGTGTCTGCAATGGTTGCCAGATGATGTCGCATCTCCGCGAGCTGATTCCCGGCGCAGAAAACTGGCCGCGATTCCTGCGCAACAAATCTGAACAGTTCGAAGCGCGACTGAGCCTGGTCGAGGTAGTGGAGAGCCCATCTGTGTTCCTGCAGAACATGGCCGGTTCGCGCATGCCGATCGCAACCTCACACGGAGAGGGGCGGGCGACGTTCCTCGACGATGCTGCGCGCTACACTTCGTCGTACACCGTCGCGATGCGCTACGTGGACAACTACGGTGAGGTTGCCGACAAGTACCCGGCAAATCCCAATGGTTCGGTGGATGGGATCTGCGGCCTGAGCAACGAGGACGGGCGTGTGACCATCATGATGCCGCACCCGGAGCGCGTAGCGCTGAGCCGCCAGAATTCCTGGCATCCGGAAGAGTGGGGCGAAGACGGTCCGTGGATGCGCATGTTCCGTAACGCCAGGGTGGCGGTCGGGTAAAGGTGACATTCTGCTGTCCTCCTCCGGAGAACAGCAGAATGTCACCTTTTGTTCAGGCTGAAACCGGGTGGTCGT
>CAYTTZ010000162.1:0-6469 GCA_964440945.1 uncultured Woeseiaceae bacterium
TGGTAAGCCCGTCGTATACCAGTTATTCGCCCGCTTGTTCGGCAACAAAAAATCGACCAACAAGCCCTGGGGCACAATCGAGGAAAACGGTGTTGGAAAATTTGCGGACTTCGATGACAAAGCGCTTACGGGCATTCGCGAACTCGGTACGACGCATATTTGGTACACCGGTGTTCCACACCACGGAGTCATTCGCGACTACACGAAATTCGGCATTAGTAACGATGATCCGGATGTGATCAAGGGCCGCGCGGGATCTCCGTACGCTGTCAAAGACTACTACAACGTCAACCCGGACCTCGCCGAGGATCCGGAAAACCGCCTGGGTGAGTTCGAAGCGCTGATCGCAAGAACTCACGTAAACGGCATGAAGGTGATCATCGACATCGTGCCCAATCACGTCGCGCGGGGTTACCAGTCATTGAGCCGGCCACCCGGCGTCGAGGATTTCGGCGCCCGTGACGACACGTCGGTCGAATGGGCACGTGACAACAACTTCTATTACGTGCCCGGAAAGGACTTCGAGGTACCCAAGTCACCGGCTGACTACCGCCCGCTCGGCGGTGATGCAAACCCGCTCGCCGACGGCGACTTCCGGGAATCCCCGGCGAAGTGGACCGGCAACGGTTCACGCGCGCCGCAGCCGCGCTTCGACGACTGGTTTGAGACCGTCAAGGTCAACTACGGCGTACGGCCTGATGGAAGCTATGCGTTCGATCATCTGCCGGCCGAGGCTCGCGAGTGGTCAACGGAACGGCATGCTGCGTTCTGGGCGGAAAAAGACGTGCCGGACAGCTGGATCAAGTTTCGCCAGATTACACACTACTGGCTCGACAAGGGTATCGACGGTTTCCGCTATGACATGGCCGAAATGGTGCCCGTCGAGTTCTGGAGCTACCTGAATTCGTCAATCAAGACGAAGAACCGCGAGGCGTTCCTGCTCGCCGAAGTCTATAACCCGCAGGAGTATCGCAATTACCTGCAACTCGGCCGCATGGACTACCTGTATGACAAAGTCGGCTTCTACGACACGCTGAAGCCGATCATTCAGGGCAAGGCATCTACCGACACGCTGGCCCCGGCGCACGCGGCTGTCCTGGATATCGAGCAACACATGATGCATTTCCTTGAGAACCACGACGAGCAGCGCATTGCGAGCAAGGATTTCGCAGGTGATGCACACAAGGGCAAACCCGCGATGGTCGTATCGGCACTCATCAGCCGCTCGCCAACCATGCTGTACTTCGCGCAGGATGTCGGCGAGGCAGGCGACGGCGATGCCGGTTTCGGCGACCCCACACGCACCACGATCTTTGACTACTGGGGAGTCCCCTCACACCAGCGCTGGATGAATGATGGTGCGTTTGACGGTGGTCGCCTTCGCGCTGGTGAAAAAGCTCTGCGTGATTTCTACGCGCGGCTGATGACATTCAGCGCTACCAATCGCGCACTCACCGGTAACTACTCGGAAATCCACAGCTATAACCGCCAGCGGGATAACGCCGCGTATAACGACAAGGTATTTTCGTTCGCCCGCTGGAGCGACGACGAGCGACTGGTCGTGGTCAGTAATTTCGACGATGCAGCCGGCCACGAGCTGGAGATACACATCCCTGCGGACGTCATTGCAGAATGGAATCTGACTGATGGTCGCTACATGCTCGACGAACAGCTCTATCGCCGCAACCATGCGCAGCTAATCGTCGCCGAGGGCGCGGGCATGTTTCGCATCTCGCTCGAGCCACTTGATTCCGCCGTGCTCAAGCTCGGAGCCCCGAATATTTCAGGGGCCGCCGACATAAACTACCGCTGAGCGTGCCGGTACAGCGATCGTGAGGCTACCGGCGCCGTCGGAAACGGACTGCCCTGTCGCACCGAATACGGCGTTGAACGTTGCGTTGGTGAGCGTCGTCGCCGCGCTCACGTTGTTCAATGTCGAATCATAATTGATCGCGACGACGGCACTCGCCCCCGGCCCTGATCGCGTCAGCAATAAAACCGGGTCACCACCATTCGACTGAACGTCAAGGACGCCGGTCGCGACCAGCGAGTAAGATTTGCGTAGCTCGTACAAGCCGCGGTAGTACTCGAGCAAGGAGTTCGAATCGCCCTCCGCGTCTTGCACGTTATTCGTCGTGACATTGGCCGACAACGCCCGAAACGGCGTAACCGCGGAGAATCCCGCGGTGTTCGGGTCGCTCGTCCAACTCATCGGCGTTCTCAGAGCATGGTCTCCTGACAAGACCGCCGCATTCGCCATGCCGATCTCTTCGCCGTAATACGTGAATGGCGTCGCCGCCGCGAGCAGGTAGCTGGCCGCTGCCAGTTTATAGGCCTCGGCGTCTCCGTTGAGCTGGTTCCAGATGCGATCGCCGGCGAAACTGTCGTGATTCGAAAGAATCAACGGCATGCGATCAGTGTTCGCCAAAGCAAGCTGGTTCACAAAGGTGCCGTCGACAGCAAGACCACGCGCGGAATTCAAGATTGCCCCGGGTGTCTGGAATGCGAACGCGCGGCCGCAGGATGTCGTCGCCGCATAAGCGCCCGGATTGTCGGGCGCTTCGCAAACCATGAATCGCTTCTCGTAGCCCGTCACGATGCCCACTACGTCGTTCATTAACACATGATTTTCGGGCTGGTTGTTCCAGTCGCTGGAACCGTTTTCGAACAAGACACCGACCGCATCGAAACGGAAACCATCGACGCCCTTGTTGAGCCAAAACCGCAGGCTATCGCTGTGGTAATCAATGACGGCAGGATTACGCAGGTTGAAGTCCGGCATCAAGGCCGAGAAGACACCGTAATACCAGCCATTGCCGTTGTTGCGCCAGGGGTCGCCGGCAAACGTGTTCCAGCCCTGCGGCTTCACATTTTCCCAGATGAACCAGTCGCGCTTGTCGTTCGCAGCCGTCGTTGTTGCATCGAGGAACAACGGGTTCGTGCTGGCCGCGTGGTTCATCACGTAGTCGATGATGATGGCGATGCCACGCGAATGTGCCTCGTTGAGTAATTGCTCGAAGTCCGACATCGTGCCGTAGTCGCTCTCGATAGCGCGGTAGTCCTCGACGGCATAGCCGTGATCGTTGTCCGCGCTCTCCGTTACCGGCATCAGCCAGATGCCCTGGATACCGAGTCCCAACAGGTAGTCGAGCCGCGAAATCAGGCCCTGCAGGTCACCGACGCCATCACCGTCTGAATCCTGGTAGCCGCGCACGTAAATTTCGATGAAGCTCGAGGAATCGGCCCAGGCGCCTGGCAGCCCCGAGTCGATGTCACTGGCTACGACCGTCGAGAGATCGAGTGCAGTGGACTTGTCACCCAAAGCGTTCAGTGCCGCAAGTGCAGAGATCTCGGTCGCAAACGGCGCACCGATGATCCCGTTCAACGACGCCACCTCGTCCTGCACAATCCAGATATTCTCACCAAAACTCTGCGGAACAATGCTTAAGTCGTAGATTGGGCTCTTCAGGTCACCGTTGTGTGCAATAAAGTTAAGGCTCTGGCTCTCGTTGACAACAGGTATTTCGAATACCGCAGCACCATTCTCGATCCGGTCGGGCATGCGCGGTGATGACCACGACGTTGCAACGTTTGCCGCTATCGCGTTGCCCCAGAGATGCAGTCCCCAGCCATCGTAGGAAGGATCCGCTCGCAGGTAATAAATCGTGACGGTCATGTCGGGGTCGGGAGGTGGTGGTGGCGGCGCGGAACCTCCTCCGCCACCGCCGCAGGCAGCCTGCAGCGCCGACAGAACGACCAGTATTGCTACCTGAACGGTACGCATGTCTCCTCCAGCTTGTTCATTGCCTTCGCGAACGCGGTACCGAGTCGCACGAAGCCCTCTGAATCATAATGCCAACCGTCGTCCAGGTAGGTCAGATCATCGGTCACCGTAACGTAGGCTGCACAGGTGTCGTTCGCCGCGAAATCCTGCTGCGCTTTTTGCACGGTGTCAATGTAGTCCATGACCGAACCGTCCTCCGACATCCCCGAGTCTGTAATCCTGCCAATAACGATCGGCAGGTCATTCACACGCAGTGCGGCCCGAAGCAGACCCATCAGGCGTTCGAGATTCGCGTGGTATTCGTCGGCGGCTGCCTGGCTGTCGTAGGCATCCGCCTCACCCTGCATCCAGACGATGCCTGAAGGGATAAGGCGATCGGGCACGCCGTCACCGTCAATATCTGTCACCGCGAACGCGTTGCGCAGAGTTTTCAGCGCATGGTCGTACTGGTTGAGCCCGGCGCCTTCAGAAAAATCCGGGTGCCAGTTGCCGTAGCCCACGCCGACGGCCAATCCAGAACCGCCCAGCGCATACTTGATGATTGCAATCCTGGTGCCGGCCGAGTCTGCCGCCATTGTCTGGCCGAATAGCAGCTCCGGGCCGAAGCGATCTGACAGCTGGATGGCCTTTCCATCCGCTTTGAAGCCAGTGCCAAAACCCGGCTGCAGTGGCTGCCAGGTACCGACGCCACCATGAGTGGTGTTGTCCAGCGCCATCTGTCCAGTGAATATCATAACGTCCTCGGAAACGACCGCCATGTTTTTGGCTAGTTCGTTCGTGTAACCGAAGCCTTCCATATTGGACTGGCCACCCAGGTAGTAGAGCTTGTAGATGTTTGCGTCCTGGCTCGCCGCGCTGCCCGCAGCAAACAAAGCCATGCCCAGTACCAGCGATAGTCTATTCTTTCGTTTCATTGCCAAGCTGCCTGTAGAACCAGTCTTCGCGAGTATTCGCGGTTGGTTCGTAGTTGAAAAAATCGAAGTCTGCGTGATTGTCAGTTTCTGCGCCGTTCGACGTCGCGTAGAGCCCGAGATACACGCCGGTGTAGTTGTAGCCATCGATGACCGCTGGCGATAACGCGGTCACGTCGACCTCGCCCGCCAGCGACGTCCACGATTCGCCATCCGCCGAAAACTGGAAGTCGTAGCTCAAGTAGTCACCTGAGATTTTCAGAAATACGGTGTCGCCTTTGAATGGTGCAGCGGCGAGCGATTCTGATTCTCCGTGCAGCGATCGCGTCAAGCGGATCGCGTTGCCGTCAGTTTCCACTGCCATCGTCAGCCAGATGGCCGAACGGTCATTCTGGATTGCGATCAGGCCAGCTTCTTCCCGGGCACCCGGATCGAACGTCATCCTTGTCGCGACGTCAAATTCAAAATGTCGCTGCCGAATTCCTGCAAAGCTGTATTGTGCGCGCTCGGCAATGGCACCCCGCTGCAGATCGAGGCGTAAGTGGCCGGGTATGTTTTGCAAATCGTAGAAAACCGTCTCGGGGGCCCGCCGAAAGTTCCACTCGAGACCGAGTGTCTCACCGTTAAAGGACTCTGAGAAACGGCCATCATGCTGAGGCGCCGTCCCGCCAAACGGCAAGGGATACTGCAGTTCGACCCTGCCGGTTGCAGGACTGAACACCGGAAACGTCAGTTGCTCTTGCTTCCATGTGTAGGGCTCTGTCTCCCAAGTGACCGGCAACAGAAGGGTCTCTCGCCCGAGAATGCCGTGAATACCGTCCACCAGTCGCCAGCCCAGCGCGACGGCGTACCAGCGGCCATCCGCGAGTTCGACGAGATCGGCGTGACCGACACCCGTGATCGGGTAGTCATAGCTCAACTGGCGGTGACTCAGCACCGGGTTCCTTGGGTTGTTCTGGTACGGCCCGGTGATCTCCTTGCTGATCGCTACGCTAAGCGCATGCTCGTAGGCCGTGCCACCTTCCGAGATCAGCAGATAGTAGTAGCCGTCCTTCTTGTAGATGTGCGGCCCTTCCGCCCAGACGCCGCCGCAGCAGCCACGCCACAGATAATGACGCTCGCCGATCAGCGCCATAGCGTCGATGTCCACTTCCTGCAACCATATCTCAGCCTGACCGGGAAACTCCGGGTCAGGAGGAATATGGTTGCCGACGTACCAGACACGACCATCGTCATCGAAAAACAGCGACGGGTCTATCCCGGGCGCGCCATCGAGAACCCGTGGTTCTGACCAGGGGCCGCGTGGATCGGTCGCGGTAACGATGAAGTTGACCATGTTGCCACCGACGTTGTTGGTCGTGATGATGTAGAAAACACCGTCGTGATATCGAATGGTCGACGCATGAATGCCATCGCTCGACTTGATTCGACCGAGTTCGATTTGTTGCGGGTCGGCAAGCGCGTAGCTGATCAACTCCCAGCACACGAGATCCCGGCTATGGTAGATCGGTATGCCGGGGAAATATTCGAAGGTCGAGTTGATCAGGTAGAAATCGTCTTCTACGCGAACGATCGATGGATCCGGGGCAAAACCCGGGATGATCGGGTTGCTGAATGTCGCTTCTTGCGCAATAGACGGAGAATCAACCGTCTGATCGCATCCGCTTATAAGTGATACTGTGGCCGCGAAAACGATTGACCATTTGCGCGTGCTGAGTCTCAACCGGTCTCCCGCATCGGACAGCGCTTGTTGATGAAATCCCGATGAGTCGGC
>CAYTTZ010000163.1:0-6410 GCA_964440945.1 uncultured Woeseiaceae bacterium
TGCTAATGTCGTTGCTGTTGATCGCGACAATGGAAACGCCACGGGAGCCGTAGTCTGCGCCGATGCGAGCCAGTTCGTCGCGCACATGCACCACGAATGGGCAATGGTTGCATATGAACATCACGAGATAGGCGCGGGCGCCATCGTGTAACGAATGCTCCTGTCCATCCGGGTCCGGTAGGGAAAATTCCGGCGCCAGCGTTCCCAAGGGCAGCATTTGTGATTCAACAGCGGCCATTCTCTTGCCTCGTTTCGCGGTAGATCGGCAAAGACTAGCAGAGCTTTGCGGCCGGTAGCATGCGGAGTGGCCGTTGTTATGCGATCATCGCCGGAACGTTCGAAGCATGGAATCTCGTTGGACAAGACGGTGCAACAAAAGGGCAGTGCCATTATGGTCTCGGCAGCGATTGTCGTTGTGATCTATGGCTTGCAGATGGCGAAGGTCATCCTCGTGCCGTTTCTGATCGCCGTTTTCCTGGCGCTTATCACCGTGCGTCCGATGCTCTGGCTGCAGTCCAAGCGGGTCCCGTCTATCCTGGCCGCGCTGGCTATCGTGTCCATGATCATGCTGATCCTCGCACTGGTCGGCATGATCCTGGGCACCTCGATTGCCGACTTTACGGCCGCGATCCCGGTTTACCAGGCAAGGCTCGATGTCATCATTGATGGCGCAGTCCGATTTGTCGGTGAGAACATCAGGGGTGACGGCTCTGTTGAGAGTCTGCGCGATATGATCGACCCTGGCTGGGCCATGGGCCTGGTCGCCGGCATCCTCAACAGCCTCAAAGACGTTCTGACCAATACGTTTCTGATCTTCTTTACGATGATCTTCATACTGCTCGAAGCCTCGAGCGGGCACACCAAGTTCGAGGCAGCATTCGGCCGCAGCGAAGGCTCGCTGGATCGTCCGCAGATGTTTTTGCAAAACCTGGGTCGCTACCTGGGGATCAAGACAATCGTCAGCATCGCGACCGGCTTCTGTGCGGGGTTTTTGACCTGGTCGATGGGCGTCGATTTTCCGCTACTCTGGGCGATGCTGGCATTTCTGCTGAATTACATTCCCACCATCGGTTCCATTATCGCGGCTGTGCCGGCCGTGCTTCTGGCCCTGGTGCAGTTAGGGCCCGGCGAGGCTGGCGCAACGGCAATTGGATTTGCGGCTATCAACGTCGTCTTTGGCAATTTTCTGGAACCGCGTTTGATGGGCTACGGCGTCGGCATCTCGCCGCTCATCGTCTTCGTCGGCCTGGTCTTCTGGGGTTGGGTGTTCGGGCCGGTCGGCATGCTGCTGTCCGTGCCTTTGACGATGACACTGAAGCTCGCGCTCGAGAGTGACGACCGGACGCGATGGGTCGCTATCCTGATCGGTTCGGAACGCGACGCCGAACACGAACTGCGGCGCCTGTATCCAGGTGAAGCGACCAAGGCCGATCAGGCGACGTCTTCGTCCCCGTAGTCGTCAATCACCGGTTCCGTATCTTCGATCGTCTCAAGCAGGTTGATCGCAACCGCGACGAAGTCGGTATCGGTAATGATGCCAACGAGTTTTTCGCCCTTCATTACAGGCAAACAACCGATCTTGTGCTTTTCTATGAAGAGTGCGGCACTGCGCAGGCTGGCATGCAGGTCAACCGTTGCGACGTCCGGGACCATGGCATCCTTGACCGGAATCTCATTCGCGTGGATGCGGTTCTTCGGATCCCGCAGGAAGCTGTCGGTGGCCGCCAGTACATTGGTCAGTGTCACAAGCCCGACCAGTTTGCCATCGTCGACGACCGGGATGTGGTGAATGCGCTTGTCGTGCATCAGCGTGCGCGCTTCGGCAAGCGTTGCGGACGGCTCGACCGTAATCAAGTTGGTACTCATGATGGCTTCAATGCTGAACATGACCCCGTCCTTCTTCTTTTGTCTAGCTTTCAGTCTATCTATACACGCTCGCGGCGCTATTGCTAGAAACACGTATTAGGGGCCCTCGGGCCGAGCAAGGACTATCGTTCTAGCGCTTGAAAGCCGCCGCGAAATCGGCCCAGCGCGGGTCTTTCCTTGCCTCATCAAAGAACGGCATGACGAACGCCCAGGGTGCGCCCGGATCGTGTACATCGACGGCTGTGTGCAACCATTCGAACG
Source organism: uncultured Woeseiaceae bacterium (assembly GCA_964440945.1). Classification (GTDB taxonomy): domain Bacteria; phylum Pseudomonadota; class Gammaproteobacteria; order Steroidobacterales; family Woeseiaceae; genus UBA1847. The sequence goes on from CAYTTZ010000163.1 coordinate 2,128, forward strand.
CGCAATCAAGATCGCCGGCATCGGCGCAGATTTCGGCAATTTGGTATGAGTTGGGTGAACCCCAGCGCGCAATGTAGCCATCGCGCGCCTTTCGCCATTCGGAGCTGCGGCCCTGCCGACGGCCCAGTATCAGGATTTCGTAGAGTTCCCGGGTCCAGTCGACCGTCTCACTTGCCACATACATTGACGCGCGGTCCAGGTCGTTCTGTAACATGTAGACACTCGCTATCCGTCCATTGACGCGAGCTGAACCGGGGGACAGCTCGAGCACGCGATTGAAATTGGCGAGCGCCTTGTCGAAATTTCCGGCGGCCGCGTGGGTGTCACCCAGCTGACGAAGGGACGTGATGTCCAGCGGGTCGAGGGCTACGGCCTTTTCATAGGCGTCGATCGCTGCGTCGAAGTCGTTCATGAAGAAATAGCTGTTGCCGAGCCAGCCTAACGAGTCTGGATTGTTCGGGTTGAGTGCCACAGCCTTTTGGCTGAATTTCAACGCGCCCGCGAGTTCCCAGTCCGCACCCTGTGCCACCATGGCCTGTGCGATATATGCTTCTACATTGTCAGGCTCAAGATCGATCGCCTTCGTCGCATAGGCGCGCACCCGATCGAAGCCCGCCCTGAAATTGCCCCCGGAGCTCCCCGCGATTCCGGCAACACGGTTGTATTCGGTAAGGGCCAGGCCGGTCCACGCGCGCGCAAATTCCGGATCCAGCTCAGTGGCTTTCTGAAATGCGGCGAAGGCCTTGTCCAGGTTTTCGCGCGTAAGATAATTCAAGAAGAAGCGTCCTTTCAGCAGCTCGTTGTAGGCGTCAATATTTTCGGTGCCGCGATCGACGGTAACGGTCTCGTCGCCGAGCAGCGTAACTCTCAACGCGCGGACCACATTGGATGCAATTTCATCCTGTACGGCGAAAATGTCGGTGAGGTCACGGTCGTAGGTTTCGGACCACAGGTGATAGCCGTTTTTTGTGTCTACCAACTGTGCCGTGATGCGAAGCCTGGTACCGGACTTGCGAACGCTGCCTTCCAGAACGTTGGTGACGTTCAGCTGTTCGCCGATGATTCGTAGATCTTCGTTCGTTCCCTTGAATTTGAATGACGACGTGCGGCCGGCTACGTGCAGTCTTGGAATCTTGGCCAGCAGGTTAAGGAGCTCTTCGGCAAGACCATCTGAGAAGTATTCGTTTGCTTTGTCGTCGCTCATGTTGACGAAAGGCAAGACCGCGATCGAGGGCTTAGTCTCAGCGACGACCTCAGCAACAGGCTCCTCACCGAGTTGCAGGACAAATTTGTCGAGCAGCAGAAAGCCGACCGCGAGTACGAGGATAACCATCGCCGTGCGGCTCAGCTTCTGCCCGGTTGCCGGCGTGATGGAGGCATCGCGATCGACATCTTTCTCGCGCTTGATACCCTCGGGCGTCATCTCGAACGCCCAGGCGAAAATCACAGCGAACGGTAACCCGATCAATATGAATGCGGCAACTGCCGAAATCATCCACTCGGGTAGTTTCAGCGCAGGAAACATAACGTCGACCACCTGCATCGTCAGCCAGCCGGCGATGATGTAGACCAGAGTCACCTTCGTAACGTTGCGACGTTGAATTTCTTCCAGAAACTTGCGCATGTGCGATTCCATCGAACAGTGTCGCAAGCTTAGCAGAGCATGCTACCCCGAGCATCGGTCTTGCTGGTCTGGCATCTGCTTCCAGGACACCAGCGCCTGGATTTTCGTGATTCGATTGCGCTATGTCTGGCTGTGCGAGGTGCTCGAGCGACTGGAGTTCCGGTTGGCGGGTCCCGGCCATCCATCCTCGGATAGTACGAATGTGAAATACTGAGCAAATACGGCTCAATACGGTCATAAAGACTATGAAGATACGACTCCTGTTGCCCTGCCTGTTAGCGGCTTTTCCAGTATTCGCCAACGATGATTGCTGCGACGCGACAGATATTGTCCGCACTGCTGTCGATCACTGGCGCGGTCTGTCGTCTTACTCCGAGATGACGATGGTGATTCACCGCCCGGATTGGGAGCGGTCGATGACGATGCGAGGCTGGACCAAGGGTAATGACCAGTCGCTCGTCCGCGTGATTGAGCCAAAGAAAGATCGCGGCAACGGCACGTTGACCGACGACAACAGCATGTGGTCGTTCTCTCCGAAGGTGAATCGCGTTATCAAGATCCCCTCATCGATGATGGGGCAGAGCTGGATGGGCTCGGATTTTTCCAACAAGGACGTTGCGCGCGCAGACGATATTGTTGATCAGTACGATCACACGATTCTCAGCCGAGAGCAGCTGGATGATGTGGTCGTCTATGAGATCGAATCGATACCGCACGAAGAAGCAGCTGTCGTATGGGGACGCGAGGTACTGAAGATTCGTGATGACTATGTCGTGCTTGAACACGCTTTCTACGATCAGGATGGCGAGTTAGTGAAGAAACTTGTTTCACTGGATGTGGGTGAAATGGGCGGCCGCATGATCGCGAAACGACAGCGCATGGCGAAGGTCGACAAACCTGACGAATGGACAGAGATTATCGTCAGCGTTGTTGAATACGAGATCGAGCTTAAGGACAGTCTGTTCACTTTGTCTAACCTGCGTAACCCTCGAGACTAGTCGGGTGCTCCCTGCATGAACATCGTCGTACACCTGGCGTGGCGCAACCTCTGGCGGCACCAGCGGCGGACCTGGCTTACCGTCGGTGCAATGGTGTTTTCAAACACGCTGCTGGTCTTTATGATCTCGATGCAGTTCGGCATGTACGACCTGATGATCGACAACACGCTCAAGGTGTTCACCGGCCATATGCAAATCCAGGCGCCGGGTTACAAGGACGATCAGAAAATGCGGCAGACGGTGGCGAACATTGTGCCGCTCGCGGCCAGGTTGCGGCACGAATTCCCGGAGGAGAATATCGCGGCCCGCGGTTGGGCCTTCGCGCTTGCTTCCAGCGAGGAACGCAGCTACGGCGTTGGAATTTTCGGCGTCGAGCCGGCGTTCGAGCCGCAGGTCTCCAGTATCCCGGGGCTTATTAAACAGGGCCGATATCTTGATCAGCAGGATGCGGCCGAGATCATCGTCGGCACCGTGCTTGCCCGTAACCTGCGCGTCGAGCTGGGGGACGAAGTGACGCTGCTCGGCAGCGGTCGGGATGGCTCATTTGCGGCGGCGGTTGCGACCGTCGTCGGGATCTTCGAAAGTGGCGCCACCGAAATTGATCGAAGCATCGTACAAATGCCGCTGGGCGCATTTCAGGACACCTTCTTCATGGAAGGCGCCGGCCACCAGATTGTCATCAGCTCGACCACGTTGGAGACTGCCGAAGCAGTGCTTCCCGAAGTTTCCGCTGCGCTGCCGCCCGATGCCAACCTCGTCGTACACGATTGGGACGCGCTGCAGCCCGGGCTCAAGCAGGCGATTAAGGCTGACATGAGCAGCGCGTTCTTCATGTACGGCATTCTGGTCATCCTGGTTGCATTCAGTGTGCTGAATACTCAGTTGATGTCGGTACTCGAGCGCACCCACGAGTTCGGCATCGTCATGTCACTGGGCCTGAAACCAGGGCAGCTGGGACGCCTCGTCATGCTGGAAACGGCCTTTCTTGGCCTGATCGGATTGTTTCTTGGTGCGATCGGCGGTGGGATACTGACGGCGTACTTCGGTGTGAACGGCCTCTCCGTACCGGGCATGGAGGAAATGGGGGCGAACTTTAACCTGCCCGGGCGCGTGTACTTCACAGCGACTCCATTGACGATGGCGATCGGACCCCTTGTGGTGTTCCTGTTTACTCTCCTGGCCGCCGCTTATCCGGCGTTGCGTCTGTATCGACTGCATCCAGTCGAAGCGATGAGGACGAACTGATGCGCATGCTTCCGGTACTCACGCTGCTCGCCTGGCGCTACTTGTGGCGCAATCACCGGCGCACCATCATCATGGTGAGTGCCATCGCGGTTGGTGTCTGGGCCATGATCTTCATGACGGCGCTGTCTCGAGGCATGGTCGACCAAATGATCGAAGACGGTGTTGCCGCCTTGCCCGGCCATGTGCAGGTGCACAACCCAAAATTTCTCGACGACCCCAGTGTGTCGAACCGCATTCTGATTGGCGACGCGGAGTTGGCTGAGAAATTCGCCGCCACAGAGTTCGTGGCGTGGGCGAGCCGGGTCAGGGTGCCCGCGGTCATTGCAAGCGAATACGAATCCCGTGGCGTGACCCTGCTAGGTATTGATCCCGAGGCCGAGCAGGGATTGTATTGCCGGACGGTTCACTTACCGGTG
>CAYTTZ010000164.1:0-6408 GCA_964440945.1 uncultured Woeseiaceae bacterium
TGCATTGAACGGGCGGCGGCACCCGCCGCGGCCGATTCTGCGCCCCTATGAGGTCGCTGACAACGTAGAATACGACCTGCCCCTGAATGACGACGAGCATGATGCCTGATGGATAGAAAGGAGTTCGAACGCCGCCGCAAGCAGCTGATGCGTATGGTTGGCGCCGGAGGTATCGCCATACTGCCGGCCGCGCCAATCAAGACGCGCAGCCGCGACGTCGAGTATCGCTACCGACAGGACAGTGATTTCTACTACCTGACCGGTTTTGCAGAACCGGAAGCTGTCGCGGTATTGGTCCCCGGCCGGGATAGCGGAGAGTTTCTGATGTTCTGTCGCGAACGCCATCCGCAGCGTGAACAGTGGGATGGTTCACGGGCGGGGCAGGATGGCGTGATGAGTGACTACGGTGCCGATGACGCGTTTCCTATCGAGGATATTGACGATATCCTGCCGGGCATCATCGAGCCGTGCAGTCGGGTCTACTACACGATGGGCATGTACTCGGAATTCGATGCGCGCATCGCCGACTGGGTCAACTCACTTCGGTCCGGCCTGTCGCGCGGGCTGCACACGCCGCAGGAGTTCGTCGCACTCGATCACCTTCTGCACGATATGCGACTGTATAAGAGTCGCGGCGAGATTGCGGCGATGCGCAAGTCCGCGAAGGTAGCCGTCGAGGCGCACAAGCGTGCAATGAGGATGACGCGTCCAGGACTCTACGAGTTCGAAGTCGAGGCGGAGTTCCGCCATGAGTTCCGTCGCAACGGAGCGTGGGCATCATACAGTCCTATAGTCGGTGGTGGCGCCAACGCCTGCACCTTGCATTACGTTGAGAATGACGCGGTACTCAAGGATGGGGACCTTTTGCTAATCGATGCGGGGTGTGAGCTCGATTACTACGCGTCAGACATCACGCGAACATTCCCTGTCAACGGACGATTCAGTTCCGAGCAACGCGCCGTCTACGATATTGTGCTCGAGGCGCAGTTGGCGGCTATCGACAAGACGGTCAAGGGTAATCACTGGAATGATCCACACGATGCGGCCGTCAAGGTCATCACACGGGGATTGCGGAAACTCGGTCTTCTCAAGGGGTCCTTGCCAAAACTCATAAAGGACGGCGCGTATCGTGAGTACTACATGCACAGGGCTGGCCACTGGATTGGCATGGATGTGCATGACGTCGGTGACTACAAAGTGAGTGACGAATGGCGTGTCCTCGAGACCGGTATGGTTACTACGGTTGAACCCGGCATCTACATACCGAACAAGCGCAGCGTCCCCAAGCGCTTTCGCAACATCGGTATTCGGATCGAGGATGATGTTGCAGTGACCGCAAAAGGTCCGGACGTGCTGAGCAAGGGGCTGGCAAAGAGTGCCGAAGACATCGAGGCATTAATGCAGAGTCGATGAGCAGCGATCGAACAAACACCCAGTACGACATTGTCATCGCCGGCGGCGGCATGATTGGTACCAGCCTCGGGCTGGCCCTGGCCCCGCTCGGCCTTCGCGTCGCCGTGGTCGAAGCCGTCGCGCGCCAGGCCGTCGCGCAGCCGAGTTTCGACGACCGTACCACGGCGTTGTCACGCAGTACGCAGCGCATGTTCGAGGCGATGGGTCTTTGGGACGAGATCGTCGCAGCGTCGACGCCAATTCGGAGTATTCATGTCTCGGATCAGGGTCGATTCGGTTTTTCCCACATCGACGCCAAAGAGCAGGGCGTTGAGGCACTGGGTTACGTCGTTATTAACCGGGTGCTTGGCCACGTGCTGCAGACGGCTCTTGAGCGTTGCGAGGGCGCCGACGTCTTCTGTCCGGCGCGCATTGTCGAAGTGGACATGGATTCGAGTGGGGCGACAGCTGTCGTCGAAGCCAGCGGGGAACGGCAGACTCTGACAGCGAAACTCCTGGTTGCGGCCGACGGCGCGAATTCGACGGTGCGGGAAATGATGGGAATCTCGGCGCTGAAAAGTGAATACGGTCAACGCGCGGTCATTGGCAACCTGCTGCCCGAGAAAGACATTGAAAATCGCGCATTCGAGCGATTTACGGCTCACGGTCCGCTGGCACTGTTACCGGTAGCGAACGATCGCGCCGGTTTTATCTGGACCGTGTCGGACGCCGATGCCGAGCGCGTCATGGCTCTGGATGACGCTGCGTTCCTGGGCGAGTTGCAGACGATGTTCGGCCATCGCCTCGGTGCATTGTCGCGGGTCGGCAAGCGTGCCTGTTATCCACTCACGCTCAGCAAGGCAATGCGATTGACGACGACGCGAGGCGTTCTGGTAGGCAACGCTGCGCACGGACTGCATCCCGTTGCCGCGCAAGGCTTCAATCTGGGTATGCGTGATGTTGCCTCGTTGTGCGACTGCATCGCGGACAATCGACCCGAAACCGGTGACCCGGATCCGGGCAATGAAGAGCTATTGGAGCGCTACGCCAGTTGGCGACGCGGTGATCAGAGAAAGCTCGTACAGTTCACGGATGGGCTGGTGCGACTGTTCGGCAGTTCGCGCCGACCGCTGCGCACGCTGAGAAACATTGGCATGCTCGGATTCGACCTGGTTCCTGGTGTCCGGTCGTTGTTTGCAAAACACACGATGGGCCTGGCCGGCAGACTGCCACGACTATCGCGCGGCATGCCGCTCAGATGAAAAGACCATTCGATGTCGTTATCGTCGGCGCGGGCATGGTTGGCCTGACGCTGGCCGCGAGACTTGCAAAGGGACCAGGCGGCGAGTCGCTACGCCTCACGGTAGTCGACGCTGGCGAGCGTCCTTCCTTTTCGGCAGACGACGATGTTTCGCTGCGCGTTTCCGCGATCGCAAATGGCTCGGCGGAGCTGCTGCAGTCGGTAGGTGCATGGCAGCAGGTGCATGAGTCCCGCCTGAGTCCCTACGAGTGCATGCGCGTCTGGGACGAGACCGACAGGGCCGACAGCCCATCGGCCCTGTGTTTCGAGGCGGCCGAGTTCGCGGTTCCGCAACTGGGATTCATTGTTGAGAACGTCGTGCTTCGGGACGCGCTGCTTGGCCAGCTTGATGACATGGATATCGAACTGATGTTTGAGAGTCCGATCCGTTCCCTGCGGCGGGAGAATAGTCGCTACGCAATCGAGTTCGAGGACGGCATCAAGCGGGAAGCTGACCTGATCGTAGGCGCCGACGGTTCGCGTTCATTCGTGCGTTCGGCCGTTGGTATCGAGACTCGAAACTGGGCGATTGATCAGTCCGCATTCGTGACCCATCTGTCTCCTGAATACGACCATCGGGCAACTGCGTGGCAGCGCTTTCTGCGCGATGGGCCGTTGGGCATCTTGCCACTGGCCGACGGCAGGGTATCGGTTGTCTGGTCAACGCAGCCGGATGTGGCACAGGGCGCGCTGGAAGTGAGTGACGGGGCGCTCGGTGACATGCTGACGGCCGCATCCGACGAGGTACTGGGAGCGCTGTCCGTAGCCGGCCCGCGAGGCGCATTTCCGCTCGGCGCCCAACATGCGGAGCGCTACGTAGTACCCGGCGTTGCTTTGATCGGCGACGCGGCTCACGCCATTCATCCGCTCGCCGGGCAGGGCGCAAATCTCGGCCTGCAGGACGCCGACGTGCTGGCCAGCGTCCTCGAAGCAGCGCTGGAACAGGGGTTGCATCCCGGCGATCTGCCCGTGCTGCGGCGCTATGAGCGCGCCCGCAAGGGTGCGAATTTAACAATGCTGCACTTTACGACTGGCCTGAACCGCCTGTTTACGACAGACTCACATCTCGTCACGGAACTACGGGTTGTCGGTATGCGGCTGTTCAATCGCAGCGGCCCAATAAGAGAACGCGCCGTCAAAGTCGCGCTCGGCGTCGGTTGACGGCGCCAACAGGGGGACACAATGAAGCAGCGTTATGTCTACGTGCTCGCGGCATTTCTGACGGTCGTCGGCCTGTCGGTGTTTCTCTATAAGTGGCAGGTGCTTGGCTTTCCGGTTAGCGAGAACCAGGAGACGCCGGTCTGGACGATAGAGTCGTCGGTTAAATTCGATAGCGGGCCGGGATCAATCAAAGTGCAGCTGCATGTGCCGACGCTGACGCCCGGCTTTCGCATGCTCAACGAGAATTCCGTGTCGCGCGGCTACGGCTTCACGCTCAACTACGGAAGTGGCGGCCGTGAAGCGCAATGGGCGATTCGTCGAGCCGATGGTGAGCAGACGATTTACTACCGGATTTCCGTGTACGAGGATGACAGCGTCGACCAGTCGGACACGACACCGCCGTTTCCACCGCTACCGGTCATTAACGAACCCCTGAAGACCGCGGTCGACGTGCTGGTCTCGGATGTGCGCGATCATTCCGCGGATACGGCAACGTTCACGACAGAGCTTTTGCGACGCATCAATGATCCGTCGCCGAACCCCAACGTGGAGCTGCTAATGGCCGGCGTGGATACCAATGCCGACTTTGTTGGCGTTGTGACGATGGTACTCGCAGCCGCCCGTATCCCTGCACGCATGGTGCGTGGCTTCCCGCTGGCAGGGCGTCAGCGTAGCGTCGACCTGGTGGCATGGCTGGAGGTGCACGACGGCGATCGCTGGCTGTATTTCAACCCCGCTACCGGCGAAGGGCGATTGCCGGAGCGTTTTCTCGTCTGGTGGCGCGGTAACGAGCCGATAGTCAACCTGGAAGGCGGCAGCAGCGTCGAAGTAAGCTTTGCCGTCCAGAAAAATTTCTTTGACGCGGTGGCGATCGCCGAAACCCAGGCGGCGCAGAAGGACGCGTCAGCAATCGACTTTTCACTCTACAGCCTGCCGATACAAACCCAGGCCGTTTACAGCGTCCTGTTGATGATACCGATCGGCGCGCTGGTCATGGTTTTGATGCGAAATTTCGTCGGTATCGATGCGTTCGGTACCTTCATGCCCGTCCTGATCGCGCTGGCCTTTCGCGAGACGCAGCTGTTCTGGGGTGTTATTTTGTTCACGCTGCTCGTCACACTCGGGCTGACTATTCGATTCCTGCTCGATCGATTGAGGCTGCTGTTAGTGCCGCGACTCAGCGCCGTACTCATCGTCGTTGTAATCCTGATGCTCTTCATTAGTCTCACCTCGCATCGATTGGGGCTGGAGACAGGGCTATCCGTCGCGCTGTTTCCGATGGTCATCATTGCGATGACGATCGAACGCATGTCGGTCGTCTGGGAGGAGCGTGGCGCTGCTGACGCCATTCGCGCCGGTGCGGGCAGCATCGTCGTCGCGATCATGGCCTATATCTTCATGGGCATGGCCTGGCTTGAGCATCTTATTTTCACGTTTCCGGAGTTGCTGTTGGTCATTCTTGCAATGGTCATTACGGCGGGTCGCTACACCGGGTACCGACTGTCCGAGCTGAAGAGATTTCGAGCACTGGTTAGCGACTGATGTTTGCACTCGCAAGGAAGCTCAGCGAGATCGGCGTCCTCGGCCTCAATGAAAGGAACGCTGACTACATTGCGCGGCTGAATCCGCGACGCCTTTATCCACTCGTCGATGACAAGGTGCGGACCAAAGAGCTCGCGTTGAAGGCGGGAATGGCTGTTCCCGACTTGTACGGTGTCATTGCGAATCAGGGCGAGGTACGCAACTTCTCGGAAGTTGTCCGCGACAAGGAGTCGTTCGTCATCAAGCCGGCGCGCGGCAGCGGTGGGGACGGCATTATCGTCGTGACCGGCCGCAGCAAACGGAAGCGCGACACCTATCGACTGAGCAGCGGCGTGTTCGTTTCGGAGGGAGAAATATTGCACCATATTTCAAACACCGTGAGCGGCCAGTACAGCCTGAGCGGGAGTCGCGATTCCGCGCTGATCGAATACTGCGTGCATTTCGACCCGACGTTTGCTGATGTGAGCTACCAGGGCGTTCCGGATATTCGCGTGATCGTGTATCGCGGCTACCCGGTCATGGCCATGGTGCGACTACCGACGCGGGCATCGGATGGCAAGGCGAACCTGCATCAGGGCGCGGTCGGCGCCGGCGTTGATCTTGCCTGCGGAAAAACGCTGACCGGCGTTTTGGGGAATGACCCGGTTGACGAACATCCGGATACCGGGGCGCTGATCACCGGGCTGCAGATTCCGATGTGGGACTTTATCCTCGAGTCTTCCGCTCGTGGTTTCGACGTGACCGGGCTTGGCTACCTTGGCGTTGACATGGTCATCGACAAGGATCGCGGGCCGCTGATTCTCGAGATGAATGCTCGGCCAGGCCTGAATATCCAGATTGCGAACGGCATAGGACTGAGTCACCGCATCGAACGCATTGAGGCGTGTTATGAACCCAGGGCGACCCCCGCCGAACGGGCCGCCTTTGCGCGTCGCGAATTTCCCGCCAGGTAATTCAGCTGGTGTCCTGTTTGCTGAGTTCGCTTACTTTCAGAAAGCCTGCAAAGCGTTAGT
>CAYTTZ010000165.1:0-6370 GCA_964440945.1 uncultured Woeseiaceae bacterium
CCGGCCCGGTAGCGATTGAGTTCCGCGGAGTCCTGTACAACGATGTGGTAGTTCACGCCGTCGAGCGCGGTCTCGGAATCGTTCCAGTAATGGTCATTTCGTTTTAGCGCGATGATCGAGCCTGGCACCCAGGCATCGAGCATGAATGCGCCATTCGATAGGTGGTTTCCGGGCCGTGCAAAGCTATTGCCGTGTTCCTCGATAACGCCCGGGTGCAACGGAAAGGTGCTGGGATGTGTGAACAGGCTGAGGATATACGGCGTCGGACGCGCCAGGCGAACGACAAGGGTAACGTCGTCCTTTGCTTCAATACCGAGTAATTCAGGCTTCCGATCACCGGCAACAATCTCGGGCGCATTGAGCAGCGCATCGACCATATTCGCGTAAAAAGCCGCCGTATCAGGTGCGACGAGCCGTCGCAGTCCGAAAACGAAATGGCTGGCGACGAGCGCATCGCCATTGGACCAGCGCGCGTCCGATCGCAGGTGAAACGTGTAGGTGAGACCGTCATCGGAAGCTTCCCAGCGCTCTGCGGCAGCGGCCACCAGCTCGCCGGTCGGCGAATAGGCGACGAGCCCTTCGCCGATGTCACGCAGAACTTCCAGCGCCTGCGTGCTACGCGCTTTGTGCTGGTCCAGTGACTCCGGCTCCGTGGGGATACCACGCTGCAACACCACACCGGCGTCCGGCGCATCACCAGAGCAACCGGGGAAAGCGATAACGCACAACAGTGTCAGCAAGAGCAGGGATTTGTTCATCGGCACAGAATAACCGATTGCCGCGGGCTTTCGCGCGAATGGCCCACGTTTGCTTTATTGTTCGGTCGGTTCGCTGGCGGGCGTTTACGCACTTTTCTTGAGTTGCCGCTTCTTCATGTGAATCAACAACAGCGACACGGCTGACGGCGTCATACCCTCGAGCCGCGATGCCTGGCCGAGAGTAACGGGACGCGAAGCTTCGAGCCTTTGCCGCGCCTCGTTCGACAGGCCGTCGACCAGCGAGTAATCGATGTTTTCCGGCAGGCGTAGCGTTTCCTGTTTGGCGTGCTTTGCAATCTCGCGCTCCTGCCGCTCAATATAGCCTGCGTATTTCGCCTGCACCTCGAGCTGCAGCTCGACCTGCTCGCGCTGCTCGTCACTGGCGAGCCCGCTCGAATCAAATACGCCCACCGGTGTCAGGCCGGACACCGCCGCGTAATCCAGCTCCGGCCGACGCAGTAATTCCAGCGCCGTGCATTCGCGCTGCAGCGCTTTGCCGATCAGGAACTCGTCGTTCTCACTCAAGAGTTGTGGCCGCAGCATTACACCGCCCAGCCGCTGCTGTTCGTCGGCGACGGCCTGCTGCTTGGCTTCGAACACGCGCCATCGTTCGTCATCGATAAGGCCCAGCTCGCGACCGGCCGGCGTCAGGCGAAGATCGGCATTATCCTCGCGCAACGTAAGGCGATATTCGGCGCGACTCGTGAACATACGATAGGGCTCGCTCACGCCACGCGTGATGAGATCGTCGACAAGCACGCCTATGTAGGCTTCATGTCGTTGCGGAAACCATTCTTCCTGGCCACTGCTTTTTCGCGCTGCATTGATACCCGCCAGCAGCCCCTGCGCGCCGGCCTCTTCGTAGCCGGTCGTGCCGTTGATCTGGCCGGCAAAATACAGGCCATCGATGTGCTTCGTTTCCAGCGTCGGATTCAGGTCGCGCGGGTCGAAATAATCGTACTCAATGGCGTAACCCGGCTGGGTGATCTCTGCCTTTTCGAAACCGATGATGGTGCGCACGAAGCGCTCCTGGACTTCCTGCGGCAGGCTGGTCGAGATGCCGTTCGGGTACACAATGTCGGTCGTGAGGCCCTCCGGCTCTACAAAGATCTGGTGTGATGCCTTGTCGGCAAAGCGCACGACCTTGTCTTCGACAGACGGACAGTAACGCGGACCGACGCCTTCGATCATGCCGGAGTACATCGGCGACTCGTCGAGCGCGCCGCGAATTATCTCGTGGGTTTCCTCGGTCGTCTTCGTGATGTGGCACGACACCTGCGCGGGATGGTCGTGACGGCGCCCAAGGAACGAAAATACCGGACGCGGTTCATCGCCTGGTTGCTCCTGCATTACTGCATGGTTCAGGGTCCTGCCATCCAGTCGCGGCGGTGTGCCGGTCTTAAGGCGCGCAACATTAAATGGCATCTCGCGAAGACGCGCTGCCAGCCTGTTCGATGGCGCATCGCCGACGCGCCCGCCTGCCGTCTCGGTACGACCGATGAGGATGCGGCCACCCAGAAACGTCCCGACCGTCAGTACGACCGTGCTCGCAAGGAGCGTCTGTCCGGCGTCAGTAACAGCGCCCGCCACCCGGCCCCCGTCGATAGCGAGATCGTCCACCGACGCCTCGAGCACGGTCAGGTTTGGCTGGCTTCCGATTATGGCGCTGATCGCACGGCGATAAAGTACGCGATCGGCCTGCGCGCGCGTTGCCCGCACCGCCGGCCCCTTGCTCGCGTTCAGCGTTCGAAACTGGATACCGGCGCTGTCGATTGCGCGCGCCATTGCCCCCCCCAGGGCGTCGATCTCACGGGTCAGGTGACCCTTGCCGATACCGCCGATGGCCGGGTTGCAGCTCATCTGGCCCAGCGCTGCTATCTTCTGCGTAATCAGCAGCGTGCGGACGCCCGCGCGCGCGGCGGCCAGCGAGGCCTCCGTGCCGGCGTGTCCGCCGCCAATCACAATTACGTCATACCGTTCGGTCATCGATAATCCAGCGCATGGTCAAAAAGTGACCAGTTCGGGCCGGGCATTTTAGTGTGTGGGGGACATCGACGCTACAGAAACTTTACTATTTACAGGCTGTTGTCCAAGATAGCGCGCTGTTTCGTGGCCAGGTCCAGCGATGATCCGATCCACCCTTTTCCTCCTGGCGGCCCTGCTGCTGCCACCTGCGTTCTCTGCCGAGCCCCTCGAGCTCGAGGACTGCCGCATCAGCGCGGGCCCCGGTCTGCCGAGCATGAAGGCGCGCTGCGGCACCTTGCTGCGGCCACTCGACCCGACGGGCACCGTGCCTGGCGAGATCGAGCTTCGCGTCGTCGTCGTGCCAGCGCTGAACCTGACGCCGGAACCGGACCCGTTCGTTCCGATAGCCGGCGGCCCCGGCCAGGGATCCGTGCAGTTCTACGCCGCGTACTCATCGGCGTTTGAGGCGGTGCGGCGGAATCGGGACGTCCTGCTCGTAGACCAGCGCGGCACCGGCGAATCATCACGCATGGACTGCCCGGTCGATGAGGAACTTGTCGAAGGCCAGTATTCCACCGAGCTGACCATCGAATACACGAAGGACTGCCTGGCCGCGCTGCCTTACGACCCGCGCTTTTTTACAACGAGCGTTGCCGTGACTGACCTCGAGGCCGTTCGCGCGGCGCTTGGCTATCCGTCGCTCAATGTCTACGGTATCTCCTACGGCACCCGCGTTGCGCAGCATTTCGCGCGGCGTTATCCCGCATCGACGCGCACAATTGTGCTCGATGGCGTCGTTCCGCCGCAGATTGCGCTGGGACCTGAGATCGCCACCGAGAGCCAGAAGGCCGTCGACCGGATTCTCGCCCGTTGCAGCGAGGATACGGACTGCGCAGATCGTTTTCCGGGGCTTCAGGCATCTTTTCAGCGCCTCGTCGAAACCCTCAAGGAGTCACCCGTCAGTATCGAGGTGCCGCACCCGAACACCGGGCGCTTCGAGCGCATGGTGTTCGGCCATAGCGAGATGGCCGTCGCGATCCGACTGCTCGCCTACAGCCCGAGCCAGATTGCGCTGATGCCATTGCTGATCAGCGAGGCGAGCAAGGGCAACTACGTACCGCTCGCATCGCAATACCAGATGACGATGATCGCTTTGAGCGACGCGATGGCGCTCGGCATGCACAATGCCGTCATGTGCTCGGAGGACGCTCCGCGCCTTGCTGCGGGGGGCATTGACTACGACCGCCTGTCGACAACCTATATGGGCGCTATGCAGATGAAAGCGCTCGACGCTATTTGCTCGGTCTGGCCGGCAGGCCCAACCGACGCCGAAATCAACACGCCGCTTGAGACAGACCTGCCGGTGCTGCTTCTCTCCGGCGACGCCGACCCGATAACGCCGCCTCGCTACGCGGAGATGGCGGCTGAAAACCTCCTGAACTCCAAGCACCTGGTTGGCAAGCACCAGGGGCATGGCCAGATTGCGGTGGGCTGCATGCCGCGACTGGTGGCGACGTTCGTCGATACCGCAGACCTGGATGCTGTGGATTCCGAATGCGTGGAGCGCAGCTTCGTCATGCCCTTCTTTCTCGATTTTTCGGGGCCGATGCCATGATAAGAGTCGACGATATTCACAAGTCTTTCGGCAAGGTGCACGCGGTGCGTGGCGTCAGCTTCGTGGCCCCCGACGGCAAGATAACGGGGCTACTGGGCCCGAACGGCGCGGGCAAATCGACAACGCTGCGCGTCCTGTACACGGTATTGAAACCCGACAGCGGCTCCGCGTCGATCGATGGCATCGATGTGGTCAGCGACAGCCTGCGCGCACGAAAACGAATAGGCGCGCTGCCGCACGGCTCTGGACTTTACCCGCACCTCACCGCACGCGAAAACGTCGCCTATTTCGCGCGCCTCTGCGGGCTCGATAAGCCCGAGGTCGATGATCGGGTTGACGAGATCGTCAGACTCCTGGAGATCGAGGACTTTGCCGATCGCCGCACCAAAGGCTTTTCGCAAGGCCAGCGCACCAAGGTCTCGCTCGCTCGCTCCCTCGTGCACGACCCGCAGAATGTGCTCCTGGACGAGCCGTCCAACGGACTCGACGTAATGGCCACGCGCTCCTTGCGACAGCTCATCCTGAAGCTCAAGGACACGGGCCGCTGCGTGCTTTTCTCAAGCCACGTTATGCAGGAAGTAGCGGCGCTCTGTGATGACATCTGCATCATTGCCAACGGCCAGGTCGCCATCGACGACTCGATCGACGGCATTCGTGAGCGCACCGGTTGCGATGATCTTGAAGACGCGTTTGTGCACGCCATTCACCTGGTAGGGGACGAGTAATGCGCACCGCCTGGATCGTCTTCGTCAAGGAGATCATCGACAACCTCAGGGACCGTCGAACGCTGGCGTCGGCGTTAATCATGGGCCCCATTTTCGGGCCACTGCTATTTGCGTTTGTCATCAACCTGTCCATCGAGAGATCCCTCGAGAGCGCCGAGAGCACGCTGGAGCTGCCGGTTATCGGCGAAGCGCACGCACCGAACCTGGTGCGCTACCTGTATAGCCGCAATATCGAAGTGGTCGCCGGGCCCGAGGATCGCGATGCGGCGCTCGAGGCCGTCAAGACGGGCGCGCATGACATCGTACTGATCATTCCCGATGCTTTCGGCGAGCAGCTGGCCGAGACCATCCCGGCGAAGGTCGAGCTGGTTTCCGACCAGGCCAACACAGACGCGGACCGCGAAGCGCGGCGCGTGCGCACGGCCCTGTATGCGTACAGCCGGGAGCTTGCCGCGATCAGGCTCTCCGCGCGTGGCATCAACCCGATGGTCCTGCGGCCCCTGAACGTCGACGAGGTGGACGTGTCAACGGCCAGCGGCCGATCGGCAATCCTGCTCGGCATGATGAGCTACTTCTTCATCTTCGCGACACTGATGGGCGGCATGTACCTCGCCATCGACGCAACGGCTGGTGAGCGGGAACGAGGCTCGCTGGAGCCACTGCTGTCCCTGCCCGTAACGCGCGATCAGCTGATCATCGGCAAGATTGCAGCTACCTGCGTCTACATGGCCTTGTCGCTGATTTTGAGCCTTACCTCGTTCTATATAGCGATCAAATTCCTGCCGCTGGAACAGCTGGGGATGACGCCCAACTTCGGTCCGGCGGTGGTCGCTGCCACGTTCCTGCTGTTCTCCCCGTTTATCCTGCTGGGCGCCGCCCTGATGACGCTGGTCGCGTCATTCACGAAGAGCTACCGCGAGGCTCAGACCTGGTTAAGCATCGTGCTTATTGCGCCGACCCTGCCGATTCTTATCGTCAGCATCCTCACTCTGCGGCCAAAACTGGAGTTCATGTTCATACCCAGCCTGAGCCAGCACCTGCTGCTGGTCGATATGGTCAAGAATGAGCCGGTCAATAACCTGCACGTCGTTATCTCGGTTGTCAGCACCCTCGTTTTCGGGGCCCTGTTGAGCTTCATCTGCGCCCGGCTGTACCGCCGAGAGGGCCTCCTCGGTTGACAATCCCCGCCGAATCTCCACCATGGGGGCTCCGGGGAAAAAAATAATATTATGTCTCTGTTTTCCGAACTCCGGCGCCGCAATGTATTGAAGGTCGCCTTGCTCTACGCGGTCACCAGCCTGCTGCTT
>CAYTTZ010000166.1:0-6355 GCA_964440945.1 uncultured Woeseiaceae bacterium
TTCTTGTGGGCTTCGTCGCGCTCGTCATCGTCAACAGCCTGGGCTGGGTTCCGGCAGTGGCGCATAGTATTTTGACGCCGGTCTCGAGCTGGTGCCTGCTCACGGCCGTCGCGGCTCTCGGGGTCAAGACGTCGCTTAAGGCACTGGCCGAGGTCGGCCCTGCACCGGTTGGCGTAATGCTGCTTCAGACCATTTTTCTTGCTGCGTTTGTCACTGGCGGCATCGCGCTGATCAGGTAGTCGGCTACAAGATCCGACTAACCCATCGATTCTGCCAGGAGGAGGATGTTTTCATGTCGAATCTGGTTCCCCCGCATGGTGCGGACTCCCTGAAGCCACTGCTGTTGCCGGAAACCGAGAGGACCGAAGAGGCCCGGCGGGCCGTGCACCTGAAGCAGGTCCCGCTGTCCAGCCGCGAGGTCTCCGACCTGTTCATGCTCGGCATGGGCGCTTACACGCCAATCGAAGGCTTCATGGGCGAGACGGACTGGCGCAGCTGTTGCGAACACATGAAGCTCGCCGACGGGCTCTTCTGGCCCATCCCGATCACGCTATCGTGTGAACACGATCTCGGCGACAGCATCGATATCGGCGAGGACGTGGCGCTCGTCGACGGCCAAAGCGGCGAGCTGCTGGGCATCCTCACCGTCAGGGAGAAATACGCGATCGACCGCGACTTCGAATGCTCGCAGGTGTTCCGCACGACTGATCCGGCACATCCCGGCGTCGACAAAGTGATGCGTCAGGGGCCGATCAATCTCGGCGGACCAGTGAGCACGCTGTCGGAAGGCGATTTCCCGGAAACCTATTCCGGGCTCTACTTCCGGCCGGCGGAGACGCGGGCGATGTTCCTGGAAAGGGGCTGGTCAAAGGTGGCGGCCTTCCAGACGCGCAATCCGATGCATCGCAGCCACGAGTACCTGGCCAAAATTGCCATCGAGATCTGCGATGGCATCATGATTCACCAGGTGCTCGGCGCGCTTAAGCCAGGCGACATCCCGGCCGAGGTGCGGGTTGAGGCGATTGACGCGCTGGTGAACAACTATTTCGTTCAGGGCACAATCGTGCAATCGGGCTATCCGATCGAGATGCGCTACGCCGGCCCACGCGAAGCCCTGTTGCACGCCGTGTTCCGGCAGAATTTCGGCTGCTCGCACCTGGTGGTCGGGCGCGACCATGCCGGCGTCGGGGGCTATTACGGACCGTACGACGCGCACCATATATTCGATACGCTGCCCGCCGGAAGCATGCAGACGGAGCCATTGAAGATCGATATCACGTTCTTTTGCTACAAGTGCAACGGCATGGCGACGGGTAAGACTTGTCCGCACGAAGCCGAGGACCGGCTTGCGATCTCTGGCACGCGGTTGCGCGAGATGTTTGCCGACGGAGAGCCAATTCCGCCCGAATTCAGCCGCGCCGAAGTGGTCGCGGTGCTACGGAAATACTACGATAGTGCCGAGCATCAGTAATAACTCCAATTGACAGGACCGCACGAACCGTCTTATAAATTCGAAAAATCGAATGTTCTTAGGTGGGCCGCGACCCACAATGGGGAGATTTAATGTTCACAACTAATCCCTTTGCCGAGCTCTCGGCGTTGATATCACCCTCTGTGATGCAGACATACATTGTCGTCATGGTGATCCTGGTCGCCGCAGGCACAATTTTCGACGTTCTGCACAAGAAGAGCGCCAAGTATTTCCGCCAAAGCATGCTCAAGGCCAAGGCCAACGCGACGCAGCAGGTGGGCAGTGCGGAGATGCTGTCCCTGGCAATCAAAACGGCCGTCGTGGATGTCGCGGCTTCGGGCGAATTCTGCAACCCGAGGCGCAGGATCGCCCACTTGCTGACGATGTACGGTTTCGTGGCTTTCGCCGTTACCACAGCGATAATGGTGTTTCAATACCCGGTACCGACGACTCCAACGCCCGCCATCCTGCCGCTACTGTGGCACATCGGCGCGTTACTGGTTTGCATCGGCGGTTACTGGTTCTGGTTCTTCATTCGGGTGGATGTCGCCGCCGAGGGCAGTTCACCGTTCCGGATTATGCGTGCTGACCTTTTCATACTCTCGCTTCTCGCAAGCGCGACATCTGCTCTCGTATGGTCGTACCTGCAGTCGACAGCTAACTCGTGGGCAATGGTGTTGTTCGGCATTCACGTTATCTCCACCACGGTGCTGTTCGGATCCGTCCCTTGGTCGAAATTTGCCCACATGTTCTTCAAACCAGCGGCGGCCTTTGAGAAACGCATGTCGGCGGCGAACGGTTCGAGGAGCAACCTGCCGACTCCGTCCGACAAACCTGAAACGTTTGGCAGCCCCGTCGAACAGCCTCGCCACTACTAATCGGCCCAAGGAGCAAACATGCCTACATTTGTTTACATGACACGTTGCGACGGCTGCGGACACTGCGTTGATATCTGCCCGTCCGACATCATGCACATCGACAAAACCTATCGCCGTGCCTACAACATCGAGCCCAATTTCTGCTGGGAGTGCTACTCCTGCGTGAAGGCGTGTCCGCAAAATGCGATCGACGTACGCGGTTACGCCGACTTCGCCCCACTGGGGCACAGTGTTCGGGTACTTCGGGAAGAGAAGAAGGGCACCATCTCATGGAAGGTCAAATTCCGGGACGGTCGCGAGAAGAATTTCGAATCTCCAATTCGCACCACGCCGTGGGGGTCGATCAAGTCACCGCAAGACTACGATGCGCCGAGTGAGGATGCATTCAAAAGCCAGGAGCTCGCGCATGAACCGGATGCGCTCAACATCGAAAAGCTGCCAGCGTTGACGCCGGACAAACTTAAACAAGGAGTCGTGTGATGGGCCTGCTGTCAGGGAGAAAAACGATATATGTCGATTCCGACGTCCTCGTTATTGGTGGTGGAATGGCTGGCTGCGGCGCCACCTACGAGGCCCGTTATTGGGGTCGCGATCTCAATATTGTCTGCGTAGAGAAGGCGAATATCGAGCGCAGCGGTGCAGTCGCTCAGGGTTTGTATGCGATCAACTGCTACATGGGCATGCAGTGGGACGAGAACCAGCCCGAGGACCATGTCCGCTACGCGCGCAATGACCTGATGGGTCTCGTGCGCGAGGACCTCGGCTACGATATCGCCCGACATGTCGACTCCTCAGTGCACAAGTTCGAGGAGTGGGGCCTGCCGATCATGAAAGACCCGGAAACCGGGCGATACATGCGCGAAGGCAAATGGCAGATCATGATTCACGGCGAGTCCTACAAGCCGATCGTCGCCGAGGCCGCGCGCAAGGCGGCCAGCAAGGTTTACAACCGGATCATGGTGACGCACCTGTTGATGGACAAGACGAAAGCAAACCGTGTCGCTGGTGCTGTCGGTTTTAACGTCCGGACGGGCGACTTCTACGTTTTCCGCGCGCCAGCCGTCATCGTCGCCGCCGGCGGTGCATCACATATCTACAAACCGCGTGCGGTTGGCGAGGGCATGGGACGTACCTGGTACGCGCCATGGAGTAGCGCAAGCGCCTATGCGCTGCCGATTCTCGCTGGCGCCAAGATGACACAGATGGAGAACCGCATCGTTCTGACCCGATTCAAGGACGGTTACGGTCCGGTCGGCGCCTACTTCCTGCATCTGAAAACCCACACCGAAAACGCCTACGGTGATGAATACGAGTCGAACTGGTACGAGAATACCAAGGAGCTGGTGGGTGATTACATTGACCGACACCCGGTACCGACCTGTCTTCGCAATCACGCTATTTTGGAAGAAGTAAAGGCTGGCCGAGGCCCGATTCGAATGGTAACGAAGGAGGCATTTCAGGATCCGCACAAAGAAACCATCGGCTGGGAGAACTTCTTAGGCATGACAATCGGGCAGGCGGTCGTCTGGGCATCGCAAAATATCGACCCCAAGCACACGAATCCGGAGCTAACGACTTCCGAGCCTTACGTCATGGGCTCCCACGCTACGTGTTCCGGCGCCTGGGCCAGCGGGCCGGAGGACTACGCCCCGTCCGAGTACCAATGGGGCTATAACCGGATGATGACCGTCGACGGCCTTTTCGGCGCTGGCGACACTATTGGTGGCACCGCTCACAAGTTCTCCTCAGGTTCTTTCGCCGAAGGTCGGATCGCTGCGAAGGCTGCAGTCAACTATGTTAAAGACCTTGGCAAGGAACGGCCGAAGGTGAGTGAGGCCGAATACGAGAATCTGAAGAAGGTCGTCTTCCAGCCCATGGAGAACTACGAAGTTGGTCGTAACGAGATTGTCGCTGGAACGGTTTCGCCGAGCTACCTGTTACCACTCCATGGTCTGCAGCGTCTCGAGAAGATCATGGACGAATATGTCGGCGGCATCAGCTCACACTACACGACCAACGAGCCGTTGCTCACGCGCGGGCTGGAGTTGCTGGGCATGCTCAAAGAAGACCTCGACCACCTCGGGGCAGAAGACCTTCACCAGCTGCAGCGGGCATGGGAGCTGCAGCACCGGGTCCTGGCTTCTGAGTCTGTGACACATCACACGATGTTCCGCAAGGAAACTCGCTGGCCGGGGTATTACTATCGTGGCGATCACATGAAGCTCGATGATAAAGACTGGCATTGCTTTACCTTATCCCAGTACGACCGGGAATCGGGCGAGTGGGCAATGGAGAAAGCCCCCGTCTATCACATCGTCGATTAGGGTGTCTCTCGAAGAAGCTTGCGCCGTGACATGCGGCCAGCTGCGGTCTGGATCGAATGCTCATTGCCCAGATTAGTGATACCCACATTCTGGCGCATGGGTCGGACAGTCCTGCAGCCAATCTTCGGGCCGACTGCTTGCAGCGCTGCGTCGCGGCTATTAATCAACAACAGCCCGATGTAGTGATCTTCACCGGCGACACGGTCCAGCATGGCCGGCCCGAGGAGTATGCGCGACTTCGGGAATTGCTGGCGCCGCTCGAAGTACCGATTTATCTTGTGCCGGGCAATCGCGATGATAAAAACGAAATGCGTCTCGCGTTTAGCGACTATGCCTACCTGCCAAAAAACGGCGACTTCCTGCAATACGTGATAGATGAGCATGCGGTACGATTCGTCGCGATCGATTCGACATTACACGGAGAGCGCAAGGGCGTTTTTTGCCAGGCGCGACAAGCCTGGCTGGAGGAGGTGCTGAGTAGCCGGCCGGACCAGCCGACCCTGTTGTTTATCCACCATCCGCCATTCAACATTGACGATCACTACCTGGGCGGCTACCGGCGGCCAGAGGAGGCGGCTGCGCTAGGCGATATCGTCTGTCGCCACCGGCAGGTCGCGGGCCTGATCTGTGGACACGTGCACTGGCCGATCGAACGCGAATGGGCTGGAACGCAGGCTCGCATCATGCCGAGTGTTGCCGTCGACCTCCGCAAGGGCATCGACGAGTCCGCGGCCCGTGGACGCCCTGTCTACATGCTGCACCGCTTGTCCAGCGCGACCGGTCTCGTCAGTGAGGCAAAGATGGCTGACGCGTGCGTATGATTCACAGTCCCGTGGGACTCCGAGCATCGCGTGCTCGTGACTCCCGGCACCTTCGCAGGAAACAAACCAGGTAGTACGGCTACGTGCGGATTGAAGTCCGGTCGGGTGGCGCTGTCTGAAACGGCGCACGAAATACGGGCTGCACGCCGCGAATCTTGTCTAGGCAGATTTTTTGACCAGGAAACGGTAGGTGCCGCCGTCTTCGGAATGCTCCATGAGCTCATTACCGGTCTGTCGGCAGAACGCCTCAAAATCGGCAACCGAGCCCGGATCCGTTGCAAGAATTTCCAAAATTCCGTTAGCCGGCACTTCCTTCAGGGCTTTGCGCGCTTTGAGGATTGGCAAAGGACAGTTCAGTCCTTTTGCGTCGAGAGTGTGGTCAGCCATAATTTTTACTCCGTATTGTTCTGTCAGCGCAGATACTACTAGATGAACAGGTTGATGTCGGACTGGGTAGCGACTTCAATATAAGTTGCGGCGCCACCGAGTTCTATGCCTTCAATCATATCGTCAAGTGAATACTCGAACAGGTCCATCGTCATCTGGCAGGCGATAAGGCGAACCTCGGCTTCGACGGCGAGTTCACGCAGTTCCTCGATTGGCGCTACGCCTTTCTTGCTCATGAGATTCTTCATCATCTTGGTGCACGCGGCATCGACACCCGGGACGGCGGTCAGGAGGTTCGGAAGTCCCATGTGGGCGCCCATCATCGGCATCTTCATCGCCGGGTTGCCCGCGGCGGTCAGCTGCAGGTTAAGATCTTTCAACAGCAGCGGCAGGCCATAGAAGGTAAAGAACATCGTAACTGGCAAGCCCATGGCGGCAGCCGTGGTCGCGAGGATAAAGGGCGGATAGGCCCAG
>CAYTTZ010000167.1:0-6332 GCA_964440945.1 uncultured Woeseiaceae bacterium
TCGCCACAATTTGCCACATTACGCCGGTGCATTGCCATGCCGCCGTCGGCAGATCGGCGCTTTGCCGCGTTGCAATAGTGTCTACATCGAAGGGAGGCGGCAATGAATAGAATCAAGTTCCGATCTGGCAGGCGACATGTATACGCACTGCTAGTGCTGTTCGCTATCTCAGGCCTCGGGTACGCGCAGGAAACCACGCCCGACGCGGCTCATATCGGCAGCCTGCTCTGGCAGATGGAGCAGGGCTATAGCACCGCGACGCTGCTTTCGACCGACGTCCAGATGGATATCAACGGCCTGATCGCGCGGGTTGCCGTGCGCCAGCAGTTTCGAAATGAAAGCGCTGAATGGGTCGAGGGCATCTACGTTTTTCCGTTGCCCGATAAGGCCGCGGTCGATCGCATGCGGCTGCATATCGGGGATCGCCTTATCGAAGGTGAGATTCAGGAGAAAGAACGTGCCAGGAAAACCTATGAACAGGCAAAACAAGCCGGCAAGAAAACCAGCCTCGTCGAACAGCAGCGCGCCAACCTTTTTACAACGTCGGTGGCAAACGTCGCGCCCGGTGAGCTGGTCGTCGTCGAAATCGAATACCTGGAAGATGTTCGCTACGAAGATGGCCGCTTCAGCATACGATTCCCGATGACGCTGACTCCCCGGTATATCAGCGGACAGGGCATGCCCGACAAGGTCGGCAATGGCTGGTCCGGCGATACTGATCGGGTGCCGGACGCGTCGCTGATCACACCGCCGATGGTGCCCACATCAAGCGGACACAAGATCACATTAACGGCCGACGTCAATGCCGGAACTCCGCTGGAGATCGTTGCCAGCCGTTATCACCCGGTCAGTGTTACAGAGGGCGGCGGACAGTACCGAGTCGCACTGAGCGGCGACAAGGTACCCATGGACCACGACTTTGAGCTCGTCTGGCAGCCTGTGCCGTCGGCGGAACCGCGGGCCATGGCCTTCACGGAGGTCGTTGAGGGACAACCGTATCACCTGCTGATGGTGATGCCGCCGGACCAGCACGAGGCGCTGGCGTCACCAATGCCTCGCGAAATAATCCTGGTCGTCGATACCTCCGGTTCCATGCATGGCGTTTCCATGGCACAGGCAAAACGCGCTGTGCAGCTGGCGCTGAAAGGTCTGCAAGCAACGGATCGCTTCAACCTGATCGAATTCAATTCGTACGCCGCCGCGCTCTTTTCGTCGAGCGTTGCCGCGACAACCGCCAACGTCAATAAAGCGCTGAATTTTGTGCAACAACTCGATGCCAATGGCGGCACCGAAATGCGCTCGGCATTGTCAATGGCTTTGCGGGACAAGCCGCTGGCTACGCATCTTCGCCAGATCGTTTTTATCACTGACGGCAGTGTCGGCAATGAGGACGACCTGTTCATGATGATCGAAGGGAAGCTCGGCAATGCGCGGTTGTTTACGGTGGGTATCGGTTCTGCCCCAAACAGCTGGTTCATGCGCAAGGCGGCAGAGGCTGGCCGCGGTTCATACACGTTCATAAGTGCAGTGCATGAGGTTGGCGAGAAGATGGATCGCCTGTTCCGGAAGCTGGAACAACCGCAGGTGACCGATATCTCCGTGCAGTGGCCGAGCGGCGTTGTCGTCGACAGCTACCCGGCAACCGTGCCGGACCTGTATTTCGGCGAACCCGTTACCGTGAAGGTCCGTGCATCCGGTGACTATCGTGACGGCGACACGGTGCGGGTCAGCGGCAACTCTGTAATGGGCGGCTGGGCGCGCACGCTGCCGGTTCGGTCCGCGCAGGCGAGCAGCGGTGTCGCAGCTCTTTGGGCGCGAGCCCGTATTGGCGAACTCCTGGATGAGGAACGCCGAGGCAGGGATTCCAACGAGGTCTGGTCGGCCATCGTCGAAACGGCGCTCGCCCATGAGCTCGTCAGCAAATACACGAGCCTCGTTGCCGTAGACAAGACACCAGCCCGTCCACCGGGTGATCCCTTGTCCAGCGAACAGGTGCCAAACCTGATGCCCTACGGCCAGAGCACAAACGCTATCTTCGGCTTTCCGGCTACCGCAACCAGCGCGCCTCTGCTTCGCCTGATCGGACTCGTGTGCGTGTTCTCCAGCCTGCTGCTGTTTGCAGCGCTGCGTGTCAATGACAGGCTCTGCCGTGTCCGTGCGGGCTAGAACGGCGGGGTTCTGGGTTGTGGCCTGCCTGCTCGGAATCGGTTTCTGGAGCCTGGCTGGCGGTACCTACATTCCGGCGAAAGCCTGGCTGGCGCAGGGACTCATGCAGCGCGCGTGGCTGCGGGCGGGCCAGGACGTCGACCGGCCCGTACCGTGGCCGTGGGCGGATACCTGGCCGGTCGCACGACTGCGTTCCGAGTCGAGGGATGTCGACCTGATCGTACTCTCGGGTGGCTCAGGCCGGACGCTCGCATTCGGGCCCGGGCATCTCAGTGCCAGTGCCATGCCGGGCGAGATTGGCAACACTGTTATTGCGGGGCACCGCGATACGCATTTTCGATTCCTGAGGAACGTTGAGAAGGGTGAGTTGCTGAGCATCGAATCGGCTGGCGGACGCAAGCACATTTACGAAGTGCTCGGCGCCGATATTGTTGACGCTCGCAAAGGCGGGCTTCTCCTGGACACCGACGCAGCGATGCTGACGCTCGTGACCTGTTATCCGTTCGAAACGCGCGATACCGGCGGTCCGCTACGCTACATCGTCACGGCGAGGATGGTTTTCTAAGAAGCTGGACGCGCAGCAGCGCCGCCGCGCTGATAGCGTCGGTAATCTTCCCGTCCAACACCATCGTAACCGCCTCGTCGAGCGGCAGCTTTCGGACCTGCAGGTCTTCGGTTTCCTCGAAGTTGGTCTCGCCGAAAGACAACTCAGTTGCGACATAGGCAATACCGAGCTCGTCGGTGATCGAGTTGCTGGGGTGCAGCCGCATGATCTCTTTCCAGCTTGCCGCACGAATGCCGGTTTCCTCGGCAAGTTCGCGCTTTGCAGCCGACAGCGGCGGCTCGGCGAGCGGCGCGCCACCCATCGGCAGTTCCCAGGAGAATTCGCCCAGCGTGTAGCGACTCTGTCCAACCAGCCAGGTGTTGTCGTCGCTATCCAGCGCAACGATGGCGACGGCGAGGTTCTTGAAGTGAACATGGCCATAAAGGTTGCGGCCGCCGCCGGGGTTGATGACTTCGTCTTCAAACACCTGCATCCAGTCGTTTTCGTAGACGCTTCGCGAAGAGAGCTTTTTCCAGCTCATTCGTAGTCCCTTGCGACAGCGGTCTCAACCAGTAGCTTGAAACGGTTCATGTCCGTGTCGCTGCGATCGCAAATGGATTGACGCATGAACAGTGCCATTATTTTCATGAAACCCTTGAAGCCGTACTTGGTATTCATTGTCCACAGTGTCCTGCCATCCTCGGTTTCAGCAAAGTGATTGACGATCACGACGTTCGCCCATCGCGACTCGTAAGTACCGCCCAGGAAATTGGGCTCACTGCGCGCCGTAATAGTCTCTGTCATTACCACCTTGCAACCGTTCTCATCGTAAACGAGCTCTGATATCGCGTCGGGCCGGCCCGGCGTGCCGGACTTGTGCGTGAACGATTTGAGCGTTGGCTGCCATTTCATCATGCTGTCCGGGTCGTCAAACATTCTCCAGACCGCAGCGAGATTCGCATCGATCACTATCTCCGCCTTGTTTTTCATCGCCGTTCCCTGTATTCGTCCCCCCTGATATTAGCCCATAAGGCCTAAGCGTCCTGTCCCTTGAGTTCGTTTGATTTCAGAGACCGCAGATCGCGCCGCAACGACGCGCGTTCCGCAGGCACTAACGAGTCTATTGGCAAGGGATGCAACGGTGTGGTGTCGCGATCTGCGGTCTCCCGCCGGGCGCGTCGTCCAAGGCCCTTGGCGGCGTTGCGCCACCAGGCTATGGCCCCGGCATTCCCTGCGCGGCCCGCCTTGCCAAAGGCCTTGCACGCGCACGCTGAAATAGTACGAACTCAAGGGACAGGACGCTAAATGGAACCGCAGAAAGCCAAGCTCACCCGGGGACCGGTTGGCCGCCATCTTGTCGATATGACGTTGCCCATGTTGCTGGGCATTACAACGATGATGGGACAGTCTTTCATCGATGCGTGGTTCCTGGGCAAGGTCGGAGATCGGGCGCTGGCAGCCTTCAGTTTCGGATTTCCGATGTTGATGATCGTAACCAGCGTAGCGATCGGTCTTGGCGCCGGCACCTCATCCGTCGTGGCGCGTGCGATCGGCAAGGAAGATCATAGCCGCGCCAAACGGCTCATTACCGATAGCCTGATCTTGTCGTTCCTGATTACGGCGGCCGTTTCGCTCGTCGGTTTACTCACGATTGACCCCTTGTTCCGCGTGCTCGGGGCTCCCGAAGACATGATCCCGATGATCCGGAGCTTCATGACGATTCTCTACAGCGGCGTGCCGTTCGTCGTGGTTGGTATGGTCGGCATGAGCGGGATGCGAGCAACGGGCGACACGCGCTTGCCCGGCAAACTCATGATCGGCGGCGCGCTGCTGAATGTAGTGCTCGATCCCATCTTCATCTTCGGCTTCGGGCCCGTTCCGGCGATGGGCCTGGACGGTGCTGCGATGGCTGGTCTGCTGGCAAGGGGCGCCATCTTCGTCGGCACCCTGTACTTCTTGATACACCGGCTCGATATGGTGACTTTCAGGAAGCCCGAACTCGCCGAACTCAAGCGGTCATGGCGTGACATTCTGCACGTCGGGTTGCCGGCCGCTGGCACGAATGCCATCGTGCCGGTCGGCCTTGCTGTGATCACTGCGATGATTGCGCGTTTCGGCCCGGAGGCTGTTGCAGGATTCGGCGTTGCGAGCCGGATCGAATCGCTGGTCCTCGTGCTGTATTACGCGCTATCCGCCGTCATAGGCCCTTTTGTAGGACAGAACCTGAGTGCCGGAAAGGAAGACAGGATTCAGCTATCGCTGCGCCTGTGCGCGATGTTCTGCATCTCGAGTGGTCTGGTGGTCGCAGTCGTACTAGCGCTGTTGTCCGGTTTCCTGCCGACCCTGTTCAGCGACAACGAAGCGGTGATGAGCGTTACGCGAATGTTCCTGTTGATTGCACCGATCAGCTATGGGGCCTACGGCATCGTCATGGTAGTGAATGCGGCGTTCAACGGGCTCGGCAACCCGATGCCGGGCGTCATTATCAGCGTAACCCGTATCCTCGTGTTGTACGTTCCGCTTGCCATTCTTGGTGTGCGCTTTTACGGGATTGTCGGCATCTTCGCGGCTTACGCGTTGGCGAACATTATTTCCGGGATCATCGGTTACTACTGGGCGAAGACCAATGCGCACCGCCTCTGCAAGCTATCCACGAGTCAACCTGGCGGTTGAATCAGCAGCGTCTGCAGGGCATATCCAAGCGGTCCCTTTTCATCGAACAACGTTGCCCGAGAGAGCCCGATGCCAGTCGCTTCCCAGAACGACACGGCACTGGACGCAAGCCACTCCGACTCGGGCAGGCGATGCAGGACGATGGTCAGATCAGGATTGACAAACGTCAGGTCAGTCAGCTCCGCATTTCTCGACGTACCGTTGCCACAGTCGGCCAACGGGCAAATCCGCTGAAAAGGTGAGGGGACCTCGTGCTCGATTAGCGGTGGCGTTTTCATCCACAGCGTCGTCGGCCCCGGGTTGTTGTTTTCTCCCGGTGGGTAGGCAACGTCGATCCAGTCGCGGAAAAACGGCAGCTCGTGGTGGGCGTGTTCGACGGCGAATTTGCCAGGCGTGGCGTCTCGTATTGACGGGCCGCGGACCTCCGTCGTCGGCAGGCTGCCGAAATCCGACTTCACCAGGTGCAGACTGGTCGCCGTCGCGCAGACCTTGCCTGTCGCGTCGGTGAGCGTCGCTACCGCCGTTGCGGCGGAGCGGCCGCTGCGGCTGATCTTCGTCGCGATACGAAACCCCGATATCGGAATCGGTCGGGCATAGTCAGCCGTGATGCGAACCAGCTGCTTGTCGGTCACCGCGCGCTCCAGCGCTCGCACTATCAGGCCGGTTACGGGACCTGCGTGGCAGGCGTCAGCCGACCAGGGCCCGCGCGCACCGTCATTACCGACGAAACAGTCGTCGTCATGAATAGAAAAGAAGGCTCGCATGTCGTTGCTCACAGCCTCAGGACACCATCGGTAATACAGTCTTGCGATAGCCGATGTGCATACCGATGCCGCGACTCGCCATAAACAGCAGGAAGGCGAGCCACAGTCCATCGTTGCCCAAAGGCTGCAAGACATACCATGCCGGTAGGAAGACGCAAACTGTCGAGACGAACATGATGTTACGC
>CAYTTZ010000168.1:0-6313 GCA_964440945.1 uncultured Woeseiaceae bacterium
AGTTTTCAGTCGGTAAGACCGAGGTTGCCCTGGAAGTCGCCGATACTCGCGTTGCTGAGAAAAAGGTGAAGCTGCCGGTTCGCTGGGTCAAGGGATTCAGCGAGGTGCAGGCGTATCTGCCGCGCCTGGAAATGCGCTATGAGATGTCGGCGCCACAAGCGTTGAAGTTGCTTCGCTCGATGCCCACCGCGCAACCAAAATCACCGCTATTTGTCGCGGGCCGATCGACAGCCGTTCGGCTTACGCACCGGCAGCAGTCCGGTTCGGTGCGATTCCTGGGGAGCCATCGGGTTCGGGTC
Source organism: uncultured Woeseiaceae bacterium (assembly GCA_964440945.1). Taxonomy (GTDB): domain Bacteria; phylum Pseudomonadota; class Gammaproteobacteria; order Steroidobacterales; family Woeseiaceae; genus UBA1847. The sequence goes on from CAYTTZ010000168.1 coordinate 300, forward strand.
CTTGAGCCGCTACTCGTTAATGCAGATTCGCTACGCATCTGGGCGGACGATGAAACCGGGACCAGTGCCTGGGAGGTTATCGCCAACGATCTGCGCTTCCTGCTGTTGATCAGCCCCGAGGTCTATCGTGGTTTTTCAGGGGAGGGGCAAAATCTCGAAGCGCTGGCCGGTGAAAAATGGAAGGCGTTGCTCGCGTCCGTTCGTGCGCAGATCAATTGGCAGAATGAAGTCGACGCCGAGAGCATCGCGCAGGCGATCGGCGCGGAGGTCAATGATGTTCACGCGACGCTCGCGGCACTTGGTGCCCGTGGACTCGCCGGGTTTGACATCAATTCCGGCCAGTACTTCCATCGCGAGCTGCCCTTTGACCAGGAGAAGATCGAGGCATTGCAGCCGCGGCTGAAGGCAGCTCTGAAGCTGATCGAGGACGGTCGGGTCAGCGTCGACTCGGCTAGTGCCGACGAGACGCGATTCGTCGTTGGCGGCAGTGGCGTAGATCACTTCGTGCGATTACGACAAGACGGAGACCGCTGTACCTGTCCCTGGTACAGCAAACATCCCGGCAAGCGCGGCCCCTGCAAGCACATACTTGCTGCGCAGATAGCGGCGGAGCAAGACGCGCCAGGATGATGACGCCGGAAGAGTTCGAAGCCCTGCTGCGGCATGCGCCGTCCGAAGAGTTTGTAGCGGCGGTCAACATGCTTGATGAAAAAGAACGCAAGGCGTTTCTCAAGGTTGTCAAAGCGGTACACGAGGAAACCAAGAACACGATAGAGGCTATTTTGGCAGGCACCTCGCTCCTGAACTGGGAGAAAAAACAGAAGAAGCGTAAGAAATGGGTGTCCCGGAATCCGCACGTCGAGGCGAACATCATGCTGGGGCTGCTCGCTTGCGGAATGGCAGCAGACGCACATCGACTTAATTTGTGGGAGTTGCGCCAAAGCGCCGACCGCCTGGTAGCGAGCGTCCTGATCGCGCGGAAAGCAGCGTGGCTCAGTACCTGGGTAAGCAAGCGCATGTTGGGTGAGTTTCCCGGCGTTAGATGGGGAACTGTGCGTAGCCTTTTGCGGGCGGGCGTTATCGAGAAGCCTGTTACCGAGGGCTACATCGAATTATTTGTCGAGGCCATGCGAGGTTACGAGCACGATGACCTGGCATCCTACGTGCCCACGAGTGAACGGCTCCTCGCCGAGCCGGGACTTCTCGAGGACGAATTCTGGAGAATATTCGACTTCGAGAACTCCGCGTTAACGACGGACTGGCACGCCCGTTACAAAGACGGCCCGGCGAATTACGAAACCTGGCCCGAGGCAATCCTGCGTCTTACAAATGACGGTCACCTGGATCGCAATCGCCTGCTCGACGTTACGCAGAGGTCGATGTTACAAGAGGTGAAACAGAACCAGCTCTCGGCATACGGCAAGCTTCATGAGGCGCTGGCACCCGATGTCGACGAGTTAAAGGCGCGGGAGAAAGGCTACCTTGAACTGCTGGTCTCGCCGGTCGGACCTGTGCTTTCGTTTGCGCTCAAGATGCTCGGCAAACTACATCGCGCTAACAGGCTTGACTCCGCCTTGTTCCTCGACGCTGTGAGTCCCGTCTTTTCTCACAAGGCGAAAAACGTCGCGATGCAGGTTCTGAAGATTACCGACAAGCTGATGGCAAAGGACGGCACGAACAAGCCGAGGGCACTAGCAATAGCCATTGCTGCAATGTCTCACGTATCCCCGGACATACAAGAAGCTGCACTTGGGTTGCTGGAAAAGAACTTTGCGGATGCAGACGATGCAACCCGGGCTGATTTCGAGCGGCAAGTTGCGTTTCTCGCCGCCAAGCACCAGTCGCGTGCAAATGCGCTGCTAAGTCCGGCAGGTGAGGAAGACAGTCAGTCCCTGGATCCTAAGGAGTGGGCGGCGCTGCGCAAGGACGTCGAGTCATTATCTCCGGACCTGAGGGCACTCGTCGGGTTTGATGAGCCGCTCTCCGAGTCGATGCCGGCGCCGTTGGCTTACAACATCAGGGACCTGCCCCGCGCGGTCGACCGGGAGATACTGGCGCCCATCGAGTCTCAGGAGGAACTGCTCGAGTTAGCGGCACGCCTCATCGAGAAAGTCGAGTCGCCAGGGGACGTCGAACGTCTCATCGATGGCATCGCGCGTCATGGCACGGATCGCAGTGGTGATTTCAAGAAGCTCGCCGTACCACTGGTGCAGCGCATTGAAACGGGCCAGACGTCCAGCGATGGCCTGGTCGCGGGCGGCGGAGCGGTGTCAGTGGCACTCGTCGATCTTCTCATGTGCTGGCTGACAGAGAATCGATACGACTCGCGCCGGCACGAATACTATTCCGAAATGCCGCAAGAGGCTTTTGCGGCGACGCGACTTCGAGAAGTACAGGATATGTTGCTCGACGGACAGTCGGGCCCGCTACTTGCAATGCCGTCACAGATGGGCGGCTGGATCGATCCAGAGATCCTGGTCGAGCGCCTCAGAGAAATGGCAACGTCAAAGCGAAGCGCCCGCAATTACGATCTGATGCAAGCGATCCTGCGATTGGGGCCGGGGAACAGGGGCAGGGCCCTGCAGGCTGCCGCCGAAATTCCCTTTGCCGCAGCAAGTCTCGTCAGGTTCGCTCTTGGTGGAGACGACTTGCCGACACGGGCCAACAAAAAGATAGCGCATTTGTGGGTTTGCGCGGCGAGGATACGGAATCCGGATGGCTCGTTAAGCGACTCCCTGGCCCCGATAGTGAGCAAAGTACCGAAGCTGCCCGGCTTGCTGGATACCGTCGACTGGCATTGGTCCGTCAAGATTGCTGAAAACCAGGGTTACCGGCGTGCGGCAGTCGTATTCCACGGGGATCCGGTCACGCACTTCGATGTCGGTAACATTTTCAACCGCGACCTGCTCCAGGAAGCCAGGAAAAAATTCGCTAAAGCCGCATGGCAACTCTGGCCTATCGCGGGCTTACGAACGTGGCCGGATAATGCCTTGTACGCGATGTATCAGTACGGATCGCCGTGGCGGATTGAGTGGCTCGCCATGCAGCATCCGGCAGATACCGAGAGCTACATGAGCATAGCCATTCGTATACTCGACTTTCGAAGTGACGAGAACACGTCACGTGACACCCCGGTGCATGCGTTCCTGGCGGCGTTGTTCGATCCGACCCGACTGTGGGGAGATATGTCGAACCTGGCCGTGTGCCTCGGGCTGTTGAGCCGCAGCTCCGATGCCCGGGGGTTCGCTATTGATGCTCTTATCCCTGCAATCGAAAGCGGCCATGCCGATTGTTGTGCGATGGGTGAAGTATTTGCCAAATTGCTCGACGACGGCGCCTACAAAGTCAATCGGTTCGGGCTGGCGATGAACCCGGTGCTGGAGGTATCGAAGCTGCACAAATGGTGGGTGGGCCGGCTCGTCGACGAAATAGTGGAGCGGCTGGCCAAGCCGCCGAAGGCCATGTACTACTTGTACGATGTTGCCCTGGAATGCCTGTTGCCGCTAAAACTCAGGCCCTCTGCAGCGATGGAAGCGCGCCTGAAACTGCACAAGGGCAGCAGCAAGACAGCGAAGCTCGCCAGGGACCTGGTCGCGCTCGAGGGCTCATCAATTCGCGAGCCTGATGTGTCCGTAATTGCTGCGGCCTGGCAGGGTCGCCTGCGCTTTGCGAACAGTTTTGCCGACCCGGGTGAGACACAGCGCTAGATTGAAGAACGTCCTGCTCGGCGCTGCGGCCCGCCCCAACGTTAGTTTTTTCCACTGTAAATCTCGGCAAACGGAAGGTAACATCGAGCCTTTCTTTGGCCGGCAGCAGTGCAGATGAGATACGTTTACATTCTCGTAATAATCGCCGCGCTTGTGGCCTGTTCTGAAGAACGCCCCGACACCGAATCTGATACGGGCCCGCTCGTGGTCGCCGTGCTCCCGGACCAGTCGAAAGACAGGCTAGTATCGCAGCACACCCTGCTGCTCGACTATCTCGAACGCACGACCTCGCGAGAGTTCGAACTGGTAATCCCGCGAGACTACGCAGACTTGCTCGATAAATTCGACTCCGGCCGCGTGGATCTCGCCTGGTTTGGTGGCCTCACCTATATACAAGCGGTACAAAGAAGCCAGGCGATGCCGCTGGCCTTTCGGGATGTAGACGTCGAGTTTACGAGCTGTTACCTGGCAAGTGCCGCTGACACCAGGACGGCAATCGACGAGTTTGAGAACGCCGAATTCAGCTTTGGACCGAGATTGTCGACCTCAGGACACCTGATGCCAAGATACTTCCTCGAAGAGGAAGGCCTGTATTCGGAGCAGTTTTTCAGCTCCATTCGACACTCGGCCGGACATGATCAAACGGCTGGCTGGGTGCGCGATGGCACGGTGGCACTGGGCGTTGCGAATTGCATTATTGTGCAATCCCTGTTTGATACTGCTCTGCTCAGCAGCGACGACGTTAAAATCTTAAAAACGACACCGCCATACTCGGACTACGTGTGGGCGGTCAGGTCGTCCATGGACGACAACACAAGGGCGCTCTTGCTCGACGCGCTCCTGTCCCTGGACGCGACGGTTCCGGATCACCGTGTGATTTTGCGGGCGCAGGGGGCCAACGGTTACCTGCCGGCGGGCCGCGGAAACTTCGTCCTGATTCGGACAGCAGCGGAGCGAGCCGGGCTCGTTACCATAACGAGTGAGAATTGAAAGAAAAGACCGTTAGCACGCCGCCGGTAATGCGCTACATCTACGCGATGCTGGCCGTCGTGGTCGTTGCGGCGGCGATCGTCCTTTTTTTCCTCTATGTCGTTCACAAGGATGAGCTTGAAACTCGCGACCGAATCCAGTTTTTTCACCTGGAGGCGGTTTCAGAAGCCCAGCAGCTTGCCCGAGAGGCTCGCAGTCTTCGAGAACTGATAGAAGCTACCCTCGACTCCACGTTGCCGAGCCAATCGGGCCCCGCCGGTATAAAAAGTGTGCAGCTCGACTACAGGGGAATATTGCAGTCGATGCGTTCTCGCTTGCTGATGTTGTCCAATCTCCAGCAAGACGCCGGAAAGGTGCGTTTTGCGAGTGCTCTGACGCGCCTGACGGAGCGCTTCGATCCCATTGACCGCACGCTTCGCTATTCAGAGTTTGATGTGAACGTCATCGCCTCGATCGATGTGCTGAGTTTGACGATCGCACAGTACGATCGATTGCACGGGATCGCAGCTGACGAGGAGCTGCACGCGCTTGCCGACAGGCAGAACCGCAGGCCGGCATTCCTTGCTGTTCTCGCAGCTTGCCTGGCCGTCAGCGGTCTCGCCGCTTTGTTCCTGATCCGTTCCTTGGGTTCTTCTTTGATGCGCCGGAGAGAAGCTGAGCTTGCACTCGTTGAGAGCCAGGAAAAGTTGAATCACATCCAGAAACTCGACGCACTTGGCAGACTTGTGGGTGGCGTAGCACATGATTTCAACAATTGGCTGACCGTAATCATGGGGCATGCCGGTCTGCTGTTGGAGGATGCCGAGGGAGACGAACGCCTCAAACTGGGCCTCGACGAGATCCATCAGGCGAGCCTGCAGGCGGCGTCCCTCACGCAGCAGCTGCTGGCATTCAGTCGCAGGCAAAAATTTGAACCGCGCGTGCTGGACTTGAACGAGCTGATTCAAGATCAGGAGCCGATGCTGCGACGAATTATTGGCGCGGACATTCGGCTGACATTCAACTATGCGGAAAGTCTTTTCGATGTCGAGCTGGACCCGGATCAATTACAGCAGGTGATCCTGAATCTCCTCAATAACTCCCGAGACGCCATGCCCGAGGGTGGGGCGCTGTCGGTATCGACTGAGAATGTAACGGTTTCGCAGGAAGACGCTGAAGCCGACAGAGTTTCGGAAGGTAAGTACGCGAAACTGACCATTTCCGATACCGGGGCTGGCATGGAAGAAGATACGCTGCAGCGCGCATTCGAGCCTTTTTTTACGACCAAGGAAAAGGGTCATGGCACAGGTCTCGGGCTCTCGACTGTACACGGCATCG
>CAYTTZ010000169.1:0-6217 GCA_964440945.1 uncultured Woeseiaceae bacterium
AATGACCCGCGAGTCGTACAAGGTCAGGTCACGATCTACCAGCGTCGGCACCGTATGGTACGGATTAAGATCCATTAGATCTTCGGGCAAATCAGGCCCTGCAATATTTGTTATTTCGATGTTGATGTTCTTCTCAGCCAGAACGAGGCGCGCTCGGTGGCTGTGAATATCTGTAGGGCGCGAGAACAAGGTCATCACAGAGCGTCTATTGGCTACTACTGCCATTATTTAACATCCTTCCATATTTGTTTTTTGAGCATTGAGGCAAGGATGTAGAAAAAGATCAGGAACATCAGTACCCATACGCCAAGTTTGCGGCGATCGGATCGAATCGGCTCGGATATGTACGCAAGGAAATTTACCGTATCGCGAACGAATTCATCGTAGTCTTCGGCATCCATCGCCCCCGCGCTCAACGATTCGAAACCTTCGAATGTTGTCGTTACCGAACCATCTTCATTCTCGTGGTGCGAAAAATCGGCCGCCTGATACCCCTGCAACTCCCACAACACATGCGGCATGCTGGTTCCGGCAAGCACCAGGTTGTCGACGCCCGTAGGGCTTTCCGCTGCCACATAGAAGCCCTTCAGGAAGTTATAAACGTAGTCGACACCTTTAGCCCTGGCTGTCAGCGAAAGGTCGGGCGGCGCGACGCCGTACCAACGTTTCGCATCGTCCGATGGCATGCTTGACTGGATGGTCTCGAAGGTCTTGTCGGCATTGAACATGAGGTTGTCGATGAGCTGCTCTTCTGACAGCTCGAGATATTTGCCGATCGTGTTGTAGCGAACGTATTGCGCAGAGTGACAACCGGAACAGTAGTTCATGAAGTTGCGCGCGCCACGCTGCAGCGAAGAAATATTACCCGGTTCGATCTTGGCCGGCTCAAGTGCGGCACCGCCACCCGAGGCTATAGCTTCGACAGCCATGAACACTGTGCCCAGAACCAGAATACTGGCCACCTTTCTGAACTTAACCATGGTAAGTCACCCTGTCCGGCACTGGTTTTGTCTTGTCGATCGACGTGTAATACGGCATCAGCAAGAAGAACGCGAAGTAAACGACGGAGAAGATACGAGCCATCAAAACGTACAGGCCCTCTGCGGGCTGCGTACCGAGCCAGCCGAGGAGCAGAAACGTTACGGTGAACACGCCCAGCGCCGATTTGTAAATCCAGCCACGGTAGCGGATCGACCTGACTCTGGAGCGATCCAGCCAGGGCAGGAACACCGGCAAAATCACTGACAGACCAAACAGTATGAAACCCCATAGCTTGTCCGGAACTGCACGCAGAATTGCGTAGAACGGCGTGAAATACCACACCGGCGCAATATGTTCGGGCGTTGCCGTCAGGTTCGCCGGTTCAAAATTGGCGTGTTCCAGGAAATAGCCACCCATATCCGGAGCGAAAAACACGACCGAGGAAAAGATCATCAGAAATACGATAATCGCGACCAGGTCTTTGCTCGTGTGGTACGGGTGGAAGGCGATGCCATCGAGTGGTTTGCCACTGGCGTCCTTGTTCTTCTTGATCTCGATGCCGTCCGGGTTGTTCGAGCCGACTTCGTGCAGCGCCACGATATGCACGAACACCAGGCCGATCAGGACCAGTGGCAGCAGGATCACATGCAGGGCGAAGAAGCGATTCAGCGTGATGTCGGATATCGAGTAGTCGCCACGAATGATCTCTACCAGCGCGTCACCCACCCAGGGAATTGCGCCAAACAGTGAGATAATCACTTGCGCGCCCCAATAGGACATCTGCCCCCACGGTAACAGGTAACCTGCAAACCCCTCAGCCATAAGTACCAGGAAGATCAACATCCCTATCAGCCAGATCAGCTCACGGGGCTTCTGATAGGAGCCGTAGAGCATCGCACGGTACATATGCAGGTAAACGACGATGAAGAAGAACGATGCGCCCGTTGAATGCATGTAGCGAATCAACCAGCCCCACTCGACGTCACGCATGATGTACTCAACCGACGCGAATGCATCCGCAGCGGCGGGTTTGTAGTTCATCGTGAGGAAAATGCCCGTCAGCAGCTGGATAGCCAGCACCACGAACGCAAGCACACCGAAAACGTACCACCAGTTGAAACTTTTCGCGGCGTAGTACTCGGTGATGTGATATTTGAGCGTCGACGTCATCGGGAAGCGATCGTCGATCCACTTTATGAGCCCGCCTTGCGGCTTGCCAACTTCTGCTTCGATTTTGGCCATTACGCTGCTCCCGAGTCCTGGCCGATCAGAATCAGGTCATCCCTGACAAATCGGTGCGGCGGAACCCGCAGATTGGTGGGCGCGGGCACACCCTTGTAGACGCGGCCTGCAAGGTCAAATTTCGAGCCGTGGCACGGGCAGAAAAATCCGCCCTCCCAGCCTTCCGCCGGACGAACGTCAAAATCCTGAATTGGCGCACAACCAAGGTGCGTGCAGGATCCTTCTACGATCAGATATTCGGGCTTGACCGAGCGCGTCGGGTTCGCAGCATACTCAGGCTGCTGCTCAACGACCTCGGAATTCGGATCGCGCAGCGAGTCGACGACCAGCGGCAACTTCTCCAGCATCGACTCGGTTCGACGCAGCACGAATACCAGTCGCCCGCGCCACAGTACGCGCAGCAGCTCACCCGGCGCCATCGATCCCAGCGGCACCTCGACCGGGGCACCCAGCGCTTGCGCACGGGCGCTTGGCTTCAGTGAAGAAAGAAACGGAATCGCCACCATGCCGGCGCCGGCGGCGCCGGTAACCAGGGTCGCGACAGTTAAGAAATGACGCCTATTGCGATCAAGGTCGTCTTCGTTCATCAGGCACTCCTATACGCCGCCTTCCTGACGGCCGCCTAAACAGCGTATTTTTGCTTTTTTTTCGAAAATGGTAGATTTGCAGCAAGCTCGGTTTACCGTCAGGATGACAGTCTCTCCGGTGACTAGGTGCGGAACCACGGCATATTATACACGGGGCATATCGAAGTTGGCTAGATGCTATCGCCCTGATAAGACAATTCTCATGAAATCAGCAGCAGTGACGTTCTGCAGCACGCTGGCCTTATTGGCAACTATGGATCAGTACACCAGACACAAACCAGGATTCCCGGACATCACGTGGCCGATTTGAGATCAGTTCTCGTCTTTCTATTGCAGTCGATCGTCGTGGGCCTGGCGGTCGCATTCCTTGTGGTTCTCCTGAGGCCGGACCTGATGCCTGGCTTCAGGGATTCAGCCTCGGCAGTGATCAGCTATGCAGAAGCGGTCGATCGGAGCGCCGGCTCGGTGGCCAACATCTATACCAAGCGTCTCGTGCAGGACAGCGTTACAGCCGACGCCAGGACGCGATTTCGGGTCGACATGAGCTTCGCATCCGCCGTGATCATCGACGCCGCAGGATTCCTCGTTACGAACTACCACGTAATCGCCGACGCCACAGAGATCCGGGTGCAGCTCTCCGACGGGCGCATTGCGGAGCCGCTGACCATCGGCGTGGACGCGGAGACCGACCTGGCCCTGCTGCGTATCGATCTTGGCGAGTTGCCGGCAATAACGCTGGGCAATTCAGCCCAGTTGCGCATTGGTGATGTGGTACTGGCGATCGGCAACCCTTACGGCCTGACGACCTCCGTCACACAGGGAATCGTCAGCGCTACCGGACGCGGTCTCCTGAACCTGGTCACCTTCGAGAACTTCATCCAGACCGATGCCGCGATTAACGCCGGGAATTCGGGCGGCGCGCTGGTCAACAGTCGAGGTGAGCTGGTCGGCATCAATACGGCCGTACTCGCTCAGGACTCCGGGACCGAGGGCATCGGCTTCGCGATTCCGGTAGACCTCGTCCGCGGGGTCGTGGATCAGATCAAGCAGAACGGGCGTGTCATACGCGGCTACCTGGGCCTGGTTCTGGACGATATGACGGGTGCCGAACGCATGGCGCGGGGCATCGAGAACGACGCTGGCGTCCTCGTCGTAGAGGTCTACGAGGACGAGCCGGCGGCGGCGGCCAACCTGAAGCGTGGCGACGTAATTCTGACGATGGACGGCGAAGCGCTGGTTTCACAGCGGCAGGCACTGTTGATCGCCGCCAGCACAGCGCCAGGTCAGCCAGTGGAAATTTCGGGTATTCGGGACGGCGAACGTTTTACAACCACGGTGACGGCAGGAGAGCGTCCGGAAGACCCGCGCTAACGGTTTGTCAGGCAACCCGCCGGATAGACGCACCAAGCTGGCCGAGTTTCTCCTCGATTCGTTCGTAACCGCGATCCACGTGGTAAATGCGATCGACCAGCGTTTCACCACTGGCGGCAAGCCCGGCGAGTACCAGCCCGGCCGACGCACGCAAGTCGGTCGCCATGACCGGGGCCGCTGTCAGCTGCTCAACACCGCTGATGATTGCCGTGTGTCCCTCCAGCCGGATGTCAGCGCCCATGCGCTGCATCTCGAGTACGTGCTGGAAGCGATTCTCGAAGATTGTCTCGGTAATCGTACCAAGACCTTCTGCAATCGCGTTCATCGCGCAAAACTGCGCCTGCATATCCGTTGGAAATGCGGGATACGGCGCGGTACGCACATCGACTGCCCGGGGCCGGCGACCCCGCATATCAATGTCGATCCAGTCGTCGCCGGTTTCGATCGCGGCGCCGGCTTCTGCCAGCTTGATGAGGACGGCCTCGAGCGTCTCTGGTGCCGTCTGCAGCGCCCGCACATGCCCGCCGGTCATCGCCGCAGCGACGAGGTAGGTGCCCGTCTCTATACGGTCCGGCAATACGGAATACTCGGTTCCGCCCAGGCGCTCGACGCCCTGAACGGTCAGCGTGCTGCTGCCTATGCCACCGATACTGGCGCCAAGGCCGACAAGAAAATGGGCAAGATCCGTGACCTCGGGCTCCCGCGCCGCGTTTTCCAGCACGGTTTCTCCATCAGCCAGCACCGCGGCCATCAGCAAATTCTCAGTGCCGGTTACCGTGACGATGTCGAAGACAATATGCGCGCCCTTTAGCCGGTCCGCGCGCGCCTTGATAAAGCCATTCTCGACAACGACCTCGGCACCCATCGCCTGCAGCCCGGCAACATGCAGGTTGACGGGCCGGGCACCTATCGCGCATCCGCCCGGCAGGGACACATTGGCCTCGCCGAAGCGGGCCAATAGCGGGCCGAGCACAAGAATCGAAGCTCGCATCGTCTTAACGAGTTCATAAGGCGCCTCGCGCCTGTCGACGCTGGCTGCGTCGATCACTACCCCTAGCTGATCGTCGACCGTAACCTCGACGCCCATGATCTGCAGCAACGACAGCATGGTCGTGACGTCCTTAAGGTGGGGCACGTTGCTGACGACAACCGGATCCGAGGCCAGCAATGTACCTGCAAGAATAGGCAGCGCTGCGTTCTTGGCGCCGGAAATCCTGACGTTGCCAGACAGGGTTGCGCCGCCCTTGATCAGTAGCTTATCCAACGCGCCAGATCTCTAGGTGCCGCCGGCGCGATCGCGCCATTCGTCAGGCGTAAGGGCCGTAATGGACAGCGCGTGAATCTCGTTGCCAACCAGGGCGCCCAGGCAATCGTAAACGAGCTTGTGCCTGGCCAGCGGGCGCTTGCCGTCGAACTCGTTGGCGACGACCAGCGCCTGAAAATGGGTGTTGTCGTCGCTCATCACCCTGACAGTCGCATCCGCGAAACCGCCTTCGATGAGTTTTGTGATTGCTTCTGGGTCCATGTTGCCGAGCTTTCGCGCATGATACTTGGGGGCCGCAGTGTACCCGCAAACGTCGCCGCTTCCCAACGTCAGATCCTGATTGTGTATGATGTTCGGCCGGAAGCGATCGGCTGACTTGCGACACAATGTCGCAGCAACCATCACTGCTCAGTAAATGCGACAGGCTATGTTAGTCAACATTCTCTTGATCATCGCCGGCCTGATCCTGCTGATGTGGGGTGCGGACCGGTTTGTACACGGCGCGGCAGCGGCGGCCCGCAACCTCGGTGTCGCACCCCTTCTTATCGGGCTCACCATCGTCGCCTTCGCTACGTCGGCACCGGAAATACTGGTTTCTGTCGTTGCGTCCCTTGAGAAACAGCCTGGCCTTGCGATCGGCAACGCGATCGGCTCGAACATCGTCAATATCGGCCTGGTTCTTGGTATTACCGCGATAATCCGGCCTATCGAAATAGAGTCCGCAACGCTGCGCCGCGAGATGCCCGCGTTGCTGGCGGTCACATTACTTACC
>CAYTTZ010000170.1:0-6174 GCA_964440945.1 uncultured Woeseiaceae bacterium
TGCCTGTGTTCGCCCGATTCGCTACTTCCCAGGTGTTGAAACCCCGATGAAGGACTCCGACCTCGTCGACATGACGGTGTTTCGTGAGAACACTGAAGACATCTATGCGGGCATCGAGTACCCGACTGGCTCACAGGAAGTTCAGAAGCTGATTCACTTTCTGCAAAAAGAACTCGGCGTCACCAAGATTCGCTTCCCGGCAAGCTCGGGTATCGGCATCAAGCCGGTATCGCGCGAGGGCTCGGAGCGCCTGGTCAGAAAGGCGATCCAATACTGTGTCGACCGCGACTACGGTTCGGTGACGCTGGTCCACAAAGGCAACATCATGAAATACACCGAAGGTGCTTTCATGCGTTGGGGCTACGAAGTCGCGCGCGCCGAATTCGGTGCGACCGAGAAGGACGGCGGCCCGTGGCTCGCGTTCAAGAACCCGGTAACCGGCCGCGAGATTATTATCAAGGATGTCATTGCCGACAACTTCCTGCAGCAGATTTTACTGCGGCCTGAAGAGTATGATGTCATCGCAACGCTAAACCTGAATGGCGACTACATTTCAGATGCGCTCGCCGCACAGGTCGGCGGCATCGGTATTGCGCCCGGCGGCAACATCGGCGATGGCGTTGGTGTGTTCGAAGCAACGCATGGAACGGCCCCTGGTTTCGCCGGCAAGAACCGTGTCAATCCCGGCTCGCTGATTCTCTCCGCTGAGATGATGCTGCGCTACATGGGCTGGACCGAGGCGGCCGACCTGATTATCAAGGGCGTTGCCGGTGCGATTGCCAATGGCGAGCTGACCTTTGACCTTGCGCGCCTGCGTGCTGCGATTCGTGCGCCGAAGCGCAAGGCGAAGACCCACGACAAGAAAGAGGTCGAGCAGGAGCTTGAGAAACTTATACCGGGTGCACGCCTGGTGGGCACGCGAGGGTTCGGCAGGGCCGTGATCCGGCATATGCACGACTGACGGGTGGATACGAGCGTATTCGACAAAGACTGCCGTGCCTGCCCACGGCTTGCCGGTTTTCTGGACGACGTCAACGAAAGGTATCCGGACTACTACTGTCGTCCGGTGCCGCCATTCGGATCACCGGACGCGCGCTTCCTGATCGTCGGGCTTGCGCCCGGCATGCACGGCGCGAATCGAACAGGCCGGCCCTTTACCGGCGATCACGCGGGCATCCTCCTTTACCAGATGCTGCACAAGTATGGCTTCAGCTCCCGGGATCATTCCGAATCATCAAATGACGGCCTGGCACTCGTCGACTGCCGTATAACCAATGCGGTCAAATGCCTGCCGCCGGATAACAAACCAGTGGGCGCCGAGATAAATACCTGTAACGCCTATCTCGCGAACGAGCTTTCGTTGCTGCCGAAGGGTGCGGTCGTCATGGCGCTCGGTGGAATCGCGCACAGAGCCATCATCAAGGCGCGTGCGTTGCGCCAGGTGGAATACAAATTTGGCCACGCAGCGCTGCATCAGCTCGAAGACTTCCAGCTGCTCGACTCGTATCACTGCAGTCGCTACAACACCAATACGCGCCGACTGACCGAGGCCATGTTTGACGATATATTCGCAACGGCAAGGACGTTGTTGGATAACTAACGCAGTGAGCGAAGCCGCGACATTTGAAGTGAAGTCTTTCCTGCGCAGCCTGACGCACCGTCCCGGCGTCTACCTGATGCTGGACAAGAAGCACAAGGTCATCTACGTCGGCAAAGCACGCGACCTGAAGAAGCGTGTTTCGAGTTATTTCAATCGCACACAGGATGCGGTCAAGACTGCGGCAATGATGCAGCATGTGGAGCGCGTCGAAGTAACGGTCGCGAATACCGAGGCCGAGGCGCTCATACTCGAGTACAGCCTCATAAAGCGGCACAAACCGCGTTACAACGTTCTCTTGCGGGATGACAAGAGTTATCCGTACATCTATGCATCGACCGACACGCGGTTTCCGCGGCTGAAGTTTCATCGAGGGGCGCGGCGCGGCAAAGGTCGTTACTTTGGCCCATACGCGAGCACGCGGGCGGTACGCACGACCCTTAAGGAGCTGGAAAAGCTCTTCCTTCTTCGCAACTGCACCGACAGTTTTTTCAGCAACCGGACGCGGCCCTGCCTGCAACACCAGATAAAGCGCTGCACGGCGCCGTGCGTCGGCCTTATAAGCGAGGGGCAGTATCATGCGGATTTCGAAGCCGCGGTGCAGTTTCTGGATGGCAAGAACCAGATGGTCGTCGATACCTTTGTCGAGCGCATGGAGCAGGCTGCTACGGAGCAGGATTACGAGCAAGCCGCTCGCTTTCGTGACCAGATTTCCCGGCTTAAGGAGATTGAGGCTCGCCAACACGTCAAGCGCAGCGACAACAAGGACCTGGATATCCTCGGCTTTGCGTCCAACGGCGCCATTCATTGCGTGACGGTCTTGTTTATCCGCAACGGTGCGTTGATTGGCAGCCGCGACCATTTCCCGCGCCTGGCTGGTGAGACGGATCGACAGAAGATTCTGAACGCCTTTGTGGCGCAGTACTACCTCGGCCGCGATGCGCCCGCTGAGATCGTAATCGAACTGGAGATTGACGACGCCGACCTGTTGTCACAGACGCTGACGGAGCGCATGGAGCACAAAGTTCTGATCCGGTCCCGTGTGCGGGGCGATCGCGCACGCTGGCTGCAGATGGCGCGTACCAATGCGGAGCAGGGCCTGGGCCTCAAAGCGGCCAGCAATGCGACGCTGCGAAGACAGTTTGCAGCGCTGACCGAGGCGCTGGGTCTGGAGGAGACTCCGCAGCGACTCGAGTGTTTTGACGTGAGCCACACATCGGGGGAGGCCACTGTCGCGTCCTGCGTCGTGTTCAACACGGCGGGAGCCCTCAAAAGCGATTATCGTCGCTTTAATTTGAGTCCTGTTGCCCCAGGCGATGATTACGGCGCGATGGCCGAGGCGCTGCGACGTCGCTATAAACGAGTCAAAAAAGGTGAAGTACCAATGCCCGATGTATTGCTCGTTGATGGCGGGAAAGGGCAGCTCGCGCAGGCGATGACGATTCTCGATGAACTGGAGCTCGATTGGCTGACCGTTGTGGCGGTCGCCAAGGGCAGGGCGCGGCGAGCCGGTGCCGAGCGCCTGTTCAGGCCAGGCGACGACAGGCCGCTGGACTTGCCCGCCGATTCACCGGCCCTGCTTCTGATACAGCAGATTCGGGACGAAGCGCATCGTTTCGCCATTACGGGGCATCGTCAGCGACGCGCCAAAACAAGAAATACCTCTCGGCTGGAGGAGATCCCCGGACTTGGCCCCAAAAAGCGCCGCGAATTGCTGCGGCAGTTTGGCGGATTGCAGGGCGTCGTCAGTGCAGGCGTCGATGACCTGGTAAAGGTGCACGGGATTAGTCGCGCTCTGGCAGAAACCATATACAATGACCTGCATCTGGATAAGCACTAGAAAAGAGCAAATCTCTTGAAGCTGAATTTCGCCATCATGCTGACGCTGTTTCGCATCGCCGCAATCCCGGCGGTCGTTATCTGCTTTTACAGCCCGATCCCCAATGCCAGACCGATCGCAGCCATCCTGTTTGGTATCGCGGCCATTACCGATTTTATTGACGGCTGGGTAGCGCGGCGCTTCAACCAGACCTCGCGTTTCGGAGAGTTCCTCGACCCGGTTGCGGACAAGCTGATGGTAGCCATCGTGCTGGTCATGCTGGTGCAGGCTGATTCCGGCTGGTTTGAGGACATCATCGCCATGATTATTATCGGTCGCGAGATCACGGTCTCGGCGCTGCGTGAATGGATGGCGACGATTGGGGAGCGAGCGCATGTGAAGGTGGGGATGGCCGGTAAGATCAAGACGACGCTGCAGATGTTCGGCATCGCGTTCATGGTCTACAAGAATCCACTCCTTGGGGTCGACATGTACACCATCGGATTCGGCCTGCTTGTGGTTGCCGCAATCATGACTATTTTCTCGATGATTACGTATCTGAAGGCCGCCTGGCCCTTCATTAGCGTCGATCAGGGCTGACGACTGGCCTCAATTGCTGAAAAGGCGCCATTTGAACTTGACAGGGCACGGTAAGTGACTAGAATCTCGTCCCTCTGCGGGAATAGCGGGGCGCGTAGCGCAAGGTAGAGCGCGACCTTGCCAAGGACTGTTTCAGCGGAAGAAAGACATAGCGGGTGTAGCTCAGCGGTAGAGCATCACGTTGCCAACGTGAGGGTCGTGAGTTCAATCCTCATCACCCGCTCCAATTGAATAAATGGGCTGCCCTTCGGGCGGCCCTTTTTCATTTGCGGAGTGGGCCAGGTTAGTACCCCGGCGTTTCGGTTGTCGTCGCAGTGGTTCATCGCGCAACCGACCGAAGCCGCATTGTTGAAGAACGACTAGCGCGCTGGGTTTCCCGCTCCAAATAAACCAAGGGCTACCCTTTGGGTGGCCCTTTTTTATTTGTGGAGTGGGCCAAGTAAACGCCCCGCCGCTGAGTCGCCGATAAATAAGGCGGGCGTTTATGGCTTATGCTGGTGCGGTACCCTTGGCAAATTAGACCTTATCCCTGAGCGGATGATCCACGGAACAGATGCCCAACACCGCCACGCAACTTGCGCGAACCATTTACCTGCTGATCGACTATGCGGTTGAGCAGGGGATGGGCCGAGAAGAACTGACGCGTGCAGCCGGTCTCGCCGGCCAGGAAGCGGCTGACCCTGATGCGCGACTACGAACGGCATCAATGTTGAAGTTGTGGCGCGAAGTGATCGATGGCCTGGATGATCCGATCCTTGGAATACGTTGCGGTATGTCAGTTAAAGCAATGGATCTGGGTTTGGTTGGTTACACCATGCACCATAGCCGGGATCTTCATGGTGCGTTGAATCGGCTTTCACGCTACGGGCGAATATTGTCGGAAGCTATCAATTTCAGCGTTGTAGAAACAGGCGAAGGCGCAGTCATGGTTTGGCGAGGGCATCCCGGGTTGGAGGCTTTGCGGCATCCGGTCGAGGCTGCTGTGGCAACGGTTATTTCGGTTAGCCGACAGATTACAGGGACCGATCTGGCACCAATAAGTGTCGACCTGACGTCGCCAATTCCAACGGCCGTAGGCGACTATCGATCCCAGTTCCATTGCCCTGTGAAATTCGGTCGACCGAGCGCATCAGTTACGTTCTCACACCGACAACTTCAATTGCCCACGCGCGCTGCGGACGCAACCCTGCTGAAGTATCTCGACGATCTCGCCGCAACTACGCTGGGACCGCTCGAAGAGCGTGACTCAAACACAGTAGCAAGAGTTCGACGCGCACTATGGTCCGTACTTCCCGGCGGCCGCCCGAATTTATGGCGCACCGCGGCTGACACCGGCATGAGTGCCCGAACCCTGCAGCGGCGCCTCGGCGAAGAGCAAAGCTCTTTTTCAACCGTTCTGGACGATTTGCGTCGCGACCTGTCGCAAGAGCTGCTCCTGGATAAAAAACTCTCTGTTGCGCAAGTAGCTTTCCTTCTTGGCTACTCTGAACCGAGCGCGTTTCAGCGCGCGTACCGCCGCTGGTGGGGCATTTCACCGCGTCGCTATCGCCGCGCTTAGATCACCGAATACAGGGTGGCGCGACTTGTTGTTTTTTTGGCATACCAGGTCACTGCTCGGTCACGCTCGATAGGTTCTCATTGCGATCTCTGAATTTTTGGCCTGCCTGCGTACGCCGGTATAGGGGCCAGCTAAGGATCACAAGTGAGTCAAGTTTTACTCGTCAATGATGACGACGAAATCCTCGATCGTACAGCGGCGATGCTCATCGACCTTGGCTGGGAAGTCTACGTAGCGAACGGCGACGACAAGGTATTCGAGTCGATCGTAGCGCGACGACCAGATCTGTTGATTGTCGATATCGAAATACAACGGGGCGGAGGATTCAGTTCAATTTCGACCGCTCGGCGCCTCTTTCCAAGCCTCTTTATCGTCGCCGTAACGCGCGGTGGCCACAAGGAGCATTGGTCAGAAGGTGTCGGCGAATGTGGACCAAGCGTTTATGTCGTAGGTCCTGTATCAAAGAACAAGCTTGCGACCGCGATCGATGTTGGACTCTCCAGGGGCTATATATCCTGTGAGTTGCCGGCGCATGATATTCCGCATAGTCGCAGTTCGTGATTCTGTTGTTGGCGGATGCTGGCCGTTGCCTGGTTCCCT
>CAYTTZ010000171.1:0-6162 GCA_964440945.1 uncultured Woeseiaceae bacterium
GGATATTTGGAGTTTTAGGTAATGAGCAAAGAGATCCTGATGGTTGTTGACGCCTTTTCGAACGAAAAGGGCGTTGAGAAGGACATCATATTCGAGGCAATCGAAGCGGCGCTGGCGTCAGCATCGCGGAGAAAGCACGGCGAGGACATCGAAGTTCGCGTTGCGATTGACCGTGAAACCGGCGATTACGACACGTTTCGACGCTGGCTGGTGTTCGAGGACGAATCCACGGAGCTGGAGGTGCCTGATCGCGAGTTGCGCATGATCGATGCTGTCGATGTTGACGAGAACGCTGAGCCGGGTGGTTACGTCGAGATTCCCATGGAGTCGGTCGAATTCGGTCGCATTGCGGCACAAACGGCCAAACAGGTCATCGTACAGAAGGTCCGCGAGGCCGAGCGCGAGCAGGTTGTGGAAGAGTATAAGGAGCGCGCGGGCGAGATGCTGTCCGGGCTGGTCAAACGCGTCGATCGTAATGGCGTGTATATCGACCTCGGTGGCAATGCGGAAGGTTTCGTGCCGCGCGAGCATATGGTGCCTCGTGAGCCGGTGCGCCCCCAGGATCGTATCAAGGCGCTGCTGACGGAGGTTCGTTCCGAGCCTCGCGGACCGCAGCTCTTTATGACGCGCACGTCGCCGCAGTTCCTGGTTGAGCTTTTCAAGATCGAAGTACCCGAGGTCGGCCAGGGCCTGATCGATATTCTCGGCGCAGCTCGCGACCCCGGCCTGCGCGCGAAGATCGCCGTACGCAGCAATGACAGTCGCATTGACGCTGTCGGCGCGTGTGTGGGTATGCGTGGTTCACGTGTGCAGGCGGTTTCTAACGAACTTGCAGGTGAGCGTGTAGACATCATTCTCTGGGACGACAACACGGCGCAGTTTGTCGTCAACTCGATGTCACCCGCTGAGGTGGTTTCGATCGTCGTTGATGAAGACAAGCACAGCATGGATATCGCCGTTGAAGAGGACAAGCTGTCGCAGGCGATCGGTCGCGGCGGCCAGAACATCCGACTGGCAAGCGAGCTGACAGGCTGGGAGCTCAATGTCATGACGGCGGCCGATGCTGAAGAGAAGAGCGAATCCGAGATGCGCGAGCTGATCGCGCTGTTCTCGAAGCAGCTGGACGTGGACGAAGAAGTTTCCCTGATCCTCGTTCAGGAAGGCTTCTCGACGATCGAGGAAGTTGCCTATGTGCCCGCGTCTGAGCTTGTTGAGATTGAAGAATTTGATGAAGGCATCGTTGACGAGTTGCGGAGTCGCGCACGCGACGTGCTGCTGACGCAGGCGATCGTTCAGGAAGAGAAGATAGACGAGGTAGAGCCTGCCGAAGACTTGTTGAGTCTTGAAGGCATGGATAAAGGGCTTGCGTTTTTGCTGGCCAGTAAGGGTGTTGTTACTCGCGAGGATCTCGCTGAGCTGGCGACCGACGATCTTCTTGAGATCCATGAGATGGACGCGGAAGATGCCGCGGCGCTGATTATGAAAGCGCGCGCTCACTGGTTTGAAGAAGAACAGCAGGCGTAACGGCCTCAAGAATTAGGTACGGAGTTTACGAATGGCTGATGTGACAATTACACAATTTGCTGAGGTACTGAAAGTACCGGTCGAGAAGCTGCTGACGCAGCTCGATGAGGCTGGCATTAAGGTCGGCGGATCCGACGACATGATTAGCGAAGACGCGAAGCTCGAGTTGTTGTCTCACCTGCGCCGGGCGCACGGGCAGGACGACACACCGGCGACGGCTGCGGCGCCGCGACGCATTACGCTGAAGCGCAAGTCGCAGAGCGAGCTGCGACTTTCCGGCAATCAGGGGCGCTCGCGTACGGTGAACGTCGAAGTTCGCAGCAAGCGTACCTACATTAAGCGCGATGTACTCGCGCAGCAGGCGCAGGATGAGCAGGACGAACTCGATCGCGTTCGGCATGCGGAAGAGGAAGTTGTCGCCGCCGCTGCGCGTGAGGAAGAGCGGCTGAAGGTTGAGAAGGAAGACGCCGAAAAGCGCAAAGAGGCCGAGCTCGAGAAAGAAAAGCAGGCGCAGAAGAGTGCTGAGGAACAGGCTCGCCTCTCTGCGGAGAAGGCGGTGCAGGATGCTGCTGATGAAAAGGTGCGACTCGAGAAAGCCGAGGCCGATGCCAGGGCCCGACGCACGAAGGAAAAAGCGAAGCCGAAGCAGGGTCGCGTGGAAACGCGCTATGGCCGCAAGGAACTTCACGTTGCCGGTGACAAGAGCGGTCGCCGCAAGCGCAAGACACCTACGCGCCGCCGTCCCGTATCGATGGGCGGCGATTCGAAGCACGGTTTTGAGCGCCCAACTGCGCCGGTCATCCACGAGGTGGAGATCCCCGAGAATATCTCTGTTGCCGATTTGGCGCAGCAGATGGCCATCAAGGGCAACGTGGTTGTAAAGATCCTGTTCAACATGGGCGCGATGGTCACCATCAACCAGGTTATCGACCAGGACACGGCAACGCTGGTTGTCGAGGAGCTTGGTCACATAGCCAAGCAGGTCAAGTCGGCCGAGATGGATGAGCAGCTGCTTGCGGGTGAAGAGCAGCAGACGGGCGATCAGCTTCCCCGTTCGCCGGTCGTCACGATCATGGGCCATGTCGATCACGGCAAGACGTCTTTGCTTGATTACATTCGCCGCACGAAAGTGGCCGATCACGAGGCGGGCGGCATAACGCAGCATATTGGCGCGTATTCCGTCGAGACGGAAAAGGGCGAAATTACGTTCCTGGATACACCGGGACACGCCGCGTTTACCGCGATGCGTGCACGCGGCGCGCAGGCAACGGACATCGTAGTGCTGGTCGTTGCCGCTGATGACGGCGTGATGCCGCAGACGATCGAGGCCATTAAGCACTCGAAGGCGGCCGGCGTGCCGTTGGTTGTTGCCATCAACAAAATCGATCGCGAGAATGCCGACCCCGAGCGTGTGAAGAACGAGCTGACACAACACGAAGTGATTCCCGAGGATTGGGGTGGCGAACAGATGTTCGCAAACGTTTCGGCCATTACTGGTGACGGCGTTGACGCGCTGCTCGACGCTATTCTGCTGCAGGCCGAGGTCATGGATCTCAAGGCAGTCACCGAAGGGCCGGCTCATGGTCTGGTGATCGAGGGTAGCCTGGAGAAAGGTCGCGGCTCTGTTGCCACGCTGCTGGTGCAATCGGGAACGTTGCGCCAGGGTGACATGATCATCGCCGGCGAAGAATATGGGCGAATTCGCAACATGTTCGACGAGACGGGCACATCAATTAAAGAGGCGGGTCCTTCTTCGCCCGCGGTCGTACTCGGGCTATCGAAAACGCCGAGCGCCGGTGACGACTTTCTTGTTGTCAAGAACGAGCGCAAGGCGCGTGAAGTTGCAGAGTTCCGCCAGGGCAAGACGCGCGAGGCGAAGCTTGCACAGCAACAGGCCTCGAAGCTGGAGGACATGTTCAGCAAGATGCAGGACGGCGAGGCTTCTACGGTGCCGGTGATCATCAAGTCCGATGTGCATGGTAGTGCTGAGGCGTTGCGCGACGCGCTGACAAAACTGTCTAACGACGAGGTCAAGGTTAACGTCCTGAGTTCGGGCGTCGGCGGTATCACGGAAACTGACGCCAACCTTGCGGCAGCTTCCAAGGCTGTAATTATCGGCTTCAATGTTCGCGCCGATGCGGCGGCACGTACGGCTATCAAAGAGTCCGGCGTCGACGTGCGTTACTACAGCATCATCTACGAAGCTATTGACGACGTCAGGTTGGCGCTAACCGGCTTGCTCGCTCCTGAGATTCGTGAGCAGATCGTCGGGCTCGCCGAGGTCAAGGACGTATTCAGTTCACCGAAATTCGGTGACATCGCAGGCTGTATCGTTAGTGAGGGCTACGTGAAACGCTCGAATCCGATTCGTGTACTGCGTGACAACGTCGTTATCTACGAGGGCGAGCTGGAGTCGCTGCGACGCTTCAAGGACGACGTCAACGAGGTCCGTTCCGGTACGGAATGCGGCATCGGCGTCAAGAACTATGCGGACGTCAAGGTTGGCGACCAGATCGAGTGTTTCGAGCGCATCGAGGTCGCCAGAACGCTCGACTCATAGTCGGCGGCGAAACAATATGGCTCGCGAATTCACACGAAATCAACGCCTCGGCAACCAGGTATTGCGCACGCTGAACGAGCTGCTGCGCTTTGAGACCAAGGACCCTCGCCTCGACGGCGTATCGTTGTCTGCCGTCGATCTGACAAGGGACCTGAGCGTTGCACGTGTGTATTTCAGCCTGCTGGACCCTGCTGCCGACCCGGTGCAGGCGCAGACTGGCCTGGAGAAAGCTTCCGGGTTCCTGCGCTCGAAACTCGGTCAGGCGATCAAGGTACGACATGTTCCGGAATTGCGATTTGAGCACGACGACAGCGCGGCTGAAGGGCAGCGTATCGCCGAGCTGATCGACGGCGCACTAAAGTCTGACGCGTCACAGTGAGCGCGAGCATGAAGCAGGTAAGACGCTCGAAAGAGGCGGTCGACGGGTTGTTGTTATTGAACAAACCCAGTGGCATTACGTCGAACCGGGCGCTGCAGATAGTCAAGCGGCTGCTGAACGCGAAAAAGGCAGGCCACACGGGGAGTCTCGATCCCGCGGCCACCGGCATGCTGCCACTTTGTTTCGGCGAGGCAACCAAGGTGTGTGCCTACCTGCTGGATGCAGACAAGACCTACCGGGTGACTGCGAAGCTCGGGAGCAAAACCGACACTGGCGATGCGGATGGCAAGGAGGTTGCGACCGCGAATGTTCCAGAGCTTTCGCGAGACGAGTGGCTCAGCGTGCTGGACGGGTTTCGTGGTCAGTCCACACAAATCCCGCCAATGTACTCGGCGTTGAAGAAAGACGGCAAGCGGCTCTACGAGCTCGCCAGGAAAGGAGAGATCGTTGAGCGAGAGCCTCGGCCGATCACTATCCACGATATTGAGCTTCTGGAGCTGGCGGGGTCACGGCTCGTGTTCCGAGTCTCGTGCTCCAAGGGTACCTACGTGAGGACGCTGGTTGAGGATATAGCGCAGCGCGCCGGGACCCTCGCGCATACGGCGAGATTGCACCGGGAAACGGTCGGGCACTTCCTGCCAGAAGATATGCTGGATCTCACAGCGGTAGAGAGCCTGGCGGAGGAAGACGTGGCTACCCTCAAAGAGCGGCTTCTGGCGCCCGATGTGGCGCTGCAGGAATTTCCCTCGGTCACCCTCGATGAGGGCGCCGATGAGCGTTTCAGGGGCGGACAGGCGGTCCCTGTGGCCGCCGAGAGCCGCGCTGGACTGGCTCGCGTGTATGGCGCCAGGGACCGATTTTTGGGAGTGGGAGAGCTTGTGGGCGAGGGTACGCTTGCGCCGCGGCGGGTCTTTCTCATGCAGGAAAAAACCCCGTAGATATTTGATTTTGGGGTGTTAATGGGCTCGCACAGGCGCTAGAATACCGCGCTTCGAAAAAGGCCTATATATAGAGTTAATTGGAGTAATTGAGAGATGTCACTTTCCAGTGAAGCAAAGCAGAGCGTCGTCGCGGATTATGCGCGAGGCGAGGGCGATACCGGCTCCCCCGAGGTCCAGGTCGCGCTGCTTTCAAAAAGAATTTCCGAGCTAACCGAGCACTTCGGTGAGCACAAGAAGGATCACCACAGCCGTCAAGGCCTTTTGAAGATGGTAAACAAGCGTCGCAAGCTGCTTGATTACCTCAAGTCCAAAGACCAGGACCGCTACCGCGAGCTGATTTCCCGGCTCGGTCTGCGCCGCTAATTCAGCGAGCGATTTTGGCAGTGTAATCAATCGACATGTCGCACCCCTTCGGGGTTCGCGGTCGATTGATATTGCCCACACATCATCTATCTGAGAAATCATCGTGAAATCCACTAGTAAGACGTTCCAGTATGGGGAACACAAGGTAACCATTGATACGGGCGCGATCGCTCGTCAGGCCGACGGTGCAGTCATCGTTGATATGGGCGAAACCACCGTCCTCGTGACCGCCGTTGGTCGCAAAGCGGCAGATCCGGGCAGGGACTTTTTCCCGCTGACGGTCAATTACCAGGAGAAGACCTACGCGGCAGGCAAGATTCCGGGAGGGTTCTTCAAGCGTGAGGGTCGTCCGGGTGAAAAAGAGGTACTGACGTGCCGCCTGATTGACCGGCCTG
>CAYTTZ010000172.1:0-6155 GCA_964440945.1 uncultured Woeseiaceae bacterium
CGGTGTGATCATTCTCGGACCCGGCGACTTTCGGAAACCGTGGCGCAAATACGAACGGCCTTCCTGTCATGAAACCCTGGAAATAATCTGCGCCAAGCTCTCGAACCGCTTCCAGCGTCTCCTTGTTCTCAACAAACTCGGCGACTACCTTGAGGTTCAGCGTATGAGCAATATCGATGATCGATTTAACGAAGATCCGATCCGTATCGTCTTTCAATAAGTCCCGAATGAAGCTACCGTCAATCTTCACTATGTCGACAGGCAGGTTCTTGAGATAGGTGAAAGACGACAGCCCACTACCAAAATCATCCAGAGCGAACTTACAGCCCATTTCCCGCAGGGCTGTAATTAGCTCGCCGGCTTCGGCGATGTTCCTGATAACCGAGGTTTCGGTAATTTCAAAGTTGATCGTTCCCGGCGGCAGCGGCGAATTGGCGACTGCATTCTTGAGGAATTCGGCGAAGCGCCGATCGCCAACGCTGCTACCGGACAGGTTGATCCAGTATTTCCTGTGCACTGCCTCGAACGCATGGTGCACAAACAACATATTGAAGAGGCTGGTAATCACCCATTTGTCGAGTTCGACACTCATACCGTAGCGTTCCGCTGCGGGCAGAAATGCTCCCGGCGGAATTAGCTTGCGACTTTCCGCGTCTCGCAAGCGCAGCAGGATCTCGAGGCTCTCGCGTTCGTCGCTGTCCTCGTCTACAGGCTTTATCGGCTGTGCGTAGATGGCGAAACGATTATTGTCCATTGCGTCACGAAGCCGCTGTACCCAGCGAACCTGGCCACGATGCGCTCGGGCAGAGTCCTTTTCTCCCGAAACCATGTGTACGCGATTCCGACCGGCTTCCTTAGCTGCGTAGCAGGCAGCGTCCGCCAGCTGTTGCAGTTCGCTGATGTCGCCAATCTCCGGGTCGATCGGAACGCCACCGATGCTTACGCCAATGCGATAAGTCTCGACATCCCAGTGAAAACGGAAATCCTCAATGCGCTGGCGAATTGACTCGGCGATTCGACGCGCTACCTTGGTCGGGCAATCCAGCAGCACTATGGCGAACTCGTCACCGCCGAGCCGACCTACAACATCGTCATTTCGCACACTGTCTTCCAGGATGTCGCTGACGGCCCGCAGCAATTGGTCACCCGCAGTATGGCCGGAGGTGTCGTTAACCACCTTGAACTGATCAAGATCCATGAACATGAGATAGCTCTTCTTCTCATGCTCAGCGCTCATCTCCCACGCGCGTTCGAGCTGCGCTTCGAACGCACGTCGATTCAGCAAACCGGTCAGCTCGTCATAGCTGGCCTGGTACTCAAGCTGAACCGTCAGTTTCATCGATTCGGTGATGTCCTGAACCTGGAGTACGCTATAGAGAAATTCTCCGCTTTCCGAAGACACGACGGACAGGTTCACGACAGCCTGGATTTCTTCGCCCGCCGCGCCGATACAGACCAGCTTTTCGTGAAGGCTGGAAAGTTCGGTCTTCACTACGGTTTCATATAGCTGCACGAAGTGCTCGCGATCATCTTCGCTCACGGCGTCGACGAATTTGCGATTCAGCAACGCTGGCCAGAACATTTCCTTAAGGGCGGGGTTGGCATCAAACAGGACGCCATCAGCGTCCAGCAGTCCCATACCGATGGGTGCGTTTTCGAATGCGTTCAGGAAGCGCGTCTCAACCTCGGCGCGCGCGTCAATCTCCTCGGAGAGGCGCAGGTTACTTCGCTCCAACTCCTGGCGGGCTTTTTCGATGGACTCAGTTCGTTCTTCGACCTGCCCCTGCAGAGTCTCGTTCAACCATTCGATATTCCTCGTGCGGTACATCATGAACGCGCGCAGCAGCAGCGCGGCAGCCACAAGAAGAATGACGATGAACCAGGGCTGTTGCCAGAAGAATGGCAGCACGGTGAAGCTATAGCTGGCAACATCGCCGCTCCACTCGCCACCTGGATAACGCGCACGCACCAGGAACTCGTAGTTTCCTGGCGGTATTCTCGGATAGCTGACAGAACGGCTGGTTGTCGGCGAGCCCCAATCGGCATCCACGCCATCGAGCATGAAGCTGTATTGCATGCCGCGTGGGCTGAGCAGCGAAATCGCGGCAAATTCAACCCGAGCGCCAAGCTCTTTCGGCTCGATTTCCTGGGCCTCCAGAATTTGCCGGCCGCTAAGTTGGCTTTCGACACGAACGATCGTTGGTGTCGGTTCAAACGGGCGCGGTATCGGCTGCGTGACATCCATCCGCGTGGCACCGTCGACTGTGCCAATCCAGAGACCGCCCTCCGAATCAGCGAAGCTCGAATGGACATTCGTCTCCATACCAATGAAGCCCGTTTGCGGGTTGTAGTGTGCGATTCCCGGCGTGCCAGGCACGAACTGATACAGACCTTGCTCGCCACCGACAACGACGCTGCCGTTCTCCAGGGGATGGACCAGGTATACGGTCTGATCGGCGAGCGGTGTAACCTCTCCGTAATCCGTAAATCGGCTGCCGTCGAAGAGATAGAGCCCACCTTCTTCGGTCGCGATCCATACCGAGTCCGAACCTGTCAGGACTATGTGGTTGAATAGCCGCTTTGGCAAACCAGCTTGCGGATCAAGCGAAATTTCTTCGAAGCCACCCGCCTCCCCGGGCGTCAGCTTGACGTACTCGAAGGCGCCATCTTCAGCGGGTGATCCGTCACCGATGATTCTCTGCTCGTAGCCACCCGCAGCCTGCGGGATTAGCTGAACCAGACCAATCTCGTCGGCGCCAAACCAGACGCTGCCGTCGGTCGAAATATCGAGTGTGTAGACAGAGGTACTCGCCGGCGTCGCGAACCTGGACACCGACTGTTTTTCGGGATCATATCGAAAGACGCCGCTGCCTATCGTGGAGTACCAGACTGCCCCATCGGGCGCGACATCGACATCCAGGACGCTTGCGGTCCCCGATTGCTCAATGTGGGTGGCACGCATTGCATTTACATCAAAGCGGTACAAGCCGTGGTCGGTAATTCCTATCCAGAGGATCCCTTTTTCATCAGAGACAATATCCCGAACCGTACCTTTCGGGATGCCGGACTCTTCGCCAACGACCACAATCGACTCGTCATGGCGACGCAAGATCAGTTTGGACTCCGTCGCAAACCAATACCGACCCTGGCGATCCTCACTAACCGCCCAGACGGTTTCCGAGTCGAACGATATTCGCAGTCGGAAGTGCTCGAAGCGATCGCCCAGGAATCGAATCAACCGGGAACCAGTTGATAGCCACAATGAATTCTCTCGATCGACGAACATCGACGTGACATCATCGATACCGGAGTATTTTCGTACCTCGCGACCAATGTATTCGGATCCTTGAGAGTGACTGCCAAAGTTGAACAGCTCGTCCCTGGTTGCGACCCAGACCAGTCCTTCACGATCCGTAGTGATGCTGACGATCGGATCCTCGGAATCGATAGTGAGGGTTGGCCGGAACGAGCCACCCTGCCAGGTGCCGACTTTTCCGCCCTTATCGGCCACCCACAGTTGGCCAGCATCATCGACATGGATTTGGCGAACAGCCTCAGCCAGCAGCTCCAAGGTTGGCTCCGCGCCCAGGTTGAATCTGTACAACCCAGTGGCTGACTGCACCCAGGCGTCATTGCCATACACCGCGAGATCGGTAATCCCCATCGCTTCGTCGCCGACGAGATGCTTAATAACGAATTCGCCGCTGTCGATGGTGACCTCGACGATACCGACGTCTTCAATAACGGCGAATTTCCGGTCGCCGATGGCCTCAATATCAAGGACCGGCCGAGTCATTCCGGTTGGCGGCTTTATGCTGTGGACCACGCGTGCCCCGTGAATCACCGTTAAACCACCGCGCGCGTCACCGACCCACACTGAATTCGTGTCGCTTACGTGAAGCGCTGTGAGTGAGTTATTCGGCAGACCGTCGGCGATCGTATACTGATCGAACTCCTTGCCGTCATAGCGATTGAGGCCGCGAGCAGTTGTGAACCAGAGGTAGCCTGCCTGGTCCTGCTCGATATCCACTACGTTGGACTGCGTCAGGCCATCCAGCACCGTGTAATAGCGAAACGGCGCCTCGGCCTCGCCATTGGCGTGCGCAGGCGCCGCCGACAAGAATGTCAGCGCCGCCAGGGCAAATGTACATAAGACAATGTGCAGCTTCACGCGGGGCTCTCACCGAAAATCAATAACTTACTTAGGCCTTAATCGGCCATTTCCGGCTTTTCTTGAGCCCGATTCAGCGATAAATCAGCCGTCGACGGCACTAAAGCCTGCGAGTTTTCTGCCGATAAAAGGCTAATTGTGAAATCGAGAGTTCCCTATGCATGAGCCCGCTATGCCAATCGACGAGACGGCTCGCCTGATGAGCCTGCATTCTCTGCGAATTATGGATACCCCATCCGAGGAGCGCTACGACAGGCTGACACGTATGGCGAAACGCCTGTTTGGCGTACAAATTGCCCTGGTTAGCCTGGTCGATTCGGATCGCCAGTGGTTCAAATCAAAGCAGGGCCTCGAAGCCTGCGAGACCTCCCGTGCTATTTCCTTTTGCGGCCACGCCATCCTCAGCCGAGAGGCGCTGGTCGTAAACGATGCCAGCAAGGACCCTCGTTTCGCGGACAACCCCCTCGTCACGGGCGCACCGAATATCCGCTTTTACGCGGGCTATCCGATCAGGGACCCCGGCGGCTTCAATATCGGTACGCTATGCCTTATCGATCCCGAGCCACGCGATATGTCCTCAGACGATATCGAGGCGCTCAGGGACATGGCTGAAATGGTCGAGGACGAGATCAAAGTCTCTTCCCAGGTCACCGTTGATGACCTGACACAAGTCGCCAATCGGCGTGGCTTTCACCTCATCGCTGATCACCTCTTATCGCTTTGTCGGCGTACTCGAACGAGCGCAGAAATCGCGTTCTTTGACCTTGACGGTTTTAAGGCAATCAACGATACCTACGGGCACGCGGCCGGAGATGATCTGCTGAAGCACTTTGCCAAGCTGCTGGTCAAATGCTTCCGGACGGCGGACGCCGTTGGTCGCCTGGGCGGTGACGAGTTTGTTGTACTACTCAGCAATTCGAAAGGCGGCGCAAAGAAAGCAATCGATCGCTTGCAGGAACTCGTCTCGCGGACAGAATGTGAGATCCGTGAGAAGCTGTCCTGGAGCGTCGGCGTGATTGAATTCGACCCCGATCGCCATGCCAATGTCGAAAACCTGTTGGCAGAAGCCGATTCCAGTATGTACGATGACAAGCAAAAGAGGCGCGAAGTCGCCGGCTAACCTGCTTGTCAGGGGTGAGGATTCCTGTTGTTTCATAACGTAGAAATCGCGTCTTCCGTGATCATGGTGCTGACTATTGGCATCAGCGTACTCGGCCTGTTTCGCGTGCCCGCATTGATCGACAGGTGTCTCTTTCGGCCCTATTACTTTGTACGCAGGCAACAGTACGCGACGATGATCACGAGCGGACTCGTGCACGCCGACGTTGGCCACCTGCTTTTCAACATGTTTACGTTTTTCTTCTTTGCATTCCCGCTGGAGAGATACATCGGCGCCGTACCATTCGTGATGCTGTATCTCACGGGTCTGATCGCAAGCCATGGCTGCACCTTCATCAGGCACAGAAGAAATCCCGGGTATGCGTCTCTCGGCGCATCGGGGGCCATATCTGCTGTGTTATTCGCCTATATCGTGTTCTTTCCGACCACGACGTTGATGATTATGCCGATTCCGATACCAATTCCAGCCGTGTTGTTTGCCGTAGGCTACGTTGGGTATTCCTACTGGGCCTCGGCACAGTCTCGCGGTCGTATCAACCATGACGCGCATCTCTGCGGTGCCCTGAGCGGGCTCGGTTTTGTCGGCATAAGCGATCCTGCGGCTTTCGTCGAGCTGCTCCGCCAGATTGGCGTATTGACGCCCTAGCCGGCACCAGCCAGTTTGCCGCGCCGACTAGTCGAGCAGCTGCAGCTCATCCGACTCGATCTCACCGCCCGGTGACAGTCTGTACTGATCGAATTCAAGGCCAATGAAAAAGCTGCCAGTCTCATCCGGGTCCTCGACAATCTCAATGTCTTCGGGACCGACGCTGCGATGTATGTGCTCGCCCAGCAAACTGGCTATGGTCGATTTTTCTGCTGCGAT
>CAYTTZ010000173.1:0-6123 GCA_964440945.1 uncultured Woeseiaceae bacterium
ACAACGTTCTGCTCTCGATCGTCTACAAACGCCTGCCGGAGGACGTTCGCGAGGCGCTCATCAGGCCTTATCTTTCGCCGGACGGTAACCAGATTCGTTTTAGCGTGCGCGTATTTGAGTCGGATAAGTCGCTTCGACGCAACGAGCTCATCGAGCGCATAGGTAGCGAGGTCGTCGAGAAATTTGATCTGCAGGAAGACCAGGTACATCTCAGCGGCATGCTCGTGCTGTACAACAACATGTTGCAAAGCCTGTTTCGCTCGCAGGCACTGACCCTTGGTGCGGTTTTTCTTGTGATCTTCGTCATGTTCCTCTTGCTGTTTCGACGCGTTCGGCTGGCAGCCACGGCAATTATTCCGAATCTCCTCTCCGCGGTCGTGGTCCTGGGCCTGATTGGCTGGCTGGGGATCCCGCTCGACCTGATGACGATTACGATCGCGGCTATTACCGTCGGTATCGCCGTCGACGATACGATTCACTACATCCACCGGTTTACGACCGAATTCGCACGTGACGGGGATTACTGGGCCGCCATACACCGATGCCATCGGACAATCGGTCGCGCGATGTACTACACCAGCGTTACGATCATGCTGGGTTTCTCGATACTTGCGCTTTCACAATTCACGCCGACTATCTACTTCGGACTGCTGACAGGTATCGCGATGCTTGTAGCTCTGCTCGCCAACATGACGCTGTTGCCGGTCCTGCTGGTAACGTTCCGAGCCTGCGATGTGCATCATTCGGATGCCGCTTCAGGCTGAAACCCTCAAGGCTGTATTCATGCGGTAGTATGTAAAGCAATGAATACGAGATCGACCCGAACATTCGACCCAGCCCGGCTCATCGGCCTGTTCGCCCTGTTGCCTGGCATCACCATGGGCGCCGGGCCCATCAACTCGACCTGGACATGCACGAGCGGAGACTTTGAGCGCGAGATTACGTTGTTCAAAGATATCGATTCGGTGCAGGACCCAGCCAGAGTTTCGGAGAATGCGTTTGCCTGTCGCGTGACTTACACGAAGAACGGTGAGTCCGCGTTGTTATGGCTGGCGCGAAATGATCCGGACTACTGTGAGCCCAAGGTGCTTGCTTTAGTCGGGAAGTTGCAAACAGCTGGTTTTCAGTGCGAGAAATCAGGGCTGCCCATCAATCTCGCTGACCGCAGCTCAGCGGGCGCGTTGGATACGGACGACGTAGCAGCACCTCCATCAACTGGAGAACAGGCGCCACCGGCCCGTTCAAGCGACGCTGCAGCGCTGCGCGAACTCCTCCAGCGGCATTACGAGAACAGCTACCTGGACGCCATGGTAGCCGCTATACCCGCCGGCTTCTCAGTGGGTCCGGCAGTCGACGCGTTGTCGACGAAGTCTGGAGACGTTCTGTATGCAGGGCCGCCGAACCACTTTGTAAAGACCATGGCTGACGGTTCCTATTTACTGGTCAATACGCTGGTGCTGCAGCGTGACTCGACGTCTTCATTCGTCAACCTGGGCTTCGTGGTCAGGGACAAGCGCTACCGTTTTCTGGGTTACGCAACAATCCGTTCGGCGGTTGAGGCGAAGGTCACCGAGGCAAACGTTACCCAGGTCACATTGATGGCGACCACAGCGGCAACGCCTTCTTGCGAGGGGGCGCGGCGTATGCGCACGCTTCGCTGGAGCTCCGATTTCGGAGCTGATTCCTCACAACAATTGGCAGCGCCACCAACAGGTCCGACGTCGGGCAGCGATTGTGGAGACTAGCGGCAGCTCATGCACCTGCCGGTTGCCCGGTAGACTCCGGGCAGTGCACTAAAGAGGCTTCGGATATGTTCAGCAAGGCACTCGCGCATCTGCGCCAGACGGATTGGCGCATCTTCTTTGGCATCATCGTCACGGCGCTGTGGCTGATCGCCGGCATCGTCTACGTGCGCAGCGGAATCTTCGAAGACAAGACAGTCTACGACGTGCCGCTCGAAGACCTCGGCAGTTTCCTCGAGGGTGCTTTTGCACCGCTGGCATTTCTTTGGCTGGTCATCGGCTTGTTCATCCAACAACGAGAGTTGGCGGATAACACGGAGGTTTTGCGGCAAACGTCGATCCAGTCGGAAAAGCAAACCCAGGCCATTGCTGCGACCGAGATGAATGCGCGCCAGGAGACCTTTTTCAAAATTGCCGAGAATGTGCGGAGTCAACTGGGCGGAATTACCGGCATGCTGTTTATTTCGTCGATGGGTGCTTCGGAAGGGCAACGCGTGACAAGAGCGCGTATTGAGGAATTGTGGCACATGCTGGCCCGGCGCGACGACCAGGTATTTGCACGCGAATTTCTTCTAATGGACACCGAAGAGTACGGCGGCTACAAGGCGTTGTTCTACGAGACGGATATACGCCGACGACATACCAGGAACTTCATGACGACGTTTGATCGGCTAATGCTCATGGCGAAGAATTGCGACAGCGACAATGGAATCATTGCCGACTCGCTGGCGCAGACCGCCCACGGGCTGCTTCACAATCAAATGCGCGATCACCAGCCCGATGGCATGAAGGTCGAATGTGCGGAGGTTGATACCGCCGACTACGGCGAGATTCTCGAGCGTTCTCGGGACTGATTCAGTTCTTCAGGTATTGGGCAATGAGCTCGGGGCCCGTCATGTCTTTGGTGTCGTTCGAGAACTCATAGAATGGCGGTCTTTCATCGATAAAGCCCTGCTGCGTAAATTCCAGGTGTTCTTCATCGTCGAATAGCCCGACTGGCACCCCATGATTGCCGTTTGCCTTGAATCGATAAAAAAGGTGCGTGCCGCACTGCTTGCAAAAGCCGCGCTCCGCCCAGTCGGATGACGCATAAACAGTAATGTTCTGTTCGCCCTCGAAGGTGACGTTGGTACCGCAGTCCATTTCCATGAACGGACCGCCACCCCAACGGCGGCACATCTTGCAATGACAGGCGCCGACCGCATTTCCGGGGTCGGCAGCGGTAATCCGTACCGCACCACAAAGGCAATGTCCGTGTCTGTCTGCCATGCGCGTCTCCTGAAGTTGCAGTGATCAGTCGGCGCGACCGCGCACCGAGCGGAAGAACCATGCGATGAACAGGGCGAAAGCAGCCGCCCCAACCAGCATCGCGGTCATCTCACTGCCAAGCCACTCGGTCCCGATGCCATCCGGTCTCCGGCTCTTCGCGACAGCGACGAGCGCGATTCCGACACCCAACAAGCCTTCGCCGCCGACAAAGCCGCTGCCCAGCAATACGCCGCGTTCGCGACGATCGGCAGCGGTGGTTTGGTCTTTTGCGGTGCGTTCCATCCAGAGGCGGATCAAACCGCCGACAAATATTGGCGTCATCGTTGAGACCGGCAGGTATACGCCAACGGCAAAGGGCAGGGACGGTATACGCAGGACTTCGCAAGCCAACGCGATGCCGGCACCAATGGCGACGAGTGACCAGGGAAGGTTCTGATCCAGCACGCCGTCGATAACCAGCTTCATGAGTGTCGCCTGCGGCGCGGGCAGTTCGGTGCTGCCAAAGCCGAAGCCTTTGCCGAGTGCGAGTACGGTAAGACAGACGAATGTTGCTGAGGTCAGCACGCCAATCAATTCGGCGGTCTGCTGGCGACGCGGCGTCGCCCCGAGGAGGAACCCGGTCTTTAGATCCTGTGAGGTGTCGCCCGATATCGATGCGGCGATGGCAACCACGCAGCCGACTGTCAGCGCGGCGGCTTTGCCCATCTCGTCGGTCCAGCCGAAAATCAGGAAGATCGACGCCGTGCCGAGTAGGGCTGCAATCGTCATGCCGCTGGTCGGGTTGCTGGTAACGCCGACCAGGCCGACGATGCGTGAGGCGACCGTGACGAAAAAGAAGGCAAAGATGACGACGCAAACGGCGGCAACGGCACGGATTCCGATACCGCCTATCGAACCGAATACCTGCGGGACGAGAATGAGTACCAGCGCAACTGCCACAACACCAATGCCGACAAATCGCAGCGGCAGGTCGTTGTCGGTTCGCAGTGCCGGTGCGCTTTTACCGCTAACGCGCTCGCTAAGCTGTGACGCGCCAATTTTGAAGCTGCTGACCATCACCGGGATGCTGCGTATGAGCGTCACAATGCCGGCTGTCGCGACGGCGCCGGCGCCAATGTAACGCACGTAACGCGTCCAAATCTGGCTGGGCGACATATCGCGAATGAGATTGACGGTTTCCGGAAAGATCGGCGCCGTCTGGCCGTCTCCCCAGTAAGCGATGGCGGGGATTATAACGAGCCAGGAGAGGAGGCCGCCGCCAACCATTACTGCCGCAATACGCGGTCCCAGGATGTAGCCAACGCCGAACAGTGCGGCCGACAGGTCCATACCCACTTCCCCCTTCTTCAAAAAGGGAACCTTCAGATGCACATCGCCCGGGATGATCCGGATCCAGGAGGTAAGCAACTTGAAGAAGGCGCCGCCGGCAAGGCCGTAGAACACGAAGCGCGCACTGCCACCACCGATCTCGTTGGCTACGAGCACCTCGGCGCAGGCAGTACCTTCGGGGTAGGGCAGCTTGCCGTGCTCCCGTTCGATGAGAAAACGTCGCAGCGGAATCATGAAAAGGATTCCGAGCAGGCCGCCGCACAAGGCCAGCAATGTCATCTGCAGCAACTCCGGCGGCATGCCCCACATGAACAGCGCGGGCAGCGTGAAGATCACGCCGCTGGCCAGGGAGCTCGATGCCGAGCCGGTGGTTTGCGAGATGTTGGTTTCCAGGATCGTGCCGCGCACGCCCACGCTCGACAATGCACGGAAGACCGCGACGGTCATGACCGCGACAGGGATCGAGGTGCTAATGGTGAGGCCCGCGCGGAGTCCGAGGTAGGCGTTCGCTGCTCCGAAAATGATGCCAAACACGATTCCGAGGCCAACTGATTTCAGCGTGAACTCGGCAGGGGACTCGGAGGGGTCGACAAAAGGGTCGTACTTATCGCCCTCAGCTATGGGCACGTAGGCTTTCTGGCTCAGTCCATCTTTTCGCATAATCCTCGTTCCCGTTGTTGTCAGTCGGTTACGCCCAGGCGCTCATGCATGATCGGGCTGGTTGTCGTGTACTGGACGCGCACTTTCTGGTCCGGTTCGACTTGCGCCTTGATCGCGAAAGCCGCCATCGCGGCTTCGTGAAAACCGCAAAGAATGAGCTTCTTCTTTCCCGGGTAGAAATTGATATCGCCGACGGCATAGATGCCTGGCACCGAGGTTTCAAATTTCTCGACATCGACGTTGATCGTTTTGCGATTGATATCGAGTCCCCATTCGGCGATCGGCCCGAGCTTTGGCGCAAGGCCGAAGAATACGAGGACATCGTCAACGGACACTTCAACCGCATCGCCGTCTTTGGGCTGCAAGGTCATTGAACGGATGGCGCCTTCGCTCATATCGACCGCCGCTACCTTGGCGTTTTCGACGACGTCCATCTTTCCGTCTGCTACCAGCTTTCTCATTTTCTCGACCGTGGCCGGAACAGCGCGATATTCATCGCGACGGTGAACCAGGGTGATGAACTCGGCAATGCCGGCCAGTTCGATGACCCAGTCAAGCGCAGAGTCACCGCCGCCCATAATGGCGAGTCGTTTCCCTGCGAACTGCTTTGGGTCCTGAACGCGGTAATGAACGTTCGTGGCTTCCAGGTCGTCGACACGGGGGACGCGCATTTGCCGCGGCTGGAAGGAGCCTACACCGCCGGCAATCACGACGGCCCTCGCATTGAACTGTGTACCGGCACTGGTTTCGACGAAAAAGTCGTTGTCGCCGTCCTTCCTGACCACGGCGACTTCTTCGTTGAGGTGCATGCCCGGCTCAAACGGTTCGATCTGCTTCAGCAGCCCCTCCGTCAGTTCCTCGCCCGTGCAAACGGGAATACCGGGGATATCGTATATAGGCTTGTCGGGATAGAGCTCCGTGCACTGGCCGCCCGGTTGCCGAATGGAGTCGACAACGTGGGCTTTCAAGCCCAGCAGTCCGAGTTCAAATACCTGGAACAGACCACATGGCCCTGCGCCAACGATAACCACATCCGTTTTGATCACTCACCAACTCCAAGTTTTCCGCGTCGCAGAGACTAACACGCCGGTGCGGCGACTCCCATGCCTTCCATACGCCACAG
>CAYTTZ010000174.1:0-6065 GCA_964440945.1 uncultured Woeseiaceae bacterium
CCCAGTTTCGCCAGTTCCGGCTGCCACAGCTCTCCGATATTCTTGTACAGGGCGTTTCCTACTTGGGCCCAGAGTTCAAGGGTAAAACCACCTTTAGGGTGACCGGCCTCGTCTTTAATTCCCGGGTATTTATTTCGCTTGAAGCCATCGTTGTCGACAGCGACACTGAAATGTTCGAGTGCAACGTCCCCGGCCGTATCCGCATACGAATACTTGCCCTCGACCGAGAAGTCCGTCGATCCAATTGGCGTTCTCGTTAGTGAAAAATTGGCGCCGCGTTCACTGAATATGTTGTCCATCACCTCGCCGCGTTTATCCGCGTCAAGGTGCGCCAGTACGAATGCCGAGGATTCTGTAAACGATGAGCCGATACCCGTAATCGTCTGTCTCAGGAGCTCCGGCCTGATGACGACCTTCGTGCCGCCTGCGATGCCGTTGCGAAAAGGCAGGTTCTTTTTTGCCGCGATCTTGTCGCCGGCTTCGCTGGTCAGCAGGATTTCGCTCGTAGAAGACAGACGGTAATTGACAGCAGTGGCGGGAAGATCCAAATCGACTCCTTGGGGCAGATAACTGCAGGCGGCCAGCCAGATCGGCAGCAACGTGGCGGCGAACATTGGTGCAAGCGGTCGGACCATTCGATACGCGGACGGTGCCACTCTCAACGTTACGCACCGGAATAACAGGGCTGGATTTGTATCGGGCAACCTAAGCACTGTCAGACCGAATGTTCGTATTCAGACGGAACAAATTGGTCGGGTCAAAGTGCTTTTTCACGTCGAGCAACCGTGAATAGTTGCCGCGGTAGTTTGCGTTGATCTGCGCCTGGTTTTCGTCGAACACATCGTTGGTATAGAAGCCACTTGAGTAGGGCCTCATGTGTGACCAGTGCTCCTTGATGTAACCAATATGCTTCGTCGGGTCTTCGCCATGGCGCCACGCCACGAACGACAGCATATTGTGCCTGGACTCCCGATGCGCGAACGCCGTGGCATCATTGGCCACGCGACCAATGGCGCCGCCAGACTGCTGAAATCCTATCCAGGTCACGCGGTCTGGCCGACCCTCGAAGTTGTCGATCAGGTCGTCGACCATCTTGCCTGCGACAGTGCCAATGAATCCGGACTTCATGTATGTGCCGTTGGCACGGGGATCATCAGTATCGCCGGAACGCTGCAGTGCGACATAGTCGATAGGAGCGAGCTTTTCCCGCAACACAGTGCCTGCTTTGCGGATAGGTGCAATCAAGTTCTCCGCCTTACCGGGATCTCCAGACCAGACGACCCCGATGTTTACGATCGAGTCGGCGCCTCCGGGTGCTCCAAACACGGCGCCGCTCACGTCCAACTCGTCCGGAGCTGCGTCGGAATACTCGCCAAAGAACCTCAAGACCTGTTTGGCTTCGGCCATTGGAAAAGTGAATCGACCACTGATTACTTCGCGTTGCATCGGGTGAAGCTGGAACAGGAATGAGGTGACGATACCGAAATTGCCGCCGCCACCGCGAAGCGCCCAGTATAGCTCCGGATTTTCATCCGGGGCCGCCCGACGCAGCTGACCGTCGGGTGTGACGATGTCCATCTCCAGTACATTGTCGATTGACAGCCCAAAGCGCCGCCCAAGACGTCCAAAACCGCCGCCGAGGGTCAGCCCGCCGACGCCTGTATGCGAGACGGTCCCGGCTGTAGTAACCAGCCCATGAGCCATTGCTTCGTGATCCATTTCGCCCAGCAGACTGCCGCCTGCTACGCGAGCGGTGCGTGCTTCCCTGTCGATTCGCACACTGCGATAACGCGAAAGGTCGATCTGCAAGCCTTTGTCACAGCTGGACTTGCCGGATGCGCTGTGGCCGCCGCACTTGACAGCGACAAGCAGGTCGTTGTCCCTGGCGAAATTGATCGCGCTGGCAACGTCGGCTGCACCGGTCGGCTGGGCGATCAGGGCAGGGTGCTTATCGAATGACGGGTTGAGCAACAGACGGGCATCGTCGTAGTCGCCGCTGCCCGGCAGTAGGAGTTTTCCCTTGAGACTGTCACTGAATTCCTGCACAGCGGCCTTCGGCAGTGTGACTTCAGCGCCACCTAGGGTGACGGCACTGATGTCCATCTCGATTTTCGTCGGGACATGTAGCAACGAGGCAAAAGACTGGCTTGCGGGAAGCGACGCAGCGACGGCTGTAGCGACGGAAGACTTGATGAAATGACGACGATTCATGACACGATCCCCTTAATTTTTTTTTCTTATGCCACCTAGCGTACAGAAAATGTTAGTTGGATGCGAAATGACGCTCTGCTGCAGGCGCGGGATTTATTATCACTATTGGCGATCATGCGCGCAGGAATAGCGCAGGATTGTCAGGGATTCTCTGTACCGCTGAGCACTCCGGCAATGCGCTCCTTGTAAGCGGCATGACACGCCAGGCAGCTCGCCGTTATTTCTTGATAGTGTCTAAACACAGCGTCTCGATCCGAGGCTTCGGCATCGGTCTTAATCTGTATCGCCAGGTCGTGAACCTGTGTATCCAATTGTTTGAACGCCGGCATTTCCGCGCCGAGTTTCGCGACGACCAGCTTGACCTGGTCCGGTGGGATTCTCGGATGCTCCGCAATTCCCCTGGCGCCGTCGGCGATCAGCCCGAAGTCGTCAACCAGCAGCCCGTCGCTGATCGTAACGAGATTGTTGCGCAGGCCCTGCATGATTTCTTTCAGTGTCGTTGTGTCGCCGGGTGTGGTGGCTGCGCATGCTGCTGCAAGCATGATTATGGCGAACGTCACTAATATTTTACTGTTGATCACGAGGTAGTCCTCTGCCGTTGTTTTTGCTGGTTTCCGAATCAGTCTACGCGAAGCTCGCGAGATTGTTGAGTTGATGCCGGCAGGTGACAGAATTGCAGCTATACTGCATGCAACAATACTAGAGAGGCCGAGGCCTATGCATACGCTTGCGGACCCGTTGCAACGCGCGGCGCAGATTGCCGGGGACTTGCCTGCCATAATTTCCGAGGGTCGTCAATTTACCCACCGTGAGCTTGTGTCGCGCTGTCGGCGCCTGGCAGCAGTGCTGCAGGGGACAGGGGCCAGGCCGGGCGATCGCATTGCCATCCTCGCGGCAAACACACACCACTATATGGAAGCCTATCTCGCCATTCCGTCGGCGGGATTCGTTATCGTGCCGCTCAATACGCGTCACGCTGTGCCAGAGCTGCACTACGCAATCGAGGATGCCGGCGCGAAGATACTCCTCGCAGATCGTGATCCCGGCGCATTGCGAGAGATTGTCGATACCGTTGTCATGATCCCTGATGAGCTCGACAACCTGATCGATGCGGCAGACGAGATCGAATTGGGTGAGGGCATTACGGAAGACTCGCTGGCGGGGCTGTTCTACACGGGTGGTACGACTGGCGCTTCAAAAGGCGTCATGCTGACGCACAGGAACCTGATCGCGAATACCTTTCACTTCATGACCATGGCGCCACTGACAAGAGACAGCGTCTTCCTCATCATGGCGCCGCTGTTCCATGCCGCAGGATCGAACGGTGTTCTTTCCGGTATCTGGTCCGGGGGTTGCCAGATTCCCCTGAAAGTCTTCGACCCGGCGCTCGCGCTGGATATCATTGAAGAGCAGAGAGTCACCCATACGCTCGGAGTGCCGACAATGATTGCCGCGATAGCAGAGCTGCAGCACGCGGAGCCTCGTAACACGAGTTCACTGCAGGTAATGGCGCACGGCGGTTCGCCGATCGCCACGGAGATAGTACGACGCGCTACGGAGGCCTTTCCCACCGCGGAGTTCGTCCACGTCTATGGTATGACAGAGGGTTCACCGTTAGTAACAGGGCTCAGGAATGAACAGGACCTGCTCGACGTCGATCGAAGTCGATCCTGCGGGCAGGCGCTGATCGGCGTACAGGTGAAGATCATTGATGGTGACGGCAGTGAAATGCCGACGGGCGAGGTGGGTGAGCTGGCCGCGCGCGGCCCGAACATCATGAAAGGCTATTGGAACAAGCCGGAGCAAACCAAAGAAGTTCTTCGTGGCGGCTGGTATCGATCGGGCGACATGGGCTACATGGACGAAGAGGGTTTTGTTTTCCTTGTCGATCGCGCCAAGGACATGATCGTTAGTGGCGGCGAAAACATCTATTGCTCGGAGGTGGAAGAAGTACTCTACAAGCATCCGGCAGTCCTCGAGGCTGCCGTGTTCGGCGTGCCTGACAAGGCCTGGGGCGAGGCTGTACATGCTGTCGTCGTACCCCGCGACGACGTTACGCCGGAGGAGCTGGTCGAGTTCTGTCGTGAACATATCGCGGGCTACAAATTGCCCAAGGCCATAACGTTGTCGGCCGAAGAGCTGCCTAAGTCGGGGCCAGGCAAGATTCTGAAGCGCGAGCTTCGGGAGCCTTTCTGGCAGGGGCAGGACCGGAAAGTTAACTGACAGGGACGCAACAGCGAATGCACGGTATACAAAAACGCCTCGCCCGCGAGAGAGTCACCATGAGCAAGATGGTCGGCATCTATTGCTCAGCGCACCACAACAGCTCACCCGATGATCTATGTGCCGATTGTCGGGAGTTTCTGGACTACGCCGAGACCCGGCTGCACAAGTGTCCTTATGGCGACGACAAACCAACCTGTGCTAACTGCCCCGTGCATTGTTACAAACCGACTCAACGTGAGCAGGCCAGGGTGATCATGCGCTATGCAGGCCCCCGCATGTTACTGCGCCATCCGCTGCTCGCGATTGCCCACCAGCTTGATGGTCTGCGCAAGGCAAGGCACCCGGGCGAATTGACGCGTGAGCAGAGACTTCAGTCGCGCAAGAAGTAATGCGAGCTGCTCTCTCCCTGATGCGCTCCGGTGGATGTCTACCAGGGCGTCACGAATTCAAGCAGTCGACCGAACGTAAGGTAGGCGTTTGAGGGGTTTTCTGCAGAATCCTTAAGCTGTTGCAACTCTTGCGGGCCGAGCCACTGACCATTCTTGACGACCGCGGTCGGCGCTCGAAGGCTTGCGAGGTTCGCCAGCGGGGATGCTGCGAATACGATTAGCAGCAGGACGAGTACCAGGATCGCAAGGAACTTGCCGATATTCTTAATCATGCCCATATGGCGTTCCTCCTGAGACGGACATGTGGGCGAACAGACTTTCGCCGTGTACGCAACAAGCTACGGGTCGGCCGTTCGAAAGCAGGCGCCCAAAAACAGAGAAGGAGGATATCGGATATCAATGAGCGATGAGCGCAATTGATCAGTCGCAGGCGCATCCTCCGTCGGGATAGCTTGTATAATTATGGCCTTGCTGAGGGCGCGGCCAGTATTGAGAGTCGCGGCTCGTCATTCATTCGATATCCAGAGAGGAGATTCACCATGCAGCTGTCGAGACTTTTTTTATTCCTGGTATTGGCTTTGCTCACACCACTCGTGCAGGCCGGCGTTGTTATGGACCTGGTGTCCCGGGACGCGTCCGGGGAGGAAACGGACCGCGCCAAGATCTATGCACAATCCGGGATGCTTCGCCTGGATCAGGGGGCCGATGCGGCCGCTGCGATGATATTCCTGGGCGACCGTTTCCTGTACGTGAATCACGATGACAAGAGCTACATCGTAATGGATGAGGCGATGGTGCAAGAGGTATCGGCGAAGATCAGCGACGCGATGAAAGAAATGGAGGCGCAGCTGGCCAGCATGCCGCCAGAGCAGCGAGCGATGGTTGAGCAGATGATGAAAGGGCAAATGAAAGGGATGATGGGGCAGCAGGGCGCGTCGGCCCCCAAACTCCGGGTCGAGCCGATGGGCGGCAGCAAGTGGCAGTCCTATGCGTGCCGGCAGTATGCTGTCTACGAAGGCTCGGATAAGACCCAGCAGGTCTGCGCGGCGAAGCTGGACGATGTGGCCGGTGCCGACGAGGCCATTGATGCGTTCATTGGTATGGCTGCGTACACCAGGAAAATGACCGAGTCGATGCCGATGCTCTCGAACGAAGGGTTAAATCCGGGGGAGTTGATGGATCAGATCGACGGCTTCCCTGTGCACACTATCGATTATCGCAACGGCAAGATCCTGAGCG
>CAYTTZ010000175.1:0-6063 GCA_964440945.1 uncultured Woeseiaceae bacterium
CAGCGCCTGAGGAGCGATCAGGACGCCGTTCTCGTCGCAGTAGATGAAGTGGCCGGGTTCAAATCGAGCCCCGCCAAAATGCAGAACGGCGTCAACAGATCCTTGTCCGCGCTTGACGCTCTTTGCCGGGTTCGTGCCCAACGCCTTGATCCCGAGGTCGATCCTGGCGAGCTCGGCTACGTCGCGCACGGCGCCCAGGATCACCACACCGGACCAGCCGTTCTTCGCTGCTTTCGCCGCGATAATGTCACCGATCAGGGCAACCTCGGTCGAGCCCTTACCATCGACGACGGCTACGGCGCCCTCGCCGGGCTCATCCATCAGGGCGCGAAACAGCTGATTATCATTGCGGCACTTTACGGTGCGAATTTTCCCTGAGAACTGCTTCTTTCCACCGAAGTCCCGAAACTGCACGGAACAGGTTGTTGCGATGTCCTCGAAGTCGTCGTACAGGTCCGGCGTTGTGCGCATGAATGCTCCCTGGAAGCCTGGCAAGTCATTGAAGACGAGAGTTTACAACGATTCGGCGTAGTTGAAGCGTTTGCTTTATCGGCCCTGTCTCCGGCCGGATGCGCCTGCGACACAGTCACGGTAATATGCTCCCTCGATACGGTTTGAGTGCATCGCCATGGCAATCAGCAAAGACAACGTCGCTAGTACGGGTCAGGGCATTCCGATTCGCACCGGCGCCGAGTACATCGAGAGCCTGCGCGGCCGCAATCTGAAGATCTACCTGCTCGGTGAGCTCGTCGATGAACCGGTCGACCATCCGGTGATTCGCCCGTCGATAAATGCCATCGCCGAGACCTACGATCTCGCGGTTAGAAGCCCCGAATTGGCCACAGCGATGTCACCGTACACCGGCGAATGCATCAACCGGTTTCTGCACATCGCCGAAAGTCCCGAAGACCTCATCATGCAGAACAAGATGCAGCGGCGGCTGGGGCAGCTGACCGGCACCTGTTTCCAACGCTGTGTGGGCATGGACGCGTTCAACTCACTGCACTCTGTCACCTTCGAGATCGACGAGGCGCACGGCACCGCGTACCACCAGCGTTTCCTCGAGTTCGTCACGATGGCGCAGCAAGGCGGCTACGTGATTGGTGGCGCGATGACGGACGTCAAAGGCGACCGCAGCAAGGCCCCGCACGAGCAGGACGACCCTGACCTGTTTGTACGCGTCACGCGGCGCACGGAAGAGGGCGTCTACATTCGCGGCGCCAAAGCGCACCAGACGGGCTGCATAAACGCGCACTGGCTGGTTGTGATGCCGACGCTAAGGCTCGGCCCCAAGGATAAGGAGTTCGCCATCATCGGCGCGCTACCGGTCGATGCCGACGGCATCACCTACATCTACGGCCGCCAGTCCTGCGACACGCGCGCCATGGAGGGTGGTGACATCGACGTCGGCAACGCGA
The DNA here is from genome assembly GCA_964440945.1 of uncultured Woeseiaceae bacterium. Classification (GTDB taxonomy): domain Bacteria; phylum Pseudomonadota; class Gammaproteobacteria; order Steroidobacterales; family Woeseiaceae; genus UBA1847. The sequence continues at coordinate 1,419 of CAYTTZ010000175.1, forward strand.
AGTTCGCGGGCCAGGAAGCCATGGTCATATTCGACGATGTCTTCATCCCGTGGGATCGCATCTTCATGGATGGCGAGTATGATTTCGCCGCTATGCTGGTCGAGCGCTTTACCTGCTATCACCGGCGTAGCTATGTCTGTAAGTCCGGCGTTGGCGATGCGCTGATCGGCGCGGCGGCAACGGTTGCCGATTACAACGGTGTGGGAAAAGCCTCGCACATCCGCGACAAACTCGTAGAAATGACGCACCTCAACGAGACCATCTACAGCACCGGCATCGCGTCCAGCTACCAGGCGTCAAAGATGAAGTCCGGCGTGTTCATGAACGACGATATGATTGCCAATGTCTGCAAGCACCACGTGACGAAGATACCGTATGAGATCGGGCGGCTGGCGCAGGATCTCGCCGGTGGCCTCATGACGACCGCGCCATCCGAGAAGGAGCTCAACCACCCCGAAATCGGCGACATCGTCAGGAAGTACCTGAAAGGCCGCAAGGAGATCCCGACCGAAGATCGACTGCGTATCTTAAGGCTCATCGAGAACATGACGATGGGACGCAATGCCGTCGGCTACCTCACCGAATCCATGCACGGTGCCGGCTCGCCGCAGGCGCAACGCATCCAGATCGGTCGGCAGATGCAGCTCGAGTTCAAGAAGCAGCTCGCGAAAAACCTCGCGGGTATCGCCCCGGAATCGGCGGAGGAGGTATCCGAAGAGCTGAACGGTTACATGGACAAGGTATTCTCAACGGTGAAACGGCAGCAGGATTCCTGATGAGGGCGAAGTGGTGAGCGGCGTACGGCTGCGCAAGGGCGCGAAGAGGTAGGCACTTCACCTGCAATTGCCGCGCACTAAGGCCGCGCACCCGAAACTGACTAGCGCTGCGGGTATCGAATTAGCCCATTGTCAGGATGACTTTGCCCAGCGCGCGGCGCTCGGTAATTGCCTGGAACGCATCGACAAATTTTTCCAGCGTATACGATTCCGTTACGCGCGGATTTAGTGTCCCTGCGGCGATAAGCTCTGCCATTTCCAGAACGTTTTGCATTTGCAGCTTCGGGTTTTTCGACGCCCAGGTTCCCCACCAGACGCCCACGATGCTGGCTTCCTTGAGGAGTGCGATGTTTGCCGGGAATTTCGGAATATCGCCGCACGCGAAGCCGATCACCAGGTAACGGCCATGCCATGCGGTAGCACGAAACGCCTGGTCGGCGAGTTCGCCGCCGACAGGGTCGTAGACGACGTCCGCACCCTTGCCATCAGTAAGTTCCTTGACGGTCTCCTTCAGCGGCACTTTCGAGTAATTGACGGTCATGTCGGCACCGGCGGATTCAGCGAAAGCGAGTTTCTCGTCCGTGCTGGCCGCGGCAATCACGCGCGCACCCATCGCCTTGGCGATCTCGACAGCAGTAATGCCAACGCCGCCGGCCGCGCCCAGCACCAGCACGGTCTCACCGGGCTGCAGATTCGCGCTCTGTTTCAGCGCGTGATAGCTGGTGCCATAGGTCACGGAAAAACCCGCACCTTGCTCAAAGCTGAGATCGCCAGGCAACGGCATCGACATACGAGCATCGGCCGCGCACTTCTCGGCAAACGCGCCGCCCATGGTATTGATGATCACGCGGTCACCGACCGCGAACTGCGTGACGCCGTTGCCGAGCTCGGCGACAACGCCGGCGGCCTCGTTACCGGGCACAAACGGCGTCGGCGTCTTGACCTGGTATTTGCCGGCGATCGACAACACATCCGGAAAATTGATACCGGCAGCCGCGACGTCGACGAGTATCTGTCCCTCAGCCGGTGACGGATCATCGTACTCTTCGATGACGAGCGACTCCGGCGGACCGTACTCTTTGCAGACCAGGGCGCGCATCACAGCACCTCGAACAGGGATGCAGCACCCTGACCGCCGCCAATACACATGGTGCAGACGACGTATTTCGCGCCACGGCGCTTGCCTTCAATCAATGCGTGACCAACCATGCGCGCACCGGACATGCCGTACGGGTGGCCGATCGAAATTGCGCCGCCATCGACGTTGAGTTTTTCATTGGGTATGCCAAGCCGATCGCGACAGTAGAGGACCTGCACGGCGAATGCTTCGTTGAGCTCCCAGAGATCGATGTTGTCCATGCTGAGGCCCGTACGCTGCAGCAGCTTCGGCACGGCAAACACCGGCCCAATGCCCATCTCATCCGGCTCACAACCGGCAACCGCGGTACCACGGTAGATGCCGAGTGGCTCGAGCCCACGCTTTTCGGCCACGCTGGCTTCCATGACGACTGCCGCGGACGCGCCGTCGGACAACTGGCTGGCATTGCCGGCCGTTATGAAGCCGCTTTCACGAACAGGCTTGAGGCCGGCGAGGCCTTCGAGCGTTGTTGATGGCCGATTGCCTTCGTCCTTTTCCAACACGACGTCTTTAAAGGAAATTTCCTTGGTTTCCTTGTCCATGACGCCCATGTTTGAGGGGAGGGGGACAATTTCCGCGTCAAATCGCCCGGCTTCCTGCCCGGCGGCTGTGCGCTGCTGGCTCTGCAGCGCATATTCATCCTGGGCCTCGCGACTTACCTCGTAACGCTTGGCGACGACCTCGGCTGTATCAATCATCGGCATGAGCACGTCCTTGTGCACGGCGAGCAGGCGCGGATCAGCCGCGCGGTAGGTGTTCATATGCTCGTTCTGAACGATGCTGACCGACTCGAGCCCGCCCCCGACCATGATGTCGACGTTATCGACAATGACCGTTTTTGCTGCAACCGCTATTGCCATCATGCCGGACGAGCATTGCCGGTCTACAGTCATGCCAGCGGTCGTTACGGGCAGACCAGCGGCCAGGGCGATTTGCCGGGCAATGTTTTGCCCCTGCGAACCCTGCGGCAGCGCGCAGCCCATGATGACGTCCTCGACCTCGGCCGGATCGATGCCTGCGCGAGCGACCGCGTGCTGCACCGCGTGACCACCCAGCGTTGGTGCCTCGGTGTTGTTGAATGCGCCGCGATAGGCCTTGCCAATAGGTGTGCGTGCCGTCGATACGATTACCGCTTGTCTCATTGCTTTTCCCTTTTCCTGGCTGCGCTTTCTCGTCATTCTATGACAGGTCGAGGCCCAGCTTCTCAGCACCCTGTTTCGCGAACTTACCAGTTTGTTCGAAGCCGCTGGTAAATTCCATCATGCTCGCTTCGGCGTCGATTGCATCCCAGGCCGCCGCGATACCTTCCGCCGAGACGTCTGCAGGCAGCAGGTTGGTGCCAATCGTCTCGAAGCCCTTGTAGACGGCGAAACTGCCGCCGCCGGCACAAAGTACCTTGCGGCTCGGCGCATCGGCGCTTGCCAGGAAGACGATCGCCGGGCTGACTGCATCTGGTGACAGCAGCTTGAAAACCGGCGCCGGCATCAGCCCTTCGGTCATAGCGGTGCCCGCCGTAGGTGCGAGGCAATTGACGCGGATATTGTTCTTCGCGCCTTCAAGATGCAGCGTGTTCATGAGTCCGACCATCGCCATCTTCGCGGCACCGTAGTTCGACTGCCCGAAGTTGCCATACAGGCCCGAGCTGGAACTCGTGAAGACGATGCGACCATAGTTTTGTTCGCGCATGATGTCCCAGACCGACTTGGTGCAGTTGACCGTGCCCATCAGGTGTACTTCGATGACGAGTCTGAAGTCGTCGAGCGACATTTTCGCGAAGGTCTTGTCGCGCAGGATTCCGGCATTGTTGATGAGGATATCGACGCGGCCCCAGGCGGCCATGGCCTGCTTGACCATGTCTTCTACCTGCTCATGCTTAGCTACGTTCGCGCCATGCGCCATCGCATCACCGCCAGACGACTTGATTTCATCGACGACTGCTTCTGCGTTCGCCGATCGCCCGTTGTTGTCACCGAGGTCGTTCACAACGACTTTCGCGCCGCGTTCTGCGAGCGCCATGGCGTGACTGCGCCCAAGTCCCTGGCCTGCGCCGGTGACGATAGCGACCTGACCGTCGAGTCTGATACTCATATGCTAAATCCTCTTGTTCGTTGTTCGTTGTTCGTTGTTCGTTGTTCGTTGTTCGTAGTTCGTAGTTCGTTGTGTCAGGCGATCACCATCATGGAAAGTATCTCGGCAATCAGTGCCGGCGTCTCCTCGCCTTCGATGTCCACCGTTACGGCACATTTCATGAGCCAGTGACCCGGTTTCTTTTCGGTCATCTCTATCACCCTTTGCCGGGATCGGATTCGCTTGCCGACACGTACGGGTGCGAGGTAACGCACCTTGTCGGAACCGTAGTTGATGACGATGGCCAGGTTCTCCGGAAACACAGCCGACTGTTCGTTGAGATACGACAGCAGTGACAGGCTTAGAAAGCCATGTGCGATGGGTCCGCCGAACGGCGTCTGGGCAGCTCTTTCCGGGTCGATGTGAATGAATTGATGGTCGTTGGTGGCATCAGCGAATTGATTGACGCGTTCCTGGGTAATTTCGATCCAGGGCGATGGTTCCAAGTCCGTGCCGACCAAACCGGGGAGATCCTCAACCTTTATTGTCTTTGTCACTAGCTTTCCCTGTACGAATCGAAGCCCTGCAATTTAGGACCGAAAACCGGCCTAAACCGGGGTCGAACCGAGGTTTTTGATTTTTCCAAAAACCTCGGTTCGACCCC
>CAYTTZ010000176.1:0-6030 GCA_964440945.1 uncultured Woeseiaceae bacterium
ATCGAGTGCCCGGCTGCTGTAACCGAATACGCCTAGGCTGCGGCTCAACAGGCCCGCATAAGTGTTGGGTGCGTCAGGCATCAGGTAGTTGGTTATCCGTGACGAGCTCTATCCGGTTGTCGGTGACTCAGCTTTCAAACTAGAATACTCGAAACAGGGAGCTTGTCTATGAAGTCTGCCAACTGCAAATTTATGCCTGGAATCGTCTGTATTCTGTCTGGCCTCCTATCGTTGTCCGCTGCGGCCGATTCCGACATCGACAATCTGACGGCGATGCTGCAGGAGTTTCTCGGGGCAGCGCACACGGAGGCCGCACACCAGGTTTTCTGGGCGGACGATCTGGTTTATACCTCGTCGAACGGCACGCGTTTCGGCAAAATCGAGATCCTGGCCGGATTTGCCGAAGAGGATCCTTCCGACGAGCCGCCAGCGGTCGCGTATTCGGCGCAAGACATCGACGTACGCGTCTTTGACACAGCGGCAGTCATTACCTTCAGGCTGGTTGCCGTACCTTCCGAGGGCTCGGACGTCCTGGAGTACTTCAACACGGGCACGTTCCTCAAACGAGAGGGTAGCTGGCAGGTTGTCGCCTGGCAGGCGACGGCGATCCCGAGCGCCCCGGACGCGGCTGACTGACTTTCCCGGGACCTTAGCGGTCCTCTGAGTCCTGACCGCATCGGGCGCCACAGCAACATCAGTAATACCCCTGATGTTCAGGCGGTAAGCGCTGTCTATGATTGTGGCGAAATGGCTACTAACGATCTGACACAACGCGCGGACCTGACGCGCCACGGCCGAGGTACAGGGGCGTTGCGCACACAGCGCCCTGACTACGTCGATTTTCTTCCACCCTGCAATGACGCTTGCCCGGCTGGCGAGAACATCCAGGCCTGGCTTGCGTTGGCGCAAGCCGGTGACCACGAAGCGGCGTGGCGCGAGCTCGTGAAGAACAACCCGATGCCATCTATTCATGGCCGGGTTTGTTATCACCCTTGCGAAGATGTCTGCAACCGGGCGTTCACCGACAGTCCGGTCAGCATTCATGCGGTCGAGCGCTTTCTCGGTGATTTGGCTTTGGAAAAGGACTGGCAATTCGACAAGCCCGGGACCAGCAGCGGCAAGAAGATTCTGATCGTCGGGGCGGGGCCGAGCGGACTGTCCGCTGCCTATCATTTACTACGCATGGGACACTCGGTCGAAATACGAGAAGCGGGCCCGCTCGCAGGCGGCATGATTCATTTCGGCATTCCTGCCTATCGTATGCCACGCGATGAGCTGAAAGCCGAGATCAAGCGCATTGAAAACCTTGGCGTGAAGATCACCCTCAACCATCGTGTCGACGATGTGCTCGCAGAGAGAGAGGAGGGGGGCTTCGACGCTGTGTTCGTTGCCGTTGGTGCTCATATCAGCAAGAAGATCGAAATACCGAACCGGGATGCGGGCAAGATACTCGACGCCGTCAGCTTTCTGAGCCAGGCCAACGAAGGTGAGCCACCGAAGCTCGGACGACGAGTCGCGATCTATGGCGGTGGCAATACCGCAATGGATGCTGCTCGTACCGCCAAGCGCCTGGGTGCGACCGAGACGATGATTATTTACCGTCGCGATCGCAGCAGCATGCCCGCACACGACTTCGAAGCGGACGAGGCAATTGAAGAGGGCATAAAGATCAACTGGCTGCGGACCATCAAGGAAATCGATAAGTCGACGTTCAAAGTCGAGATCATGGAGCTTGACGAGAATGGCCGTCCTCAACCAACAGGAAAATTTGAGGAACTGGAGGCGGACTCGCTGATATTAGCGGTTGGTCAGGACACTGACACTGCTTTTCTCGAATCCGTCCCGGGTATCGAGTTTGAGTGGGACCATACGGTCGTAGTCGATGCCAATATGATGACTGGCCATGAAGGCATCTTCGCCGGTGGCGATATGGTGCCGAGCGATCGGTCAGTGACAATTGCAGTGGGGCATGGCAAACACGCCGCGCGCCATATTGATGCCTACCTCGATGACTCGGTCTATCGTCGCGGACCCAGGCACGACATTATTGGTTACGAGCGCCTGCATCTTTGGTACCGCACTCACGCGCCACAAGTTGAGCAGGATCGTATTCCCGTCGACCGGCGCGGGGAGGACTTTGAAGAGATTCTGCAGAACCTGTCCGAGCCCGAGGCGCTATTCGAGGCGAAGCGCTGTCTCTCCTGCGGCAACTGCTTCGAGTGCGACGGTTGCTACGGTGCCTGCCCGCAGGATGCGATCATCAAGCTCGGACCCGGCAAGCGCTACAAATTTGACTTCGACAAGTGCACTGGGTGCGCGGTTTGCTTCGAACAATGCCCGTGCCACGCGATCGAGATGATAGATGAACCGAATGCCGAGGGAGTTGAGGCATGAGCGAAAAACGTGCGCTCGAGGGCAACGAGGCTGTAGCACGGGTTGCCTACTCGGTCAGCGAAATTTTTTCTATCTACCCGATCACACCGTCGACGCCGATGGCGGAGCAAGCGGACATCTGGTCGGCCGCTAGCAAGAAGAACATTTGGGGCCGCGTGCCCGACATTATCGAGATGCAGAGCGAAGGTGGTGCCGCAGGCACGGCGCACGGCGCGTTGCAGACCGGCGCGCTGACGACGACGTTCACCGCATCACAGGGTCTGATGCTGATGCTGCCCAACATGTACAAGATTGCGGGCGAACTGACGCCGACAGTGTTTCATGTGGCTGCACGCTCACTCGCGGCACAGGCGCTATCGATATTCGGTGACCACCAGGACGTCATGGCGGCACGGACCACCGGATTCGGCCAGCTGGCCGCCTCCTCGGTCCAGGCGGCGCAGGACCTGGCTTTGATCGCACATTCGGCGACGCTCGAGGCGCGTGTCCCGTTTATTCATTTTTTCGACGGCTTCCGGACTTCACATGAAGTCAGCAAGATTGATCTTTTGGGAGAAGATCAAATACGCGCGATGATGGACAACGAGTTTGTGTACGCGCATCGAAGCCGGGCGCTGAATCCGGACAACCCGTTCATCCGCGGCACGGCGCAGAATCCTGACGTCTATTTCCAGGGGCGCGAGAGCGTCAACAGTTTTTACAACGAGACGCCTGGGATAGTGCAAAAGACGATGGATCGTTTCGCCGAAATTACCGGCCGAAATTACAAGCTGTTCGACTATCACGGCGATCCAGATGCGGACCGCGTGATTGTTCTCATGGGCTCTGGCGCTGAAACTGTCATGCAGGCGATCGACGCGTTGCCCGAGAAGGGTCTCGGCATGATCAATGTTCGTATGTATCGGCCGTTCTCGAAAGAGCACCTGCTCGCAGCGATTCCGGAGTCGGTTGAGAGGATCGCCGTTCTGGATCGTACCAAGGAGATTGGGGCGAGTGGCGAACCGCTGTACCAGGACGTTGTCACGGTGCTGGCCGAAGCAGTTGGTGACGGCTCCAGAACGGTTATGCCAAAGGTGATTGGCGGCCGCTACGGGCTATCCTCCAAAGAGTTTACGCCGGCAATGGTTAAGGCGGTCTTCGACGAATTGAAGAAGGATAAGCCGAAGAACCACTTTACGATCGGCATTAATGATGATGTCACGCACACAAGCCTCGACTACGACGCGTCATTTCAGATTGAAGACGATAAGGCCACGCGGGCGTTGTTTTTTGGCCTGGGTGCTGACGGTACTGTCGGCGCGAACAAAAACAGCATCAAGATCATTGGTGAGAATACGGATTTGTTTTGCCAGGGCTATTTTGTCTATGACTCCAAAAAGTCCGGTTCGCGAACAGTGTCACACCTGCGTTTCGGGCCCGAACCTATTCACGCCCCGTACCTGATTCAATCGGCAAATTTCATTGCGTGTCACCAATTCGACCAGGTTAACAGGATTGAAATATTAAGAGACGCGGCTGACGGTGCCGTATTCCTGCTGGACAGCCCGCACAGTGCTGATGAGGTCTGGGACCATCTACCGCAGCCGGTACAACAGACCATCATCGATCGCAACATAATTTTCCACGTTATCGACGCGACTCGTGTGGCGAAAGAAGCGGGCATGGGTAAGCGAACCAACACGGTCATGCAAGCCTGCTTTTTTGCCTTGTCGGGAGTCTTGCCGCGTGACGAGGCGATACAACAAATCAAGAAGGCTATTGAGAAGACCTACAAGTCCAAAGGCCAGGAGGTTGTTAATAAGAATTTCGTCGCCGTGGACGCGGCACTCGACCATCTTTATGAAGTAAAGGTCCCGGCTCGCACGAGTAGCGAGCGGCCGCTGGATGACGTCGTCCCCGATCATGCGCCGCAGTTCGTACGCGAGGTCACCGCACAGATGATGCGTGGGCACGGGGACGAATTGCCTGTAAGCGCGATGCCTGTCGATGGCACCTACCCGAGTGCAACGTCTCAGTACGAAAAAGGTAACGTATCGGGCCGCGTTCCTCTGTGGGAGCCTGACCTGTGTATTCAATGCGGTAACTGCTCCTTCGTTTGCCCACACAGTGTGATCCGCGCCAAGTTCTATCATGAGAGCTCGCTGGAGGCGGCGCCCGACAGCTTCCCGTCTGCGCCTGTCAGCGCTCGTGGCTTCCCTGAGACGCGATACTCACTGCAGGTCTATCTCGAAGACTGCACGGGCTGCACCTTGTGCGTTGACGCGTGTCCGGTGAAGAGCCCGGACGACCCAGAACATCGCGCTATTAATATGACGGATAAGGCGCCAATCCTGGAGCAGGGCAAGACGGACATCGAGTTTTTCGAGTCGCTGGCATTTAACGATCGTGCGGCGGTCGATTTTTCTTCTGTACGAGGTGCGCAGTTTCTGCAACCGCTTTTCGAATTTCCTGGCGCTTGTGCCGGTTGCGGCGAGACCCCGTATGTGAAGTTACTGTCACAATTATTCGGCCCGCGTCTGCTGGTCGCGAATGCCACGGGCTGCTCCTCTATTTATGGCGGCAACCTGCCCACGACGCCGTGGGCCAAGAATGCGGAGGGCAGTGGGCCGGCCTGGTCGAATTCACTGTTTGAAGATAACGCCGAGTTTGGTCTTGGTATGCGTATCGCGGCCGACCAGCACATGACGATCGCGAAGCAAATGGTCGCCGAACTGTCGTCCGAGATCGGTGAGGAACTGGCCGATCTGCTGGTCAACGGTGGCCAGCGCGTCGGCACCGAAATTCGCGCGCAGCGACGTCGGGTGAAGGAGCTCAAGGAACGTTTGCAGAAGGTCGCTGGCAGCAATGAGAAGGCAAAGGCGCTGCTGTCGATCATCGACCATTTGATACGTCGCAGTATCTGGCTGGTCGGCGGTGATGGCTGGGCCTATGACATCGGCTCTGGCGGGCTGGACCATGTTCTGGCTACGGGGCGCAATGTCAACGTACTCGTCATGGATACGGAGGTCTACTCGAACACCGGTGGCCAGATGTCCAAGGCGACACCGCTGGGCGCATCAGCCAAGTTTGCTTCAGCCGGCAAGCGCATCGGCAAGAAGGACCTTGCACTGCAAGCTATATCCGGCGGCAACGTCTATGTTGCACAAGTCGCGATGGGTGCGAATCCGCAGCAGACTTTGCTCGCCATGCGCGAGGCAGAGGAATACGACGGGCCTTCATTGATCCTCGCTTACAGCCACTGCATCGCGCACGGCTATGATCTCAAAGACGGTCTCAGGCAGCAGGCGCTGGCAACAGCGAGCGGCTACTGGCCCCTTATTCGTTACAATCCGGCATTGCGGGGGGCGGGCAGGAAACCGTTCGTTCTCGATTCAACGCGTCCGACTATTCCTCTCAGGGAATACGCCTACAATGAGAATCGCTACAAGGTGTTGGTGAAGACCAACCCGGTGGAAGCCGAGCGCATGATGCAAATGGCCCAGGAAACGGTTAATCGGCGTTGGCATACCTACGAGCAAATGTCGAAGCAGGAGCCCGGGCAGTTTGAGCAGGCGGGGTAAGCAACAATCCCCGGATCGGCAAAATTCGAACAAAAAAAAAGGGCGAGACCCAAAGGTCTCGCCCTCTCTTTCTAAA
>CAYTTZ010000177.1:0-6025 GCA_964440945.1 uncultured Woeseiaceae bacterium
CTCGGCACAATCCGTCCCGTTTACGATGCGTCGCGCGCAGCCAGAAGAAGGTGTACATGAAGAAACACATCTTGATAAACAGCCAGTGCAGCCCGCCGGCGGCAAGCCACGACAACCACGGTGTCGAATCAAGAAAGGTCCAGCCTTCAAACGGAGACGCCCATCCGCCAAAAAAGAAAATCGCCGTCAGCGTCGAAATCAGCACCATGTTGGCGTATTCGGCGAGAAAGAACACAGCGAATGCCACGCCGGAGTACTCAACGTGGAATCCGGCAACGATTTCAGATTCGCCCTCGGCGACATCAAACGGGGCACGGTTGGTTTCGGCGACGCCGGATATCCAGTAGACAACAAACAGCGGGAACAACGGCAGCAGGAACCACTGGCTGAACCCGCCGGCCTGCGCCTCGACGATATCGCCCAGGTTCAGGCTGCCTCCGGCCATCAGCACGCCGACCAGGGCGAAACCCATGGCGATCTCGTAGGCCACGATTTGCGCGGCCGAGCGCATTGCGCCGAGCAAGGCGTATTTAGAGTTGGTCGCCCAACCCGCAAGGATAACGCCGTAAACACCGACGGAGGTCAGTGCGAGAACATACAACAGCCCGGCATTGATATCCGCGATGACAAAGCTGCCATTCAACGGGATAACCGCCCAGGCCGCCAGTGCCGGCGTAAGTGAGAGTAGCGGCGCGATCACGAACAGGAACTTGCTGGACTGCGACGGAACAATTACCTCTTTGACCAGCAGCTTGATCACGTCGGCAAACGGTTGCAGCAGACCTTTGGGACCGACACGATTCGGCCCCACGCGCCCCTGCATACTGCCGATGACCTTACGCTCGAAGTAGGTCGAGAATGCGACAATCAGAATGACGCAGACGGTGACAATCAGGATCTTGAAGGTCGTCGTCATCAGGTACTGCAACAGGGCCGGCAGCGAATTGAAAACCGCCAGGCACCAGTCGACGAAGTCAATGACAAACTGTGGCATCAAGACTCACCCTTGTCAGCAGCACGACGAGCCTCGTCGGTCTGCTGCAATGCGAAGGCCCTTCGCACCGTAGCGTCTACAGAGTAAAGCGACACGTCGATCTCATTGTCCGGCGCGTCAAGGCCATTCGGCTTGGCAATCTTTACCGTGCCTTCGTAGGCATCGCTGGTTGAAACGTCACCGAGCTGCTCGACAAATTCATCCCGAACATCTTCACTGGTCACATACTCGAAGCCCGGCGCATCCACAAGGTTCGCAAGCACGCGAAGTACTTTCCAGGTCGGGCGGCTCTCGCCAACCGGACTGGCTACACCGGAAAAGCTCTGCCAGGTTCCCTCGACGTTCACGTAGGTGCCCGACGTCTCGGCAAATGTGCCGGTGGGCAGCAACAGGTCGGCGCATTCCAGCAGCCCTTCTGAAACGAACGGCGTAAGTGCGACAACGAACTGCTGGCCCGAGAGCTTCGCGACGCCATCGGACGTCGCGTGAATGTCAGCCTCCGGCTCTACGTTGACCAACACGACCGCGTCCAGGGTTTCCGACAACATCGCGGCCACGCCCAAACCTGACGACTCGCGGTTCTCGCCCCCCTGCATTCGATGTGGCAGGACACCGGCGAGAGAGGCGCCCGCAGAGTTCGGTCCCTCCGAAAGACCGCCAAATGTGGCGCCTGTCAGCTCGGCGATACACGACGCAAGAGCGCGGACCGCGGTATAGGCAGCGTGTCGCCCCGCTACTGCGCCCAGCAGCACGAGGCCGCCATCGGCATCGCTGAGTGAGCGGGCAACGGCGATGTGCTGTTCGTCGGGGGTCACCCCTTCACAGATGGCGGCAACGGTATCGGGTAAGGGCTTGCCATCCGACGCAGCGACGGCTATCCCAGCCAGCGACTGTACGAGCCCTTCGCCTGACAGGTAATTGGCTACGTCGAAGAAGTATTCGTAGTCGACATTGTTGACGAAGCTGATCTCTGCACCGGCCAGGGCCGCTTTGCGCAGTCGATGCGCAATAATCGGTGCTTCTGCCCGAATATTCGAGCCAACAACCAGGATCGCGGGCTGCGCCTCGATGTCGGCAATACTGCAGCCCAGCGACGGGTACATCGGGTCGTCGTCCTGGTCCGACACATCGCGGCGATTCACACGGTGATCAATATTGGCTGTGCCGAGGTGATCCGCCAGCTGTGCAAGCAGGTGCCCTTCTTCCACAGTGATGGCCGATGTCGAAATAAGCCCGATCTTCTCCGCATCCGCCTGCTGCAGCACGTCGGCCGCTGCTCCCAGGGCGTCTTCCCAGTCGATATCGCGCCAGACACCATTTTCCTTGATGCGCGGCGACATCAGTCGCTCGTCGCTGTATATGGCCTCGTAGCTGAAACGATCGCGATCCGACAGCCAGGTCTCATTGATGGCCTCGTTGACGCGCGGCACCACACGTTTGACCGTACCGCGTAGCACGTGCGCGTACATGTTTGAGCCAACGCAGTCGTGCGGCGATACAGTTTCGCGCTGTACCATCTCCCAGGAACGCGCGCTGTAGCGATATGGCTTGTTGTTCAGCGCTCCCACGGGACAGAGATCGATAATGTTGGCGGACATCTCGTGATCAACACTTTGTTCGACGTAGGTGCTAATTTCGACGTTCTCGCCACGACCGATCGTACCGAGCTGCGCCTTGCCCGTAATCTCCTCGCCGAAGCGAACGCAGCGCGTGCAGTGAATGCAGCGCGTCATGTCGGTCGAGACCAGCGGACCAATATCCTTGTCTTTAACGACGCGCTTGCCATCGTTATACCGGGACACATCGCGGCCATAGCCGATCGCAAGATCCTGCAGCTCACACTCGCCGCCCTGATCGCAGATCGGGCAGTCAAGCGGATGATTGATTAGCAGGAACTCCATGGTCGCTTTTTGCGCGGCAATGGCTTTCGGTGACTTCGTAAAGATCTTCATACCGTCGGCCACGGGCGTTGCGCAGGCCGGTATTGGTTTCGGCGCCTTCTCAACTTCGATAAGGCACATGCGACAGTTCGCCGCAACGCTGAGCTTCTCGTGATAACAGAAGCGCGGCACGTAGGCACCGATGGCATCCGTGACCTCGATGATCATCTGCCCCCTGCGCGCCTCGACCGGCTTGCCGTCAACCTCAATGTTCAGGATATCGTCACTCATGACAACTATGCAGCCGCCTCGGTTTCACTATCCACGATGCTTCGACCGTTGTTTCGAACCATGTACTCGAACTCGTGGCGGAAGTGACTAAGAAAACTCTGTACGGGCCACGCAGCCGCGTCGCCGAGCGCGCAAATCGTGTGGCCTTCGATCTTGTTCGCGACATCGACCAGCTTGTCGAGGTCCTCCTGCTCGCCATTGCCCTCAAGTATGCGGCTCAGCATTCGGTAGAGCCAGCCGGTGCCTTCGCGGCAAGGCGTGCACTGACCGCAGGATTCGGCCATGTAGAACTGCGAAATTCTCCGCAGCACTTTAACCATGCAGGTTGTCTCGTCCATGACCATAACCGCGCCGGTGCCGAACGACGATCCGGCCTGTTGCAGCGAGTTGTAGTCCATCGTGCAATCCATGATGATTTCGGCCGGCAGTACCTTGCAGGATGAACCGCCGGGAATCACGGCCTTCAGCTTCCTGCCGCCGAGCATACCGCCGCAGATATCGTTCAGCAGATCCTTGAAGGGTATGCCCATCGGCAACTCGTAGTTGCCCGGCTTCTCGATGTGACCGGAAACCGAAAACAGCGCCGTGCCGCCCGACCCTTCAGGCCCCAACGCAGCAAACCAGGCTGCGCCATTGCGCAGGATAGCCGGCACGCTGGCGAGGCTTTGTGTGTTGTTGATGGTCGTCGGCTTGCCGTAGAGCCCGAAGTTGGCCGGAAACGGCGGCTTGAATCGCGGCCTGCCCTGCTTGCCCTCGAGCGACTCGAGCAAGGCCGTTTCTTCACCGCAAATATAAGCGCCTGCGCCTACGAAGGTATTCAAGTCGAAGTCGATGCCAGAACCCTGGATGTTCTTACCGAGCAGGCCGGCCTCGTAGGCTTCCTTGACCGCAGCCTCGAAACGCGGCACCGGCTCATCCAGAAACTCACCACGAATATAGTTATAGGCAACGGTTGCACCCATGGAATAGGCGGCGATCGCCATACCTTCGACCAGCGCATGCGGGTTATAGCGAAGCACGTCCCGGTCATGACAGGTGCCTGGTTCACTTTCGTCCGAGTTGCAAACGAGGTACTTCTGAACGTCGGCTTTGCGCGGCATGAAACTCCACTTCAGCCCCGTCGGGAAGCCCGCTCCGCCGCGACCGCGTAAGCCGGATGCCTTGACCTCATCGATTATCTCCTCAGGCGTCAATTCACCAGCCAGCACACGGCGCCACGTCTGGTAGCCATCGTGTTTCTCGTAGGTTGCCAGCGTCCATGACTCGTCAGAGCCCAGCGTATTAAAGCAGACCAGATTCTGTTCGTAGGCCATCAGTCGAGTCCGTCCAGGATTTCATCGACCTGCTCTTTCGTCAGGTTTTCGTAATACTTGTGATTGACCATCATTACCGGAGCACCGCAACAGGCAGCCACGCACTCTTCTTCCTTCTTGAGGAAAATGCGGCCATCTTCCGTACTCTGGCCCAGCTTGGTGCCCAGCTTACCCTCGACGTGGTCGACGATATCCTCTGCGCCACGCAACATGCAGGAGACGTTGGTGCAAATGGCAACTTCGTTGCGACCGACCTCCTTCGTCTGGAACATCGAGTAGAACGTTGCGACCTCGTATACCTGGATTGTCGGCAACTCAAGATAGTCGGCTACGGCGTTCAACTGCTCGGCAGTCAGATAGCCGTGGTTCTCGTGCTGAACTGCGTGCAGCGCGCTAAGTACTGCCGAACGCTGCCTGCCCTCAGGAAAACGCGACTTCCAGTGCTCTATTTCTTCCCTGACGTGATCGGAGAGGACGTAACTCATCGATCCACCTCGCCAAAAACGATGTCCTGCGTACCAATGACCGCAACGACGTCGGCCAGCATATGGCCCTCGACCATCTCCGACATCGCGGAAAGATGTGCGAAACCGGCAGCACGAATCTTCACCCGGTACGGTTTGTTGGCGCCGTCCGAGACAATGTAGACACCAAACTCACCCTTGGGATGTTCGACCGCGGCATAAGCTTCGCCCAGTGGTACGCAATAGCCTTCCGTGAACAGCTTGAAGTGATGGATCAACGATTCCATGTCGTCTTTCATTTCGACACGCGGCGGCGGTGCGACCTTGCTGTCGTCGACAATCACCGGCCCGGGGTTGTTGCGCAGCCAATCGACACATTGACGAATAATTCGATTCGACTGCCGCATTTCCTCGACACGCACGAGATAGCGGTCATAACAGTCGCCGTTTACTCCGACGGGGATATCAAAATCCATCTGGTCGTAGGCTGCATAGGGCTGTTTCTTGCGAAGATCCCACTCCACGCCCGAACCTCTCAGCATCGGACCCGAGAACCCGAGTTGCATGGCACGTTCCGGCGACACTACAGCGATATTCACAGTGCGCTGCTTCCAGATTCGATTATCCGTAAGGAGCGTTTCGTATTCGTCTACGCAGGCGGGGAAACGATCGGTAAACGACTCGATAAAATCGAGTAGCGAGCCCTCACGATTCGCATTCATGCTATCGAGCTTTTTCTTGCTACGGAATTTCGATTCCTGGTACTTCGGCATCAACTCCGGCAGGTCCCTGTACACACCTCCAGGCCGATAGTACGTTGCGTGCATGCGCGTGCCCGATACTGCCTCGTAACAGTCCATGAGATCTTCGCGCTCACGGAAACAATAGAGGAACATCGTCATGGCGCCGATGTCGAGGCCGTGCGCGCCAAGCCACATGAGGTGATTCAGTATCCGCGTGATCTCGTCGAACATCACACGGATGTACTGCGCGCGCGTCGGTACCTGTACGCCAAGTAACTTTTCGATCGACATCACGTAGGCATGCTCGTTGCACATCATCGATACGTAGTCGAGGCGATCC
>CAYTTZ010000178.1:0-5993 GCA_964440945.1 uncultured Woeseiaceae bacterium
TGATCCGCCTTTACGACTCCAAAGAGAATACGCTGATGACGCTCGAGCTGATCGAGCAACACGAATTGCCGATCAAGGTCCTGCTTGGCATCTGGCTGGATGCGGAATTCAGCAATCACGAGAGATGCCCGTGGCTGGACGAACCTATATCCGACAAGAAACTCGCTCAGAACAGGTTGGAAAATGCTGCAGAGACAAAACGTGGTATAGAGCTCGCAAACCGTTTCGACGATATCGTGGTAGCCGTGAACGTCGGTAACGAGGCGCTGGTCGAATGGAACGACCATATGGTGCCGCTGGACAAGGTCATCGAGTACGTCCGCCAGGTAAAGGCTGCTATCGAGCAGTCGGTGACCGTTGCCGACAACTACGAGTGGTGGATACTCGACGGTGCGCCGCTGGCGGCCGAAGCCGATTTTCTCGGCGTGCATACCTATCCCGCCTGGGAGGAGAAGAATATCGACGAGGCGCTTTCGTACACGATCGAGAATATCGATCGCGTTCATGCGGCACTGCCCGATAAACCCATAGCGATACTGGAAGCAGGCTGGCCGACGACTGCCATGGAATTCAGCGATCGAGCCAGCGAGGCTAACCAGACCCGCTACTATCGTGAACTGGACGAATGGGCCAGTGCGACAAACACGACGGTGTTCTTCTTCGAGGCCTTCGACGAACCTTGGAAAGGCAATCCGGACAATCCCGATGGCGCGGAAAAGCACTGGGGTATTTTCTTTGTGGATCGAACGCCGAAACAGGTTGTCAAAGATCTTTTATCTACAGAGGCCGAATAGCCCACAATGCCCAGCAAACCCAAACTCTCCCTTCGCGGTCTGCGCACGTTTTGCGTTGCCGCACGCTACGAAAGTTTTCGTACGGCCGGCGAAGAACTTTTCATTACGGCGTCTGCTGTAAGCCACCAGATCAAGAGTCTCGAGGAGGAACTCGGCGAGCAGTTGTTCGATCGCAATAGTCGCGATCTCCGCCTGACGGCAACCGGCCAGTCGTTGTACGACGATGTCAGCCCGTTAATCGAACAATTGAATGCCGTCGCCGCCAAATACAAGAAGGGCGCGGTCAAGAGTTCGATACGTATTTCCGTACAGCCGTTTTTTGCCAGCGAGTACTTTGTGCCGCGCTTGAGCGAGTTCACCGCGAAGCATCCGGAGATCGATATCCAGGTCGGCACCAGCGATGAGTCCTCGGAGAAACATCCGTCCGATGCCGACCTCTCGATTCGATTGTTCAGAGCACCGCCTGCGAACATGCCGTCGAACCTTTTGTTCCCTTTGCGGTTGGCGCCGGCCGGTTCGCCAGCGTTCAAGAAGAATCTAAAAATAAAGAACAGGAAGATCGTCAGCGACTTCCCCATCATCGTGCACGAAACGTACCCCAAAGCCTGGAATCGGTGGGCGAAAGCGGCGCGTATCGAGCTGCCGGCCGACACCAGGATTACTCGACTGGATTCAATGATCGCAGTCGTACGGGCCGCGCAGCGCGGCATTGGCGCTGCTTTGGTACCGGTGCCTATTGGCGAATTGTGGTTCAAGGAGGGCAGCGTCGTGCGCCTGTTCAAGGACGAATACGTAGCCGATGTCAGCTATTACCTGGTCTGCTCCGGGGACCGGGCAGGGGACGAGAGCGTCTCGCTGCTGCGGGACTGGATCGTGCAGAACTTCGCTGACCCCACTTAAATTTTTCTCAACTCAGGCATGAATTCTTTTCGTTTGAGGTCTTTTCTCCGCGCCCCCGCTTCAACGGGGCAGGATAAAGCCTTGCTTAATCGACCCGCTGCTCCAAGCGCCACCCCGGCGCGTTTGAACTCTGCAGTCCATATCGCGTATGTTTCGGGACGGATCCGTATCTTGGGACGATGTTCGATGAAAGCCAGTGCGCGCGAATTGCGGTTTTTTAGCTTGCTAGTGACCCTATGCCTTTCAGTTTCTGCGTGTGGAGGCAGCGGCGCATCAGCGCCTGATTCCCTTCCAAATCCACCGCCGCCGATGCCAACGCCGACCAATGTCAATATCTCCAACCCGGTCCTGACGTCGCTCGATAACAGCGAAATTGCACCGGGCGGTACGCTCAACCTTGTCTGGAGCGATGAGTTCGACGGAACCCAGCTTGATCCCGAGACCTGGTATTTCGAAACGGGCGATGGCAGCCAGTATGGCATTCCGGGATGGGGTAACAATGAGCTGGAGTATTACCTCCCGGACAATGCCGAACTCATAAACGGGGTACTCAGGATCACGGCACGCCCGGAGTCGCAGGGCGGCTACGATTACACGTCCGCACGAATTAACACGCGCGATCGAATTGCATTCCGGTATGGACGCATCGAGGCGCGTATGCGGCTGTCGGGAGGGCAGGGCCTGTGGCCCGCCTTCTGGTTGCTGCCGCAGGATAGCGTCTACGGAACATGGGCGGCGTCCGGTGAGATCGACGTTATGGAAGCGGTGAACCTCGGCGGATCGGGGGGTAATTCGGTGGTGGGCACCCTTCACTACGGCGGCGAGTGGCCGAGCAATGTTTTTACGGGCGACCAATACACGGTGCCGGGCAGCGCCACCGACGAGTTTCATACCTACGCGCTGGAGTGGGACGTGGATGAAATTCGCTGGTACGTGGATGGTGTTCTGTACGGTATGCAGAATACCTGGTTTTCCTCGGCTGCCGCGTTTCCGGCACCGTTCGACCAGCGCTTCTACATCTTGTTCAACGTGGCCGTTGGCGGCAATTTTCCCGGGGCACCGAACGGTTCGACTGTGTTTCCTGTAACCATGGAAGTGGATTATGTGCGTGTTTACTCGGGCGCTCCCTGATTCAGTCGGCTTAGTTCGCTGTCCACCAGTCTCGTCGATTCAGCTGCGCGCCCGGCCGTGGACTGCGGCGCAAATATTGCTTGCACGATGGACGTCTTCATTGACATCGTATCCGTTGTAGTTAACCAGGGAGATCGAAGAAGACAATGAACAAAATCGACGTTCCTCAGGAAACCAAACTTATTAAACGAGTGTTCGCTATGGCGGGAAGAAGTTCGTTCAAGAGCATGATAAAAGTCTTCGGCGCGCTGACGGTGACGTTGATCCTCAGCGTTCGACTCTCGAGCCTGGCAGTCGCCGCGGACGTCGTAAAAACGTACAAAGACGAGAATGGCTGGAAGCTGCTGGTCAACGGCGAGGATTATTACATCAAGGGTGTAGTGTGGGGTTACACGCCGCGCGGCCAGAACCACACCTACAACCTGTTTGGCCGGTCCGACGACGCTATCCGCAAGGTGCTCGATTACGAGTTCGGCCTGATGAAGGCCATGGGTGTCAATACAATTCGCAGTTTCAAGATGATACCGCCGAAGTGGGTGACCTACATCTACCGCGAGCACGGCATAATGTCAGTCATCAACCCGCTGATGGGCCGATATGGCCATAACGTCGGCGGCAATTGGATACCGTTCACCGATTACTCCGATCCGCTGACGCGTGAGACCCTGAAGCGCGACATGCAGGATTTCGTCCAGCGGTACAAAGATGTTCCCGGCGTGCTGATGTTTGCCTTCGGCAATGAGAGCAACTACGGCTTGTCCTGGTCCAGTTTCGAAATCGAAAATCTGCCCGAGGGCGAGCAGAACACGGCCAAGGCAAAGTACCTGTATAGCCTTTGGAACGAAGTGACGGAAGCGGGTAAGGCCATTGACCCGAATCACCCGTTTACGATCGTCAACGGCGATATCCAGTATATCGACCTGATTGCGGAGCTCATTCCTAACCTCGATCTGCTGGGTACGAATGCCTATCGCGGCAAGAGCTTTACAGGGCTATGGTGTGACGTAGAACAAAAGCTGGACCTTCCGGTTATTTTCTTCGAATTTGGTAGTGACGCCTTCAACGCGCGTGACTTTGTTGAAGACCAGCGATCTCAGGCCCTGATACTGAAAGACCAGTGGCAGGAGATGTACAACAAGTCGTACGGGCAGGGTGAGGAAGGTAATTCACTCGGCGCCTTTGTCTTCGAGTGGCGCGACGAATGGTGGAAATACCTGCAGACCGAGAACCTGGACATTCAGGACAACAACGCATCGTGGTCCAACGAGGCGTATCTCTTCGACTGGGCCGAAGGCAAGAACAACATGAACGAGGAGTGGTTTGGTATCACTGCTCTCGGTCCCTCTAACTCTGATGGTATTGCGATGGCGCGGCCGAGAATGGCCTATGACATGCTGCGTGAAATCTTCACAATGGACCCGTATACCGCGAGCAGGGCGGCGGTCGACCAGCACTTCGCAAGCATTAACCTGGACGTCTACTAGCTGCGCGGCGACGTCAGGCACGTCAAGCCTCAGAACGAGGAAAGCCAGCGGAAGCTGCAATTCACCGGTAGCCGGTTGCAGGGCGAGATGGTCTTCCTCGACCTCGCTTTTCAGCCTAATGACAAGGTAAGCGACCAGGTGTCGTTGAACATTTTTGCGAACGTCGCAAGCAAGCGACCACTGGAGTTAACTTACGGCGTCCGCTTCTATCCGCGTCTGTTCATCAGGGGATGAGCGGGGAACAGTAACGCTGGACAGGCTCAGCGGCGCAGCTGAACCGTCTCTAGTCCGGCGCCGGTCCCGTGGACTCGCGGATCATGATCGTCGCCGGTACGACCTGGTGATTCTCGCTGCTCTTACCGTCTTTTGGTTCGGCCAACATCTCCACCGCATGCTTGGCCATATCGACGAGTGGCTGGCGGACCGTTGTCAACGGCGGGTCAATCTGTTGGGCAAGCGCAGTATCATCGAAACCGGCTACCGATAGCTGCCCCGGCACGTCGATTCCCAGGCGATTGGCAGCACGAAGCACGCCGGCCGCCATATCGTCGTTTGCCGCGAAGATCGCGGTCGGCCGCGGATTCAGGGTGAGCAGCGTTTCAGCGCAGCTCAAACCCGAGCCGAAGGAATTATTGCCGCTCGCGACGAGTTGCTCGGAGAACTCGAGGCCGCTATCACGCAGCCCGTCCGTGTAACCGGGGTAGCGGTTGGCAACCGCCTTGTGGTTGGGGTCGCCGTTTATGAATGCGATGCGCTGGTGCCCCAGTCCTGCGAGATACCGGGTCATCTCAGCACAGACTTCGCGATCGTTCGTTGAAACAGACGTTTCCTTTGCGCTGCCGTTGCCCGGCGAAAGGCGTACCAGCGGCGTGCCTGTGGCTTTGATCGCGCGAACGATCTTCGGCATGTTCGAAAGTGGTGCCGCGAGGATGATGCCGGACAGTCGCGTATCTTCTATGAACGCCTTCAAATTTACGCCGACGTCTTTTTTGCGAAAGTCGCAGGGATGAATTAGCAGTTCGGAAAGGGCGGACTTGCTGCCCTTCAGTGCGCCCTGCTGCAAATCGAGAATATAGCCGCTGGACGGATTCTCGTAGGCGGCCGGGTCGTCGTAAACCAGGCCGATAAGGTGCGAACGCTGGCTGGCCAGATTACGTGCCGACTGGTCCGGCCGATACTTGAGTACGGCGATGGCGTCTTCCACGCGCTCCCGGGTGGACTCGCGCACATTCGGCTCGTGATTCACGACTCGGGAAACGGTCTTTATTGAGACACCGGCAACTTTTGCCACATCGAAGATCGTTGGTCTAGGCATCAAGGCGCACCGGTACTTGGTAAATAGTTCTTATTATCATTATGCACTGGATTACAACCCGAATTGACAACGCTGTCAAATCGATTCTTGTTGCAAACCAGTGACTTGGCTTGAAGTCTGCCGACACAGGCTAGCGGATCAGCTCGGCGTACAGCTCCTGCATCACGAGTTTGGGCTTGCGTTTGACGTCGAACAGGCCCCAGTGTTTCTCGGGCTCCAGCGCGTCCGGGGAGCCTTTCCAGGGCTCGTCAAATGCCTCGAATACGAAGGTGAGAATGCGTTCCTCGGTAGTCCATTCCAGCAGCTCACGGTAGTAGCTCTGCTGGAGTTCCTCCGAGGCATTCCACGGCTCGATACCCCGGCCATTGG
>CAYTTZ010000179.1:0-5990 GCA_964440945.1 uncultured Woeseiaceae bacterium
GATGGCGCTCGCTGTCATTGTCGGCGTCGGCGCGGGAACGATTGCGGCGCTCCGGCAGGACTCTTACGTCGACCGCTGGATCATGGCCTTTTCGATGACCGGCATATCCGTTCCGGTGTTCGTGGTCGCGCCGGTCCTTGTCCTGCTTTTTGCCGTCAAGCTGCAATGGCTGCCGGTTGGCTGGAGCAGCGCGACGGGCGCCTCGAGGCTGGTGCTTCCCGTCATTACGCTCGCGCTGCCGCAGATCGCGTACATCGCCCGGCTCACGAGAGCGAGCATGATCGATGTGCTATCGCGTGATTTTATTCGAACCGCACGCGCGCAAGGCCTCGGTATGCTGACGGTTGTTCGCCTGCATGCCTTGAAGCCGGCGCTTCTTCCGGTGCTGTCGTACCTGGGTCCGGCTATCGCGGCAATTCTCACGGGCTCGGTCGTCGTTGAAGAGGTGTTCGGCATACCGGGCCTCGGACAGTCTTTCGTGCGCGGCGCGCTTAACCGCGACTACACGCTGGTGCTGGGGATTGTCGTTTTCTACGCGACACTGATTGTCTCGCTGAACCTGGTCGTCGATGTGCTCTACGGCGTGATCGATCCGCGAGTGCGTTACCGGTGAGTCTTGTGCGAAACCGGGCGATACGCGTCAGCGGCGGGATGCTGTTGGTGACTGCGGCGTTCGCGCTGCTTGGTCCCTGGGTAAGTCCCAACGATTACCTCACGACGAACTTCGATCTGCCGATGTCGCCACCGACAACGGCGGCGGCCCACTGGTTTGGTACCGACGAACTCGGCAGAGACCTGTTTGTTCGAACCATGCTTGGCATCCGCGTGACGCTGTTGGTTGCCGTTGTCGCAAGCTTCGTCAGTCTTGTTATTGGTGTTGCCTATGGCGCCATCGCCGGCTTCGTCGGCGGTCGTGTCGACGCGGTCATGATGCGCGTCGTTGATACGCTGTACGCGCTGCCGTTTATCTTCTTCGTTATCTTGCTGATGGTTGTTTTCGAGAGAAACTTTCTCCTGATCTTCGTGGCGATCGGCGCGGTCAACTGGCTCGATATGGCGCGTATCGTTCGCGGCCAGACTTTAAGCCTCAGAGAGCGCGAATTCGTGCAGGCAGCCCGGCTGACGGGGGTCAGCACGGCGCGGATTATTCTTCGCCATATTGCGCCAAACCTGATCGGCATCGTCGTCGTATACGTAACCCTGACTATCCCGCAAGCGATCCTCGTCGAGTCGTTCCTGAGCTTTCTCGGCCTCGGCG
Source organism: uncultured Woeseiaceae bacterium (assembly GCA_964440945.1). Classification (GTDB taxonomy): domain Bacteria; phylum Pseudomonadota; class Gammaproteobacteria; order Steroidobacterales; family Woeseiaceae; genus UBA1847. The sequence goes on from CAYTTZ010000179.1 coordinate 1,259, forward strand.
TGCAGGAGCCGCAAACCTCGCTCGGCGCGCTCGTTAATGCCGGGGTGAGGCAAATGGAAAACGCTTCCTGGGCGCTCCTGATACCGGCCGGGTTGTTGGCAGCCATCTTGCTCTGTTTCAACTTCCTCGGCGATGGGCTGCGCGATTACTTTGATGTGAGGCATGGATCGTGAGCCTGCTGGAGGTCAAGGGGCTGTCGGTAAAGTACGGTGACGCGGCTGTCGTCGACGACGTCAGTTTCGCCGTTTCGCGCGGCGAGTCGGTCGGCCTGGTCGGAGAGTCCGGTTCCGGGAAGTCACAAACGGCGCTCGCGATTCTCGGACTGTTGTCGCGACAGGCGCGCGCATCCGGCAGCATCCGGTTTGCGGGGCTTGAGTTGCTCGGCGCAAGTGAAGACTCGCTGAATTCGGTACGCGCACGGCGTATCGGCATTGTCTTCCAGGATCCGATGCAGGCGCTGAACCCCTACCTTCGAATAGGCCGGCAGCTGCGTGAGATTCTCGTGCGACACAAGCTGGCTGACGGACCGGACGTCGATGCGCGCATCATCGACATGCTCAGGCGTGTAGGCCTGCCGGACGCAAAGCAACAGCTCCGCGCCTTCCCGCACGAGCTTTCGGGTGGCATGCGACAGCGCGTCATGCTCGCCTCCGCGCTGATCGCCGAGCCGGACCTCCTGATCGCCGATGAGCCGACAACGGCGCTCGATGTTACGGTCCAGGCGCAGATACTCGAGCTACTGGAAGAGATTCGGGACGAGACCGCATTGCTGCTCATCACGCACGACCTGGGTGTCGTTGCCGGCCACTGTGAGCGCATGCTGGTGCTTGAGTCCGGAAGGGTTGTCGACGCAGGCGCTACGACTTCGCTTTTTTCTTCGCCGGGCCATGAACACACCCGGACTTTGCTGGAGGCGGCACCGCGCATCGACAAAGCTGACATTCCGCCGCCAGCAACCGGTGCATCGATACTCGGCGTTGAAGCCGCCTCGGTAAGCTACAAAGCATTCGGCCGCGAACGGCTGCAGGCGGTACGCGAAGTCAGTCTGTCGTTGCGCAGCGGCGAGACCATTGCGATTGTCGGCGAGTCCGGCTCGGGAAAGTCGAGCTTCGTACGCGCGCTGCTGGGGCTTATACCGATGGAGTCGGGTCGCGCGGTTTATGCCGGTGCACCGCTGGAGGGGCCCGTCGAACAGCGCGCGCAGTCACAACGGCGCGACCTGCAGCTCGTGTTCCAGGACCCGCTTAGCGCGCTGAACCCGCAGATGCGCGTGCAGGCCATCGTCGAGGAGTCGCTGCTCGTGCACGAGCCGCAGCTGGCGGCTGTCGAACGCGCAGCGCGAGTCGTCGAGACGCTGGAGCAGGTCGGGCTTAGCGATGTCTACCTGCGGCGCTACCCGCATGAGCTGTCCGGTGGTCAGGCACAGCGTGTTGCCATTGCGCGCGCGCTCGTACTGGGGCCGAAGGTGCTGATTTGCGACGAAGCGGTCGCCGCGCTTGACGGATCCGTGAGAGAGCGCGTCCTGGCGCGCTTAAGAAAGATTCAAGAGGAAACCGGCCTGTCGATGCTGTTTATTTCGCATGACCTGGCGGTCGTCAGGTCCATCAGTCATCGCGTCCTGGTCATGTACATGGGGCGGCTCGTCGAGCTTGCCGACAATGCCGCGCTATTCGTGCATCCGCGCCACCCGTATACGCGCGCGCTGATCGATGCCGTTCCGACGCCTGACCCGGTCGCACCCTCGATAAAGGCGCCGCTGCAGGGCGAGGTCCCGTCATTGTTGCACCCGCCCTCAGGCTGCGTATTTCATCCGCGATGCCAGTACGCAGTCGATATTTGTGCAACCAGGCGGCCCGCGGCCCAAGACATAGGCGGGACGCGCGTGGCCTGCCACCGCGCGGATGAGATAGACCTGCGCGGGTCGCGTGCTGGCTAGAAGCTGCCCAACGGAATCGGTATCGGTGCGCCGTTGATGGTCAGCAGACCCTTCTCTAGCTTGGCGTCCATTTCATAGACATCGCCGTTCTTCAGGAGAAAGCCCATGCCAACAACCATCCCTGCCTGCGGGTTCATCGCGAGCGCCATGTCGACGAGCTCCGCGGGTACGGAGATTTTCGCGGCACCGGCAGTGGACAGCAGCATGGATGTCCATTCGAAAGCGCCAGCGTCGGTTTCGGCGACAGTGAGGGCGAGCGTCGTCTCGACCGTGCCCATCGGCAGCGCCACGTCGAGCTGATCGAAGCGCAGCTCAACCCCGGAGGCCAGCAGGCGCTTCAGGTCGTCTTCGATTTCGGGAAAGCCCTGCATCGGGTTCGGAGACGGGTCCATTGCGCCCATCTTCCGGGTCAGGCTACCAATGGCCTCCGCGTCTGCGCCGGCAAGGCTGACATCGCCGGAAACCAGGACTTCGCCAAACATCGGTAACGTCTGCGATTCCATCTTAAAGGTGGTGCGGCCGTCGACCCGGTCGCCATCGAGCTTGGTGTAACCGTCAACGCTCATCGACTTGATGCCACCGGCCGCAGCGCCATTGGTGGCAACCGACATCCCGTCGAGCTCCATCTTCATGTCGCCGACGGAGAAGCCGTACTTCGTCCGCTTCTGGCTGCCGGAAAACGTCAGTCCGCCGATCTCGACTGACTCTGACCGGTCGCTAACGGAGAGACCACTAATATCCCCTGCGAACTCGACATCGCCGCTTGCGGCGCTCGTTGTGACGTCAATCTTGCTGTTGCCCCAGGCGATTGTCGTGTCGTCGTCCGCGTGTGAGCCCTCATCGACCTGGTAGCTGGACTCAAGTGCTCCGCCAAGCCCTAAGTTACTGTAAATTTTCCCCGGTAGCTCGACCGTCTTGCCATCGCCCAGCTCGACGCTTAGCGTCGAGACGGCTCGGCCAAGGCCCGGGGCCAGCGAGCCGTTTTCACCGGACAGTGACGAAATGGGAATCAGGCCGTGATCGATGTGCGTGTCGATCACGAGCACGGGCAGCGACTTCCCCGGGGGGGTGACGTCCGTCAGCATCGAGGCAAGGTTGCCGTCCTTGATTTCGATGCGGTGCTGTCCTTCGGAGGAAAACCAGCCGCGATCGAATTTATCGGAGCTGATGACGACGTCGCCCTGCTCGGCGGCCGCCCAGTTGAGGTTTTCGTCAACGCTCTTTTCGGCCATCCGACCGAGGATGCCCGGCGAGACGATGATGATGACGGCGAGGAGGACCAGCACGGCCACTAAGCTTTTCTTCACAATAAGTACCTGTCGAGATCACGGATTCGGCCCGATCCTAGCACGCCGCTCGGCGCTATCTTGTGCGGCATGGCTAGAAATCACGCCTAAGTGTCACTACCATAGCGACCTCACGAATCACCCGGTGCCATGAAAGGGTGAGATTTCCGACAATTCATCAAGTGATTGCGAACATGAAGACCGTAGCCAGCGCCCTGTCCCTGCTTTTAGCGGGCCTTTTCCTGAGCGAGCCCGCTTTCGCCGAAGGCGATCCGGAGGCCGGCCGGGAACTCGGCTATACCTGCCTCGGTTGCCACGGCATCGAAGGCTACCGCAACGCCTATCCTTCCTTCCGGGTGCCCAGGCTCGGCGGTCAGAAAGCCGGTTATCTCGTGATTGCGCTGCAAGGCTATCGCAGTGGCGAGCGCCCGCACCCGACGATGCAGGCACAGGCTACGAGTCTTAGCGATCAGCAGATCGAGGACGTATCCGCGTACCTGGCGACGCTGGGTAACGACACTGTTTCAGCCGGCGGCTCGCAGGTAGAGTCGGTTCCTCCTACCGCATCGGCTTGCGTTGCCTGCCATGGACAAAACGGCATCAGTGTGAGCGCGCAGTGGCCGACGCTGGCAGGGCAGCAAGAGAGTTATCTCGAGCACGCCCTCAAGGGATACAAGAGCGGCGCCCGCGCCAATGCCATCATGGGCGCACAGGCGGCGCTGATTGATGAAAAGGACGTCCCTTTGCTGGCGCGCTACTTTGCCCGGCTGAAAGGGCTCGAAACGACGCTGGTGGAGTAGCGCTTGCGTCGCTCGGACTGACAGACACGATGCCCGGCGGCAGCGCGCAAGTAACCACATTGAACGACGGCATTTTTGCCGTTGATACCGAATATGCTCGTCCGATGCAGGATGCCAGCCACCTGATCGTCGAGGGCGCCCGCGCCGCGTTTGTCGACACGGGCACCAACGCCAGCGTGCCGCTGCTGCTGGATTCTCTGCAACAACGCGACCTGGACCCGGCGGACATTGATTTCGTCTTCCTGACACACGTGCACCTCGACCACGCCGGGGGTGCGGGGCTGCTGATGCAGCACTTGCCCAATGCGCGCTGCGTCATTCATCCGCGCGGCGCGCCGCACATGATCGATCCCGCGAGGCTGATCAAGGGGACAGAAGGCGTGTACGGTGTCGAGCGCACGCGTGAAATGTACGGCGAGCTTCGACCGATCGACGAGCAGCGCGTCGTGGTGGCGGACGACGATGGCTGGATAGACTTCAACGGCCGCTCGATGCAAACGCTGTTTACCGAAGGGCATGCGCGCCACCATTATTGTCTCAACGACCCGACATCGCTTGGCGTGTTCACCGGCGACAACTTCGGCGTTTCTTATCGCGAGCTCGACACGGCCAACGGAGAATTCATCTACCCGACATCGACGCCAGCCAGTTTTGATCCAGTCGAAGCGCACAAGTCGGTCGACCGGATCATGGCCTGCGATCCGGAACAG
>CAYTTZ010000180.1:0-5968 GCA_964440945.1 uncultured Woeseiaceae bacterium
AGGGTCCTTTCCGTTTCCTGATTCGTTCCATGCCATAGTATCGATACTTCTCACTCGTTTGCCGCCGACGCCGATGGCTTCATCGGCAACGGTTCCAGATCTCGATCGGCGAGATTTTCACGCTTTAGGAATCGCCGCAAGTCCTTTTCAGTCATTTTCAGCGCCAGAGACCAGCCACCCTCTTCCAGCGCCTGCTCTGAAGTGACAGCGCCGAGCTCAAATAGTTTAGCCCGCTCTCGCCCCTGCGCCGGTAACAGATGAATAACGCGCCGCACCGTCTTCTGGCGCAGACGACGCGCGATCGCATCTTTGAGCATCGGGATACCGTCGCCCGTAACGGCTGAAAGCCAGACCGCGCGCCCCTCGCCATCGCGATTATTCGTGATGCGGGGCTCTCGATCCAACTTATCGATCTTATTGTACACCCGTATTTGCGGTACCTGGTCGGCGTCGAGCTCCTTTAACACTGCATTGACCTGGCGAACGCGCTGCCAGCGATTCGGATCACTGGCATCGATCAGGTGCAGGATAAGATCCGCCTTGCGCGCCTCCTGCAGCGTCGACCGGAACGCCGCAATGAGCTCGTGCGGCAGATCGCGCACAAAACCAACCGTATCGGCAAGTACGACATGCTCGCCTTCCGGCAGATCCAGGCGCCTCACGGTGGGGTCAAGCGTCGCGAACAGCTGATCTTTCACGTAGACATCGGCATCTGTCAGCGCGTTGAACAGGGTCGATTTACCCGCATTTGTATAGCCGACCAACGCGACGGTCGGAATTTCTGCGCGAACCCGGTTGCGTCGATTCATAGTCCGCCGGGCGTCGACCTCCTCCAGCCGTTCCTTGAGCTGCCGGATGCGGTCGCCTATCAGGCGGCGGTCGGTCTCAAGCTGCGTCTCGCCAGGGCCTCTCAGGCCAATACCGCCTTTTTGTCGCTCAAGATGCGTCCAGCCACGTACCAGTCGCGTCGAAACGTGGCGAAGTTGCGCAAGCTCCACCTGCAGCTTGCCCTCAAAACTACGGGCCCGCTGCGCAAAGATGTCCAGGATAAGACCTGCACGATCCAGCACGCGGCAGCACAGCTCGCGTTCGAGATTGCGTTCCTGGCTCGGACTCAGCGCAGCCGATGAGATCACCAGCTCGGCACCATTGTCGGCGATGAGAGTGCGAAGTTCGTCGAGCTTGCCCTTACCGATAAAGGTTCGCGCATCCGGCCGCCGTCGCGAACTGAGAAGCTCACCCACGATGACAGCGCCCGCGGAGCGGGCCAGCTCGGCAAACTCCTCGCGCTCTGAAACATCGGGTAACCCATCGGAACTCGCGTAGACGAGAACAGCGCGCTCGCCACTTTGCGGTCGTTCAAACAATCACGTCCTCCTGACGGAGTAACGTCGTCGCCTTGTTACTCGTCTTCGTCTCCCGGAGCATCATCGGGAAGCGGCAAACGAACATTGCGCGATGGTACGACCGTCGATATTGCATGCTTGTAAACCATTTGATTTACGCTGTTTTTCAGCAAAACCACGAACTGGTCGAACGAATCCACCTGCCCCTGCAACTTGATACCGTTGACGAGATAGATGGAGACGGGAACCTTTTCCTTTCGCAAGATATTCAGGAACGGGTCTTGCAGTGATTGCCCTTTGGCCATTCTGGGTCTCCTTATTATTAATTATTTTTCTAGAAACCCGCGTTCCGGTGGCGCCGGAGTGCCGTAATGCGAATCTCTGCCTAAGCGTCCAAAAAGTCTATCACAGCCTAAATCGCGGAAGTACGCCCAAAAACCTGACCTAGGCCTCAATACGCTCCCTCAGATGGGCTGATATGGCGTCGATTGCGCCGGCTTCAAGTGGATTTATCGTATACAACGACTTTTCCGAGCGCAGCCAGGTGAACTGCCGTTTGGCCAGTTGCCGGGTTGCAAACAGGGCTTTCTCGCTGGCCTGCGCCAGCGTCAGGCGGCCGTCGAGAAACTGCCAGAACTGACGATAGCCAACGGAACGCATGGACGGGCTCTGCTCGTTCAGGCCAGGGCGTTGCCGGAGCTCTCGCAGCTCCTCCACGAAGCCGCTCTCGACCATTTGATCCAGCCTCACAGCAATTCGCTGGTGCAACACTCTTCGCGGCTCGATCTGCAATCCAACCTTCAGGTACTCAATAGTGCTCGGTGGCCGTTGGGCCTCGCCCTGCCAGTCCGTCAGCGTCTTGCCGCTCATCCGATAAACCTCCAGCGCCCGCTGCAGACGCTGCGAGTCGTTCGGGTTAATGCGTTGGGCAGCCACAGGGTCGACTGCTGCAAGTGCCTGATGCACCGCCGGCCAGCCGGACTCTCCGGCAAGCGCATCGATCTCCCGCCGAATTTCAGCGTTCGCCGTCGGCAGATCGGCGATACCTTCAGTCAGCGCGCGAAAATACATCATGGTGCCACCGACCAGCAGTGGGATGCGGCCGCGGGCGTGAATCTCCTGCATTTCGGCACAAGCGTCGCGGACGAATTCTCCGGCGGAGTAACTTTCCTCTGGATCACGGATGTTTATAAGACGATGGGGCACGCGTGCGAGCGTCTCGGCGTCGGGCTTTGCCGTGCCGATATTCATGCCTCGATAAACAAGTGCGGAGTCGACGCTGATGACGTCACATGGAAAGCGCTTGCAGAGGCTCACCGCAAATTCAGTCTTGCGGGACGCCGTCGGCCCCATCAACAGGATTGCACTGGCGCTCACGGCGGTTTACTAACGCCCGCGAAGAAACAGGCGATCGAGCTCCGACAACGTTATGGTCGTCCAGGTCGGCCTGCCGTGGTTGCACTGATCGGCGCGCTCGGTTCTCTCCATATCGCGTAACAGGGCATTCATCTCATCGATCGTCAGCTGACGATTCGCACGCACGGAGTGATGACAGGCCATCGTCGCCAGGTAATCGTCACTGATATCGTCGATACGAGTGCTCTGCCCGGACTCCGACAGATCGGACAATACGTCGCGTAGCAGCGACTCGACATCTGCGTTCTTCAACAGCGCCGGAACCTCTCGCACAGTCAGACTCGTCAGGCCGGATCGATCGACGACAAGACCAAGCTTCTCGAGAAGATGTCCAGAGTGTTCCACCAGGTTGGCCTCGGACTCGGCGACGTTGATAACTTCCGGGACCAGCAGCGGCTGGCGCACAAGATCGCGATCGTCGTAGCCGCGTTTTAGCTTCTCATAGACTATGCGCTCGTGCGCCGCATGCATGTCAATAACAACGAGGCCCTCACTGTTCTCCGCGAGGACGTAGATGCCAGCCAGCTGTGCCACCGCGAAACCGAGCGGCGGAATCTCACCAGCCGGCCGCGGTACCTCGGCCAACGCCGGCGCCGTCGACATCCCGCTATACGCCGAAAGCGTTTCACGTACCGCCCACGAGGTCGGGCTTGAAGGCAGTGACATCCCACGCTGGCTGAACACAGCGTCGCGCGTCATCGGAATCGGCGCAACATTGTGGCCGCCGGGCCGCGTGTCCTTCAGCGCCACCTCGACCGTCTGAGAGACGAAGCCATGCACGCGACGTCCGTCGCGAAATCGCACCTCGTGTTTAGCCGGGTGCGCGTTCGCATCGACGCGTGCCGGATCCATGGTGAGATCGAGAACGTACGCCGGGTAACGTCCATGAAACAGGACATCGCGATAAGCGTGCCGCACCGCATGCGACAGCGTCTTGTCGGTAACGCTGCGGCCGTTGACAAACCAGTACTGCAAATCGGGCTGGCTGCGATTGAAGGTCGGCAATCCGATCCAGCCTGACAGCGCAATGCCCTCGGTCGCATGTTCGATATAAATACACTGCTCTGCAAACGCCTCGCCGCACAAACGGGCGATACGCTGACGCCTTGACTCCTCGTCGACAGCCGCAGGCAGGCTCAGCGTAGTACGCCGATTGTGCGTCAAGGTCAGCGCGACTTCCGGCCGCGAAAGCGCAAGCCTGCGTACCCACTTTTCAACATGGCCGTATTCGGTTCGCTCCGTTCGCAGGAAGCGCCGACGCGCTGGTGTGTTGTAAAACAGGTCATGTACTTCCACCGTCGTTCCTTCCGGATGCGCCACAGGTGCCGGTTGGCTGACCTCGCCACCGTCGGCCTCGACCTGAAAGGCTGAATCGGCACCAGCCGCGTGCGATGTCAGGGAAAGTCGCGCGACGGAAGCGATGCTGGGCAGCGCTTCACCACGAAAACCGAGCGACGCAACGGTTTCGAGATCGTCGAGACTGGCAATCTTGCTGGTCGCGTGCCGCGACAATGCGAGTCTCAGTTCGTTTTCGGCGATACCTTTGCCATCATCCCGAATACGAATCAGCTTTTGTCCACCGGAGACAATGTCGACATGTACGGAACGCGCGCCGGCATCCAGGCTGTTCTCCAGCAACTCCTTGACGACGGATGCCGGCCGTTCAACCACTTCGCCGGCAGCGATCTGGTTAATTAGGTGGCTAGGAAGCTGATGGATGGGCATGGCATGGGTCGATAACGACAAGGGGTCGTCATTTTTTCAAAACAGGCAGGAAAAGTCTCGCCGGATTCGCTGGCGAGGCGCGGCCAAAGGCTTGCTAGCCGCCGGCAAACACCGGGATCTGCAGGGTCTGGCCGATGCGAATCTTGTTGTTCGAGAGCTTGTTGGCCCTGCGAATGGCGGCCGCGCTGACGTTGTAGCGCTCGGCGATTTCCGAAAGCGTGTCACCTGGTGTAATGACGTAACGAACCTGGCGCGTGGGTTCACGGCGCAGATTGGCCGCGATTAACGTGTCCGGCGGCGGGTTCGTATAGAAATAATTGCGGATACCCGCAAGAATTGCGTTCGCCAGCCGGCCCTGATGCGCTCTGTCACGAAGCTTCTTCTCTTCCTTCGGATTCGAAATGAACGCCGTCTCAACGAGTATTGATGGCATATCCGGCGACTTCAGCACAAGCAGTCCGGCCTGCTGCACAGTTTTGCGATGCATCTTTGCAATCTTGCTCATCTCACGAATCACATGGCTGCCAACATCCATACTGGCGCTGAGCGAGGCATTCTGCGACAGGTCGATCAGCACCGAGGCAAGTACGTCATCCTTGTCCTCCAGCGAAACACCACCAACCGACGCGTTCTCGCGCTCTGCCAGCTGTTTGGCTGCTTCGTCACTAGCGCCCTTCAAAGAAAGCGCGTACACCGACGCGCCGCTGGCGCGACGATCCGAAACGGCGTCCGCATGCACAGAAACAAACAGGTCCGCCTTGTAGCGCCGAGCGATACTGGTTCGCGCACGGTGATCGATGTAGATGTCCTTATCGCGAACGAGGACCGCTTTCATGCCCTCCTCAGCATTGATGCGTCGGGCGATTTCGCGACTTATCGTCAGCGCCACGTCTTTTTCCCGCGTGCGTTGCTTGCCGATCGCTCCGGGATCATGACCGCCGTGACCGGGGTCGATCGCGATCACGATATCGCGACCGGGCCGATACGTATCCGACGCGCGCTTCACCGGCACCAGGTTCCCGGCACGCTGCAAGTCGACCACCAGCCGGTCGCCATACATTGCGTTCGGTCCCGTCGTGAAACTCCGCGAGCGCACTCCTTGAGCCAGGTCCAGCACCACGCGCAGCTGCCCGTTAGCCCGAATTGCGCTCCGAATGGCTTTCACAGCACCGGTACCCTGCGGGAGCTTTGTCAGCGACTTTGCAAGCCGTCCGTCTTTCAGGTCGATGACCAGTCGATCCGGCCTGCGCAGCGTGAAAATGTTGTGCGCGGCCGAGCCGCTCAAGTCCAGTACGACGCGTGTCTTGTCGTTCTCGGCCCAGATGCGCACGTTTTCCAACGTCGTTTCGGCGCTTGCCGTTGCGGACAGCAGCAGGCATAAGAACAGCGGGGCTAGGGTGCGTGGCGACATAACAGGTTCAGGGACCAGGTTCCGGGATTATGTCGGGTGAGTATACGAAACTGGCAGTAAAAACCAACAC
>CAYTTZ010000181.1:0-5860 GCA_964440945.1 uncultured Woeseiaceae bacterium
CATGAATGCACCGCCAGATGCGAAGAAACCTACGATCGTATAGAAGAAGTCCATGACTAAATCCTCATTTAACAGAGTGTGCCGGGAAGAACCCAAGCCAGGTAGGAGAATAGTGATAGGTAAAGCGGTCGAATGTGACGCAGCGCACGTTCAGGCTTAGTTTCCATAATGGATTGGCCTGCCTTAGACCTGGCTCACAGTTGTGGGAGCTTTACACGCCGGAAAATGCTCCGCGGAATCGCCTTGCAGACGCAGGCGGTACTATTTTGCGGAACGAATCTGGTAGAAACGCAGCTCACGCAGAAAAACTTCCTTGTCCACCGGGCGAGCAGTGTCGTCGAGGGTATTCGACAGGCTTATGTCGTCGCCGAGTTCGGACGACTTCCATGGGATGATGACGAGCGACTTGGGCGCTTCCTCGTTGCCCAGAATCGACATACCGGACATTGTCTTGGGTGTTTCGATGCCGTCGCCCTGTACCTGTGCCGTCGGCGTTTCCTTCTCGGGCTCTTTGCGGGGCTCTGTCTCCGAATCCTCGGCAAACGCCGCCAGGCTGAGCGGTAGCAGTAGTGCAGCAAGCAGAAGTGATTTCATCGTTATTTCCCCGCCTGGCCCAGACGCTGGCGTATGTCTGCTATCCACATCGTTGCCTCATCGTCGCTCGGCACGGTCGCCATGTACGCCTCGTAACTCTGCAGTGCGCAGTTCAGGTCGGCGAGATACAGATCGCAAAGGATAGCCAGGTTACGTCTCGCGAAGTGATAGCCGGGGTAGATTGCGAGGGCCGCCTGATAGCTTTGACGTGCTTCAGCGAAGCGACCCAGCTTCCTGTAGACGATACCCAACTCATTGTGCGCGATCGGATGATCGGGATTTGACTCGACGGCGCTTCGTAATGTTTGCTCTGCAGCTTCGAGGTTGCCGTTGCGATGGTAGGCAATACCGAGATCGATCAGCGGCGCGCTCAACGTGGGCGCCGATTCGACGACGGTTTCGAGCATCTGAACACCCTGCTCGAGTCGGCCCTGCCCCAGTTCGGTCAATGCCAAATCGTAGTCGAGCCGCACATCGTTGCTGATCCTGGTGTCCTCGGTGATTGTGAACCCGACATCATCCTGAATTTCGACGCGCACCGGCATGCGTGAGGACTCGGTAGTCGCACATCCGGATACAAGACTCATCGCCACCAGCATCGTGCAGCATGCCGCATGCGAACGACGCTGACGTAAGGACCATAGATTCATGAAGACTCCCATAACGGTTACTCCGCCCCGGCTTCGGTAGCGACGCCAATATGCGCCGTTGCCTCGGGCGGCGCTGCTATATCCGCTGATTCCGGTGTATCCGCTTCGTCCTTAAGCTCCAGACCGAGGGGTGCTGCTATAGGCATGCGGTAAGCGTATGTATCGATTGATCCCATGTACCCGCCGCTGATCTCGTTCTTGGCGTATCTTCCCGGCATCAGTATCGCCAGCTTGCCCAGGCTCTTCTCCACCCAGGGATTGAAGATGCCACCGGCAAGCAGCTCGAAATTTTCCTCGTGCACCTCGATCGCCCGCTCCTCGAAGGGATACGCTTCTTCTTCGATAACCATCTCGTAGTCGATCTTCTCTGCTTCGCTGAGGCCCGCCGGGCGTTCCGAGTTTATGAGCGCCTCGCTGAAGTCAAAGTAGATTTCCGCAATGTAGAACGTCGCGGCAGCGGTTACCTCTGCAACCTCATAGCCAACGAGGTTCTCCATTTCTGCCATCGAGACATCCATTCGCCGCTGCTTTTCGGCGAGGCTTTCCTCAAACGGCTGTACCAGCACAAGTTTTGCAAATTGCCGGTAAGTCATTTCTGCGAGTACCAGCGCCGCACGCGCTGCAAGATAGCGGCTGCGGTCGGTGCGCTCGGCACCCGCATCGCGGTCGACGATGACGATCTCGCTTAACTGGGCGTGATAGCGCTCGTCATCGCCTGCGCCCTGGAATATCCCGGCCAGGCGTGTACGGGTTTGCATCGCGATATCGAGCGGCCGGGGATACTCTGTGACGTAGCGCTCGTAGACGCGAATGGCATCACCGATGACGTTTACCTCGTCGTACAGCTCTGCTGCCGTCAAAAGCGCTTCGCGTGCAAGCTCCGGATCTGCCGACTCTGCTGAGATTCTCTCGTGTTCCGCTGCAGATCGTTCTGTCTGGCCATCCTCTCGGTAGATATACGCCAGTTGCTTGGTTGCCTCGCCGCCCAACTCGTGTTCGGGATGGCTGTCGCGAAATTCTTCAAGCACCGCTGATGCCAGCATCCAGTCCTGCAGTTTCATCAACGCGGCTGCGCCATCGTATTCTGCCGCCGTGCGAATGCTTGAGCTTGGCGCTACGTCCTTGATTCTCAGAAAGTGATCCGCCGCGGCGCGATAGTCCGCGAGAAGATTCGACTGCTCACCCTGTTTGTAAATGGCTGCAGCAAGTCCGTCGACCACCGCGGCACGATTTTCATCATCAGCAGCGGTCAACGCAAGCACGTTCATGTAGGCGAGTTCGGCTCTTGCATACTCAGCGAGATCGATCGACGAGTGGGCAATGACGGCCCACGCGGAACGAACCAGAGACGCATCCGTATCGGGATACCGACCAATGAGCGTCTCCGCTGCGCTTGCTGCACGTTCGAAGTCTTCCATTTCGTAGAGGTCGTCGGCTGCCTTGCCCAGTACCACCGGCGCCTGCTCATGCTCCTGGAAGGTCTCGGCGAACCTGAGTGAGCTTGCGACGGTTAGCTCCCTGACGCCCCCACGCCTCGCGCCGGTTGCAGCTTCCAGATCCTGACGATGCGCATAAATGGCGGCATAGCCGGCGGCCGAATCCTGCTCATGCTGTCCGTAGTTGTAGGCCGTGCGTTCATACTCGATCGCCGCCTCGCCAAAATCCTCGTTTTCGAGCAGCAGGTCGGCCAGCTGGTAGTTGATATGTGGTGACTCCAGGTCCGCCGGAAACGAACTCAGGAACTGCCGATACCAGCGCTGTGCCTCACTGAAACTCGTGGGCCTGTCATCGGCAAGATCGACGTTCTGGTAAAGCGCGTGGTAGTGACTCGCGAGGTCCGTCAGGTTCGTTTTGAGAAGACCTACGACCTCCGAAGAATCGTCGACATCGAAGTAATTCCAGTACTCGGCATTCAACGCGTACATTGAAGCGAATTCCTTTTTCGATTCAACGACGAGATGCGGAAAGCCCGCCTCGCCATAAATCTCGACAACACGCATGCTGAAAAGCGGCGACGCCCTGTGGAAAGGATTCTGCTTCACGAAAGACTTGTACACAGAAGCGGCGTCATCGAAACGCAGTTTGCCGAAATAAAATTCGCCAAGATTGCCGTATATTTTGTCAGCATAACTTCGCCGACCGTTTTCCGCGAAATACTCGTCGACAATCTCGGGTCCGCCGAGATTCGAGAAACTGAGGCTTATTACGCGGAATGTATCGGCGATGCGGTGCTCGTCGCTTTCGTCGTAGTCCTTGTCGAAGTCATAACCAATCGACTGCCTGTAGTCGAGCATTGCCATATAGTTGTGCATCGCCTCTTCATAGAGGTCCTGCTTGTACAGGGTCCACCCTAGCTTGTACAAAGCGAGTTCATAGTAGTACGACGATTGACCCATTGTGATGATGGCGCCGTAGGCGTTCTCGGCATCGAGATAGCTCTTGCGCACAAAAAAGTACTCGCCGCGTCGAAAGTGCACTTCGTCAACGTATTTTGATTGCGGATATTCGGCAACCAGCCGGTCCATGACCCGCATCGCTTCGTCGGACTGACCAACCTCGTCATAGGCGCGCGACATCTGGTAGAGCACCTTGTCGTTACGTTCATAATTGGGATAAGTTTCGAGGATTGCCTCGTAGGTCTTTATGGCTGCCAGCGGCCCCGCCGGCACGCGCTCGCCATCGGCACCCGGCAGCCGTTCGTCGAAGGTCTCTTTCCTGGCCAGAAGCTGCTCGCGTTGCATTGCGCGCTTTTCAAACTCCAGCTCCGTTTCGTTGTCATCGTCAACGACCTCGGTGCGGCGCTCCGCAACGATCGCCGCGGATTTCGTGCCGCTGTCTGGCGCCGCCATCTCCACGACCTCTCCGCTGCCAATAACGCCATAGGCCTGTTCTATCTGCAGGTCCGCAAGCCGCCGCATGGCCTCCGGCGTGCGTGCACTTTCCGAGGTTTCCTGGAGATAGCGTCGGTAGCTTTGTGCCGCGCGCTCCAGGCTATCCTGCAGATACACCTCATCAACGTCGGCCTCGACCATTTGCAGCTCCGCAAGCGTACCTTGCTCGCTGGTCGTCGCGCACCCTGACACACCGATGCAAAACAACAGGAAAATTGCCCGGTTGCGATTCATCATTCCTCACTCGCCCTGGCTTGCGCCTGCGTAGCACGGTCATAGCTGTCCGCAAGCGCAAAGCGCGCTTTGTCACCGTAAATCTCCAGATGACTGCGACGCGCCATGAGTTCGTCAATTGCCGCGACCTCGAGTTCGCGCCCCTGCCGGGCCATCAGCAAGTCGACCGTTTCGATAGAAGCGCTGACCTGGGTGCGAAGCTGCATAATCGGCTTGTCGTAACCGACGTAGCTGTGTGTTGCAGCCTGTCTCGCGCGCACGTATTCATTATATTGCTGATCCGCAACGGCCATCGCCTGGTCGAGGCCCCGCAGGTTTTGGTTGAACTCCGTAAAGCGTGCGTGATACTCGGTTTCCAGTCTCCAGCTCAGCAAACCCTTGATGCGCTTGATGCGCGCCATCACAGCGTCGCCTGTCGCTGAACCCCCAGCCTGCAGCTGCGACTCGATGGCTTCCAGGCGGCTCAGGATATCCTGCTCTTCGCGAGTTGCGAGAAAGGCCGGTTGAGGCGTTGTGAGGAGATCGTCGCGGCGACGCACAAGCATCTTGTGTTGCTCAACACGCAGACGCATCCTGGAATCCAGCGCTCGAAATTCGGTATCGACCTCCGGCAACATGGGCTCATAGTGGTCGTAGCGTATCGCCACCATGTCGTCGAAAGCATCGAAGCTGCTTTGCCAGGCCGCCAGCTTGCCGCGCAGGTCGGCCAGGTCCAGGTAGTTCTGCAAACCGGTCTGGAAATCGTGCGAGGCGAGCAGCTCCATCAGGTAGTATGTTTCCGGTGACTCGGGCAACGAGCGCAGGCGCACTACCCAGTCCTCATCCTTGCGGATTTCTTCTCGACTCAGCGCGTCGAGAAACTGGCCTTCCCTGATACTTTCAATCGATGCATTGAGCTTCTCGACCTCTGCACCGAACGAATCCAGGGCACGACCGTAATGTATGGCGGCACGTCCGTGCACTTTGAGATTGCTGTAGGCGTATGGCAATGCGAGCATCGCCTCCTGGGTTGCGCTATCCGTCACTTCGCGCTCGGCGAGAATGCTCCACGGAACAACGGCTCTCTCGGCATTTTCGAGAGACAGATTAGCCCAGCCGGAACTCAGCAAGGCCTGATTCGAAAACGGGCCATCGAGCCTTACGCGATCGAGGAACGGGATGGCTTTCTCGTATTCAGCCGCCTCTAGCAGCATCGTGCCCAATACAAGGTTGGCTTTATCCCGGATAGCAAGTTCTGCAGGGTCGTCTGTCGCGATCTGGCCCGCGCGGTCCAGTTGCTCCAGCGCCGCCTGACGTTGACCGCCCTCGAGATAGGCAATGCCCAGGTTGTAGGCGGCAAAGCCACCAAAACTGTCAGAGTCCTGCAGCCGTTTGAGAACGTCGGCGGATTCGGCGGGTTCACTCCGCGCCAGGTATATGTTCGCTCGAAGAAATTCGATGTCGTCGCGAATCTCCTCGGGAACCTTGCCCTCGATGCGCTCGAGCGCTCGC
>CAYTTZ010000182.1:0-5851 GCA_964440945.1 uncultured Woeseiaceae bacterium
TCCGCCACGTACACCATGGCTACAAGCCCGGGTATGAAGAGAAGTACCTGGATCAAATTCGCTCCTTACTAAGAGAGTAAATCAGTGACCAAGACATTCACCGGATTGACTGCCGCGCTTTTGCTTTGTTTCGCTGCGCCGGTCGTCGCCCAGGATAGCGCGCCAATGGATGCGGAATCTGCGATGGCAGCGGCCATGAGCGCGGAGGCTGCCGAGTCCGAGTCAAGACAGGAGTTTCGAAGTCTTGACCAGGATGTGCAGACCCTGAAAAAAGAGGTTCTGGATCTGAACCGGGACCTGTTCTTGCTCGAGGAAGAGCTGCTCTTCCCGGCGAACTCCCAGGTTGCGTTCTTCATCTCGATGGATGTCGGCGAGTATTTCGAACTGGACTCGGTCAACATCAAGATAGACGGTAAGGAAGTCGCGAACTACTTGTATACGGAACGTGAAGCGGATGCGCTCATTCGTGGCGGCGTGCATCGCGTACACATGGCCAACCTCAAGACCGGCGATCATGAACTGGTCGCCATATTTACGGGCAAGGGACCACATGTCCGCGATTACCGTCGCGGCGCGACCATGACCTTTGACAAGGGCATCGGGGCAAAGTACCTCGAGATGGAAATTACCGACCGGGTCAAGAAACAGCAACCGGAATTTGTCATCAAGGAATGGGAGTGATCTTTGTCTTCAGGTCACTCACTAGCTAGGCGCCTGTGCGTGCTATTGGCGCTGCTGGCGCTGACGCACGTGGTTCAGGCTGCCGACGATGGTCGGGATCCGATCGTCGTAAAGGACCCGCACTACGGCGAGGTCCTGTTCTACTTCTATCAGGAAGATTACTTTCCGTCGATCGTCCGCATGCTGGCGGCGAAAGAGCAGCAACAGCTCGGTAACCACAGCGATGAGGCAGAACTGCTTCTGGGCGGCATGTACCTCTCCTACGGCCATCATCTTGAGGCGGCCGAGATATTTGAGCGTCTCCTCGCCGATAACGTAGCGCCCGATATTCGCGACAGAACCTGGTTCTTCCTGGCGAAAATCTGGTACCAGCGTGGCTATCTCGACAAGTCACAGCAGGCGCTGGCCCACATAGAGCGCGAGCTTCCAAAAAACCTGCGACGAGAGGCGCTCATGCTGGAAGCGCAGATTCTCATAGCGCGCGGCGACTACGACGCAGCTATCGCGAAGCTTACGAAATGGAAAGGCAGGACGGAGTGGGCAAGTTATGCCAAGTTCAATGTTGGTGTGGCCCTTGTTCGACTCGGCCGAATTGACGAGGCGGCCAGGCTGCTCGAAGATCTGGGTAATCTTGACCCGTTCAACGAGGAGCTGACGTCGTTGCGTGACAAGGCGAATCTCGCCCTTGGCTACGCATTGCTGCAGGACGGTCAGGCGCGCTCGGCGAAGGAGCCATTGCAGCGCGTGCGTCTGGAGGGTCCATTTTCAAACAAAGCGCTGCTCGGCGTAGGCTGGGCCGACGCCGAGATGAAGAATTACCAGCGGGCGCTGGTTCCCTGGATGGAATTGCGCGGTCGCGATTTGCTGGATCCGGCGGTACAGGAATCGATGCTGGCTATTCCCTATGCGTTGGCGGAACTCGATTCGATCAGTCAGGCGGCCGATCATTATCTGAATGCGATAGAGGCGTTCTACGAAGAAACGAACCGCCTTGATCGGGCGATACAACGGATCGACTCGGGTCAGTTCTTCGAGGAGTTTGTCGAAAATGATCCACTCGACAGTACCGGCTGGTACTGGCGTATGGAGGAGTTGCCGGAAGGTGCGGAGGCTCGCTACCTGTTCCACCTGCTTGCGCAGCATAACTTTCAGGAAGGCCTCAAGAACTATCGAGACCTCAGTTACCTGTACCGCAATCTCGATGAGTGGCAACAAAACGTCGATGTGTACGCGAACATGCTGGAGACGCGCAAGGAGGCGTACGCACAGCGTTTGCCGCGTGTGCAGGACGCGCTCGAGCGCGCCGACCTTGATGGCATGGTGAATCGCAAACTCGAATTCGATTCGACCCTGAACAACATCGAGGAAAGCAATGACTGGTTGGCGCTGGCGACCAAGTCGGAATTTGAAATGTGGGGCGAAATAACGGGACTTGAAAGCACGCCCGCGTTGCAGGCAAATATTCCCGAGGCGGACGAAGTGCGCGACAAGATCGAGCTCCTGAAGGGTGTGCTGCAATGGGACCTCCAGCGTGATTTTAGCGACCGGCTTTGGCGAATCCGACGCAACCTGCGGCAGTCCGGCGAAGCGCTGGTCGCGACGCAGAGATCGCGGCGCCAGATCGACGAAACCATACGGCTGGAACCGCTGAAGTTCGAAGAGTTGAACGACCGCGTATACGGCTTGGGTCCGCGCATCGAAAGCACCAAGATGCAGCTTGAAGATTCGCTGTCAAAGCAGCGCGCATTCCTGCAGTCAATCGCAATCGGTGAACTGCAGGCACAGAAGCAGCGCCTGGATATCTACACCGTGCAGGCACGATTCGCGCTTGCGGCTATCTACGATATCGCGGCAACGGTAGGAGATGCGTCCGAATGAAAATGGCTCGCTACCTGCTTCTTGCTATTTTTGCGCTGACCTTTTTCGGGGCTGCGGCAGACGCGGCCGTCAAGAAAAAAGATACGATCAAGAGCCTCGAGAAGAAGACGGTCAAGATCCGACCCGGCAATGTCATCCTCGACAGTAACGACCTGGCGCGCGACAATTACAGGGCTTTTCTCGATCTGGTAACTGACGATCCCGAGTTGCGTGCCGAAGCGATGCGTCGTCTCGGCGATCTCGAGCTGGAATCGACTGAGGCCGATCAACTCGTGGATAACATTGAATCCATGGAGTCGACCGGCTACGACAACGCCGTCAGTCTTTACCAGCAACTGCTGGAGGCCTATCCCGACTATCGCCGCAACGATACGGTGCTCTATCAGTTGGCCCGTGCCTACGAGATCGGTGGCCGTACTGACGAGGCACTCGACGTACTCAACGAGCTCGTCACGAAATTCCCGGATACGGCGCTTATCGACGAAGTCCAGTTTCGTCGCGGCGAAATGCTGTTTCTTCGCAAAGACTACAATCGAGCGGAGGCGGCCTATCAGGATGTCAGGACGTACGGCGACGGCTCGCGTTTTTACGAGCAGGCGCTGTACAAGCTCGGCTGGTCGCAATTCAAACTGGCTTGGCACGAGGATAGCCTCGAGCCATTCTTCGAATTGCTGGATCGCAAGGTCAAGGGCGTTGATATTGGCGAGGGCGAGGAGCGACTCACGTCATTGAAGCGCGCTGAACGCGAGCTGGTTGAAGACACCTTCCGCGTACTGAGTATCAGCTTCTCCTACATGGAAGGTGCCAAGAGTATTGATGCGTTCCTGGAGGCTCGCCAGAATCCGGCCTACAGCTATGTGATTTACAGCAATCTCGGTGACCTCTATCTCGAAAAGGAGCGGTATGTCGACGCCGCGGAAACTTACGAGGCATTCGTCGCGCAGGACCCGTACCACCCGAAAGCGCCGATCCTGCAGGTGGAGGTTATCGAAGCCTACAAGCAGGGCGGATTTCCCAGCCTGGTACTCGAGGGCAAGAAGGGGTTTGTCGAACGGTATGGTATGGATGGCGAATTCTGGATTCGCAACCCCGTCGAGGAAAATCAGGCCGTTGCCTCCTACCTGAAGGCCAACCTGACCGACCTGGCGCAGTACTACCATGCAGAGGCGCAACGGGATGGCAAGAAGAGCGACTACCAGGAAGCGGCCAATTGGTATCGCAAGTACCTCGCCTACTTCCCGGGCCAGGCCGACAGTGCAAATACGAACTTCCTGTTAGCCGAGATTCTGTTCGAGAGCGAGGACTACGAGGCCGCGACGGCCGAGTATGAGCGCACCGCCTACGCGTACATCGATCATGAGAAGTCGGCTGAAGCCGGTTACGCGGCGATTCTCTCGTATCGCGAGCACGAGAAGTCGCTGACCGGAGTGGCCAGGGACGATTGGCACAAACAGTATCTCGACAGCGGCCTGAAATTTGCCGATACCTATTCCGGTCATCCGGAGTCGGGTGCTGTTCTGACGACCATCGCCGAGGATCTGTTTGCTCAGAACCAGTTTGACCTCGCGATCGCGGTGGGGCAGGCAGTCGTTGCGAAACAGCCCCCCGTCGAGCCGCAGTTGTCACGCACCGCATGGACAGTCATCGCGCATTCACAGTTCGATCTTGGCAATTTCAACGAGGCGGAACGCGCGTACTACAGCTTGCAAAGCTTCACGCCGACTGACGACCTTACCGCCGGTACGGAAATTCAGGATCGTATAGCCTCGTCGATTTACAAGCAGGGCGAGAAGGCACGCGATGGCGGCGACCTCGAAAGCGCGGTCATGCACTTTACGCGCCTTGGTCAGGTTGTGCCGAACTCCGATATTCGAGCTACGGCCGAATACGATGCAGCTGCGGCACTGATCAACCTGCAGGCCTGGGATCGTGCTTCCGGAGTGCTGGAGAAATTCCGCGCCGATTACCCGGATAGTGAATTCGCCGACGATGTCACGCAAAAACTTGCGGTGACCTACCTCGAGTCTGGCCAGGCAGACCAGGCAGCACAGGAATTCGAGCGTATCGCCAATGCTGATTCAAGCGCGGACGACGTGCGACGAGAGGCACTCTGGAAAGCCTCGGATCTTTATAAGAAGTCCGGCACGATTTCCAGTGAGCAACGTGTTCTCAACGACATTCTCGCTCGCTATCCGAATCCCCTGGTCGAATCGATAGAGGTTCGCTACCGCTTGCTGCAGATAGCCGAGCAGACCGGTAATGAGCAGGAGCGCGTCAATCGACTGCGCGACCTGGTCAGCGCCGATGCGACAGCTGGCGCGCAGCGCAGCGACCGCACGCGTTACCTGGCGGCGAAAGCGTCCCTGGAACTCGCTGAGCCGGTGCGGGAGCGCTTCCGGGTGGTCAAGCTGACGCAGCCGCTTGCGGACAGCCTGAAACTCAAGAAATCATTGATGCAGGATGTGCTCGCGGCCTATACCGGCGCGGCAGATTACGGCGTGGCCGAGGTGACTACGGCAGCAACCTTCCGGCTGGGCGAAGTCTACGAACAGTTCGGCGCAGACCTGATGGACTCTGATCGTCCGACCAATCTCGATGTTGACGCGCTGGAGCAGTATGAGCTGCTACTTGAAGAACAGGCTTTTCCCTTTGAAGAAAAGGCGATCGATCTCTATACGGCAAACGCAAACCGCGCTTCCGATGGCGTCTACGACGAATGGGTACGAATGAGTTTTGAGAGGCTGGCCGGACTGATGCCGGCTCGATACGCGAAGAAGGAGCGCAGCGAAGATGTTGTTACAGCGCTTAATTAATAGTCGGTCCGTTCCGGTGGCACTGTTGGTCCTGATCACCGTCGGAGGCTGCGCGGGCGGCAGTCCTGCGAAGGCCCCGGAGTCACAACGCGCCATAAAGTCCGAAATAGGCGGTGGCGCGGTAGCGGAATCAGCGATTCCGCCGCAGGTGCGGACGCTTTATGAGCAGGCGGCGGCTGCCATGGCCGCAGGAGATTATGTGGACGCCGAACTGCGTTTCAAGGAATTCCTGCTGCAATACCCCCAGTACCCGGGCGCTTACGTCAATCTCGCGATCATCCATGCCAATAACGACAATAATGATGCGGCGCGGTCGGTTTTGGACGCCGCGCTGGCGCTGAATCCCAATCATCCCGCGGCTTTGAACCAGCTCGGCATGCTACTTCGCAAAAATGGCAAATTTCTCGAGGCAGAAGCCGCTTATATGAAGGCCGTCACAGTCAACCCCGACTATGCCTTGGCACACTACAACTTGGGCG
>CAYTTZ010000183.1:0-5773 GCA_964440945.1 uncultured Woeseiaceae bacterium
GCTGCATAGCCGCAAGGAACCCGATACCGAGATGCACTTCGTTGATTCCATACCCCGCCGCAATCGGCAAAATCAATGGCACCACTAGTACGATCGCGGAAAATATATCCAGAATCGCGCCCAGCACGAGAAGGAAAAGAAGCAGCAAGATAAGAAACGACGTTTGGCTGCTCACCATAGCCGATACGAATTCGAACAGGCGCTGCGGAATGTCGGCATCGATCATGTAGCTGGTGGATGCGACGGAGACTCCGAGGATGATCAGGATGGCGCCAACAAGGATCATCGACGCCCGCATGATTCTCGGCAGCTCCCGAAGCGAAATTTCCCGCAGGATTGCCACTTCAACCAGCAGCACATAAAGTGCTGTCACCGCCGCAGCCTCGGAAACTGCGAAGAACCCGGAATAGATGCCACCGAGCACGACGAACGGTAGCGGCAGTTCCCAGATTGACTCGCGTAGCGCGCTGCCGACCTCCCGCAACGAAAACGAACTCAGCGGCTTGCGGATAGCCCGGTTAACCCACAGACTCCACGCTGACAGCATCACCAGCATCAGCAGGCCTGGCAGGATGCCCGCGAGAAACAGATTGTCGACGGGTACTTCCGCAATGACGCCATACAGAATCAGCGGCAGCGATGGTGCAAACAACAGACCGAGGCTACCCGCCGACGTAACCAGGCCAAGATTGAATTTGTCGCCGTAGCCATCCTGCTTCAAGGCCGGATACAAAATCGCGCCGAGCGCGATAATCGTGACTCCCGATGCGCCGGTAAACGCGGTAAAGAGCGCGCAGACCGCCAGGCATACCAGCGCGAGGCCGCCAGGCATCCATCCGAGCATCGCACCGGTCAGCTTTACGAGTCGCTTCGGCGCGTTGCTTTCGCTCAGCAGGTAGCCGGCAAAAGTGAACAAGGGTATTGCGGCAAGAAATGGCATGCTGGCAATGCTCTGCACTTCGAGCGCCATGATCATGAGGTCCGCTTCTTCTTTGTAGAAACCAATCATTGCGCTTGCAGCGATTACTGTGAATAGCGGTGCACCGAATACCGCAAGGACTGCAAGCAGCACGCTGAGCAGAATCATGCGTCGTCTTCCACGTAGCTACCGGTAACGATTCTGCCTGCTTGCTTGATGACCAGCACTGCAAAACGCAGGCTGATAAGCAGGAATGCAGCCGGCAAGACGCTGTGCGCGATCCACGCCGGTACACTGATGAGAACCATGTCCTCGTATTCGATTTCGACCTGCAGGTATCGCCATGTGTGCCATGCAATCACGCCGCAAACGATCGCTGCAAAAACGTCAACCAGGGCACGTGTAATCTCGACCGCGAGCTTCGGCAGAATATGCGATAAAGCATCAATTCGAATATGCCGGTTCTCACGGCACGCCGCGATTGACCCGACCATGGCAAGCCAGAGGACCATTAGCTTGATGAGCTCATCGGCCCAGACGAAGCCTGTACTGAAGACCTCGCGCAGCACGATCTGACCGACTGCCAGCAGTATCATCGAACTCAGCAGGAATACAAGCAGAATAGTCTCGAAGTGACTCCCGGCCCTTTCGAGTCTCTCGAGCAAGGTCATGAATTTATAGAGCACGGCTACTCGCCGACCGCGGCATCCTGTTCACTGCGAAACTTATCGACATAGCGCATCATCTCGTCATAGAGCTCGAGGGTGAACATGCCTTGCTGCCCCAGCTGCCGATTTGATGCGAGCAACACTTCACGGGTTTTCCTAAGCTCCTCCTCGTCGAGCGCGACGGCTTCGATACCGCTATTCACCAGCGCATCGAAGGCCGCAGCATTGTCGACCAGGTTTACCTTGTTGAAGTTCTCATAGATTCCACCCATGATTTCCCGGACGATTGCCTGATCTTCAGGGCTTATTTTCTCGAACGTCTTCTTGTCGATTGCCATGAATCCGAACGTGTATACCAGCGGAAGTCGTGTGACGTACTTGACCTTGGTGTGCCACTGCAGAATCAACGCCACGTAGGGAGGAATCGCGACAATGTCCAGGAGACCTGTTTGTAAGCCAGTCAGCACGTCGGTCAGTGGCAGCGTAACCGGCGACAGCGACAGGGCCTCCATCGAGGCATAGCTAATGGTGTCTCCCTCGGGTACCCACACGCGCTTGCCTTTCAGGTCTGACAGCGTGCTCACTGGTGTATTGGACATGATGATTGCGAATCCCGACGTCGCGAATCCAAAATTAACGAAACCCGCGTCTTCCAGCCCCTGCTGCAAACGTGCATCCATGCGACTCCTGACGTAAGCCGCCTCCTCTTCCGAATCGAAAATAAGTGGCATGCCGTACAGGTTCAGATCGTCATATTGAGAAGCAAGGGCTGACGGAGTGAATGCGCCACCCTGGAGTTGCCTGATTCTGATCTGGCCCAGCACCTTCTTGTCGTCGCCCTTGATGCCGCCGCCGTAGAACTTGATTTGAACGCGACCTTCGGTGCGCGCTTTTATCTCTTTGGCGCCCGAGCGCATGTCATCCATCCACTGCGTACCGTCAGGCGTAGCCGTGGCAATCTTCAGCGTGACAGCATAAGCAGGCAGACTGAGTACCGAGGCAAGTAAGATTAAGAACAGCTTTTTCATGATTTACCCATCAAAAATAATCGTCGGCTTCGGCGAGTAGCAACACCGCATCGTCCTGCGCGAGGACGTTGCCCAGCGTGTACCCGTCCTGGTAGGGATCTGCCGCCATGACCTCATTCAGAAGTCGGTCGTGCATTTCCCGTTCGTAAAGCTTCTTCGCGTAGCTCCGGGCGAATTCAACCTTGGCCCCGAGGTCCTTGCCATCCGTCAACTCGATGGCCTTTTCAAAGTACTCGCGCGCCCTTTCCGGCTGGCCACCCGCCGCCGGCGGCCGCAAGGTGAGCAATACTCCCATATAGGTGTAGGCGCTACTGTTAACTGCGTCTCCACTTATGTTCAGGTAGTGGTTGAGCAAAGCCTCGATCTGTGGCAGTTCGGCGATTGAGTTCATGTCCGAGCTGTGCGCCCTCAGGTACGCCAGGGACGCAAAGCCGTAGGCAAAGAGAAACTCGGCTTTCTTCGGGCCGACGTCGTCAAGCGTGGCAACAAACTCGTCGTAGGTCGCGTCCGGCCAGCCGCAGGCGGGTGAATAAGACTCGCACATCGCTCTGAGCGCATACGTGCGCGCACGCTTCGTCAGGCGGGAGGCTCTGACGCCCTCGTTAGCGAAAACAGCTCCATAAGTGGCATACAGGGTGGCCGCGGCCGCCAGGATGTCGGCATCATCTGGGTTGCCCTCGACAAAACTGTCGAGCAGTAGCAAATAGGCGGGTACCCCGGAGCGCACGAGCTCCGGATCGTCCTGATTGAGAATAGCAGCCGACAAATTCTCGGCCAGGCCCGTTGCCGCGTTCGACACTATGATCGTGCAGCCGCTCAGGGCAGCGCTCGAAAACAGCAGCAACGCCGCTTTCAGGACATAGTTAGGGAATATTATTCTCATCACACGAGGGACCCGGCTGCCGGGGTTTGGTTCCAGTTGTGTACCCAGAAACAACGCATTATGTGGACTAGTGCCGGACTTTGGAACTGGCATCTAGACTCGTGGCGAGGAACACGGCCGCCAGCGCCTGCCGGCGGCCTGTCCGCGTACGCGAGGTAAGCTAGATCTTTTCCTTGATGCGGGCTGCCTTGCCGGTGCGGCCGCGCAGGTAATACAGCTTCGCGCGACGTACATCGCCACGGCGTTTGACTTCAATGGAATCTACAACCGGGCTGTAAGTCTGAAAAACGCGCTCCACGCCTTCACCGTGCGAAATCTTCCGCACCGTGAACGACGAATTCAGGCCGCGATTACGCTTGGCAATGACGACACCTTCAAACGCCTGAAGACGTTCGCGAGTACCTTCCTTCACCTTTACCTGGACTACAACCGTGTCGCCCGGCGCAAACTTGGGAATGTCCTTGCCCATCTGCTCGTTTTCGATCGCTTCAATAATTTTGCTCATGTTCTCTGCTCTTTCAAAAATTCGTCGAGCAACTTGCGCTGCTCGTCATCCAATTCCAGTTTCTCCAGCAAGTCGGGGCGCCGCAAATAGCTGCGACCCAAAGCCTGCTTTTGTCTCCACCGCGCTATCTTAGCGTGGTCTCCTGATAACAATACCTCCGGCACACTGCGGCCCTCTATGACTTCCGGCCTCGTGTAGTGGGGAAAGTCCAGCAGCCCACCTGCAAAGGAGTCCTGTTGCGCCGACTCCTCGTCACCCAATGCCCCGGGCAGTAATCTGACAATCGCGTCGATAACCGCCATCGCCGCAATCTCACCGCCGGACAACACAAAGTCTCCCAGCGACAATTCCTCATCAACCTGCGCCTCAATGAGTCGCTCATCGATGCCCTCGTACCTGCCGGCCAATAGCAAAAGCCCTGGCAGTGCGGCGTATCGCTCTGCGACCGCCTGGTTGAATACTGCGCCTTGCGGCGACAGGTAAACCACCCGGCTGCGCTCCGGCATCCGCGCCCTTGACGCTCGCAATGCCCTGGCGAGCGGCTCGAACTTCATCAACATGCCGGGTCCGCCGCCGTACGGCCTGTCGTCGACCGTCCGATGTGCGTCGTTCGTGTGATCTCGCGGATTCTCGAGATCCAGCGAAACCAGGCCACGATCAGCCGCGCGCCCCACAATGCCAAAATCGGCAATCGTTCTGACCATTTCCGGAAACAGGCTGACGACGCTTATCTGCACGAGATCAGTCCCATTCCCAGTCGACGGTGATCACACCATTGGCGAGATCCACATCGACAACCACTTCATCGTTGACGAACGGAATCAACCGCTCGACTTCGCCCTTGACCACCATCACGTCGTGCGCGCCGGTCTCAAGCATGTAAGCCACGGTGCCGAGTTTCGACCCGTCGCTCCGCAAGACCTTAAGTCCTTCAAGGTCTCGCCAGTAATAATGTCCGTCTTCGGTTTCGGGCAACGCGTCCGGCGGGACGGCTATCTCCTCGCCAATCAGCGTCGCCGCCTGGTCGCGATCGTCGAACCCGTCGATTCGTACCACTACCGTTTTTCCGTGTCGCTGCCCTTCCGCGACGTTGGCCGGTCGCCAGTCACCTTCGTGACCCAGAGACCAGCCCTCGTAATCCAGTATCGCTTCCCGGGGATCCGTGTAGGAGCGAACCTTGACCCATCCCCGGACACCGAACACGCCGGAAATTCGTCCCAGCACTATCGGTTGGTCTGCCAAGAGATCAGTTGCTCGCGGCAGCCTTACGATGCATCTTGAGCAATGACGCCACGCGATCGGAAGGCTGTGCTCCCTGATCGATCCAGTAGTCGGCACGCTCGAGGTCAACTCGCAGGTTCTCCTCGTGCTCTTGCCCTACCGGGTTGAAATAACCAATACGTTCGATGTACCGGCCGTCCCGACGGTTACGACTGTCGGTGACCACCAGGTGGTAAAAAGGGCGCTTTTTCGCGCCAGCGCGCGAAAGTCGAATACTAACCATTGCAATTCCGTGTTTGTGTAAATAAAGAGGCAGACGTGCCTTTTCTCGGGCCGACCCGAGTAGACGCCGCATTGTACGGGAATCGCGCCAAATGTGAAGCGTTTTGCGGGCGAAAATACCTAAGTATTTCGGTACCTTAGCGCGCAGATGGCATTTTATGGCCCGGCGTGGACTTTTCGGACCGAAAATCGGCCGGAAATCAGCGCAATCCGGGCGGCAGACCCCCTCCGGACATGCCCCGCATGAACTTGGCCATGCCGCCTTTC
>CAYTTZ010000184.1:0-5765 GCA_964440945.1 uncultured Woeseiaceae bacterium
AGGCTGGCGAACGTTTCTACGCGATGATGGCGTCGGGCAGCAGCGAGCCCTGGCAGGATGCGCTCGAGAAGCTCACCGGCACGCGCGAGATGGATGCAACAGCAATCATCGACTATTTCGCACCGCTCATGGGATACCTGAAAGAGCAAAACACGAACCGCTCCTGCGGCTGGTAAATAAGAATAAAGGGGAGCCGAATGGCCAGCACGAAAGTACACATACTACCGCCCGTGGTTGCTGCGGACCGCAACATCGCCGAACTTACCGTCAAGGCACTCATCCTCGGCGCATTACTGTCGATGATACTCGCGGCGGCAAACGCCTATATCGGCCTGCTCGTCGGCTTGACCGTATCCGCTTCGATTCCCGCCGCCGCAGCGTCGATGGGAGTTTTGCGACTGTTTCGCCGCTCGACGATTCTCGAAAACAACATGGTGCAGACGGCCGCTTCGGCCGGCGAGTCGCTGGTTGCCGGCATAATTTTCACAATTCCGGCCCTGGTCATGATGAAAGCCTGGAGTGGCTATGAATATGGGCCGATGGTCGCGATAGCGATCCTCGGCGGTATCCTCGGCGTCGCATTCACGGTACCGCTGCGGCGCGCCTTGATCGTCGAAGCACAGCTCGCGTTCCCCGAGGGCGTGGCGACCGCTGAGGTGTTAAAAACCGGCGGTATCGAACGCGACGAAAATACAGAATCAAACGCTCACGCTGATACTGGCTTCCGACGCTTGCTTCAAGCCGCCAGCATCGGTGCGGTTTTCAAATTCGCCGAGTCGGGCGTTGGCGTCCTGGCCGGCAATGTCGCTACGTCGCAAGCGTGGCTGGCTGGCAAATACCTGTTCCTCGGCAACATCAACATTAGCCCGGCCCTGATCGGTGTCGGCTATATCGTCGGCCTGAACATTGCAATGCTGGTATTCATAGGTGGCGCCATTGGCACACTGATCGGCGTTCCATTGAACTGGGCTTTCAACGCCGACGCGATCATGGTTGCGACAGGTATTGATCCGGCGACAGCATGGTCGCAACTGGATGCGAACCAGTGGGGTGCACTGGCCGGGCAGTCCTGGCAGGACTGCCGCAGAGTCGGCGTGGGCGCGATGATGGTCGGTGGCCTATGGTCGCTTATCAGCCTGGCAGGACCGCTTGTCGATGGCGTACGCTCGAGTATGCAGGCCTATCGCGACTCACGCGCTGGTGGCCCGGCCGCACTGCGTACTGAGTTCGATACACCGATGAACTACGTTCTTATCGTGGTGCTTGCTTCCATCGTGCCGCTCTTCCTTATTTTCAATTTCGCCCTCGCCGAGTATCCGCAGCGACTCATGATCTCGGCCGTCATGACAGTGCTTATGCTGGTCTTCGGCTTTATCTTTTCATCAGTTGCCGGCTACATGGCCGGTCTCGTCGGCAGCTCGAACAATCCGATCTCCGGCGTCACCATCGCGACGGTCATCGTGTCAGCTTTGATCTTGCTGCAATTGATGGGTAACGAGGGTATGGCAGCCACGCTCGGACCAATTGCCGTCATGTATCTTGCTGGCCTGATTTGTTCGGCGGCGGCGATCGCCGGTGACAACATGCAGGATCTCAAGTGCGGCCACGTCGTTGGTGCGACGCCCTGGCGCCAGCAGCTATTCCAGGTCGTCGGGGTGCTCGCGGCCGCGGTCGTCATTCCCCTGATCCTGCAACTACTCGACAATCAATACGGTATCGGTCGGCCCAGCCCCAATCCCAATGCGATCCCCAACAGCGTACTCGCGGCGCCTCAGGCCGGTCTCATGCAGGCGCTGGCTGGCGGCATCTTCGGTGCGGGCATCCAATGGAATTACATCATGATGGGCTTTGCGCTGGCGATCGCGCTTATCGTGCTGGACAAAATTCAGGAAAAGCGCGGCTCTTCGTTCCGCTTCCCGGTGCTCGCCGTGGCGGTCGGAATCTACCTGCCACTTGGCTTGTCCGTACCTATCTTTATTGGCGGCATACTCGGCTGGTTGGTCAAGCGACGCTCTGCCGGTCTCGACGAAGCACATTGGACGCGGCGCGAAGGTCTCGGGTTACTGGTTGCATCGGGCCTGATCACGGGTGAGGCGTTGATGGGCGTGCTGGTTGCGCTACTCGCCGGCGCGGGAATCGCGCTGCCGTTAATGACGGGATTTAGCTTCGCGCCGATTCTCGCGCTGCTGGGTCTCGGCGCTGTGATCGTTTACCAATATCGGACGCCGATGTCGGCGAGTACTGACTGAAAATTCCAGGAGAAATCGCGGTGCATGACTTCGAAAAACTCGGCGCTTTTTATCTAGGCAAGCGCTTTGATGGCGATGCTGACGAACTTACGGAGGAGCTCGTACTTTACGACTCCAAGGACCTGACCACGCATGCCGTGATCATCGGCATGACGGGCTCGGGCAAGACGGGGCTCGGTATCGGCATCCTCGAGGAGGCAGCGCTGGACCATATCCCGGTCATTGCGATTGACCCCAAGGGCGACATGGGCAACCTGTTGCTGACATTTCCAAAGCTCGCGGCGGACGACTTTCTCCCCTGGGTGAATCCGCGATCCGCCCTGGACAAGGGGCAGACGGTCGATCAGTTTGCGGCCGGGCAGGCCGCGCTATGGAAGAAGGGCCTTGGCGAATGGGGCCAGACCGGCAAGCGTATCGCCCAGCTGCGGAAGAATGTCGACCTCAACATCTACACACCAGGCAGTAACTCCGGCGTGCCCGTTTCGGTACTGCAATCCTTCAACGCGCCGGAACAGGCGCTCATTGATGACCTCGACCTGTATCGCGAGCGCGTACAGTCAACCGCGACCGGCATTCTCACGCTGCTCGGCATCGATGCCGATCCCGTCGCCAGTCGCGAGCACATCCTTATCTCACGCCTGCTGGACAAGGCCTGGCGCGAGGGGCGCGACCTGGACGTGCCAAGCCTGATTACGGAGATTCAGGACCCGCCGATCACCAAGGTTGGCGTCATGAACCTGGACTCGTTCTTCCCGGCAAAAGATCGCTTCGCACTGGCGATGCGCCTGAACAATCTTCTGGCGGCGCCAGGATTCGAAGCCTGGATGCAGGGCACACCGCTGAACGCGAAGAACCTGCTGTACACGGAAGAAGGCAAGCCACGCATATCGATCATGTCGATAGCCCATCTCGATGATGCACAGCGAATGTTCTTTGTCTCGATGCTTCTGAACGAGCTGATCGGCTGGATGCGTGCGCAGCAGGGTACGTCCAGCTTGCGCGCGATTCTCTACATGGACGAAATCTTCGGCTACATGCCGCCGGTTGCGAATCCACCATCGAAGAGACTGTTCCTGACGCTGTTGAAGCAAGCGCGTGCCTACGGCCTTGGGCTTGTGCTGGCCACGCAGAACCCGGTCGATCTTGACTACAAGGGCCTGTCCAACACCGGTACCTGGTTCATCGGCCGCCTGCAGACAGAGCGCGATAAAGCGCGCGTCATGGAGGGTCTTGAAGGCGCCAGCGGTGGAAGCTTCAACAAGCAGGCGATGGAACGCACGATTGCCGGGCTCGGCAAGCGCCGCTTCCTGCTGCATAACGTGCACGAAGACGAGGCCGTTGTCTTCAACACGCGTTGGGTCATGTCCTACCTCGCAGGCCCACTTACCCGTGACCACATTCGCACCTTGATGTCGGGCGTGAAAAGTAAACTGGCGACAGCCGCGAAGGCGCTATCGAAACCGAAGCGCAAGGCTCTCGACAGTGCACCAACACTGCCGCCGTCCGTCGAGCAGTTTTTCGTCAAGGGACAAGGCGAAGAGCTCGTCTATCACCCGCGCCTGATCGGTGCCGGCGATGTCGTCTTCACCAGCGCGCGCTATAACATCGAAGACGAACGCCAGGTCCTGCACGCCGTCGAGTTCGAGAGCGGTCCGGTCGAAATAGACTGGGATGACAGCGAGCCACTCGCACTTTCGATCGAGGACCTGCGCGACAAGGGCGAAGAGGGCGCAGGTTTCGCCGACTGTCCAGCTGCGGCGAACGAGCCGAAGTCCTATGCGCGCTGGGCGAAAGACTACAAGCGCTGGCTACGGCAGAACGAGAGCATCACGTTGTACAAGAGCAAACGTTTTCGTCTCACCTCGACGGCCGGTGAAACCGAAGGCGATTTTCGCGCCCGGCTTCAGGACGCCGCCAGCGAGAAACGTGACCAGGCAATCGCGAAGATTCGCAAACGTTACGCCAGCAAGGTCAACACGCTCGAAAACCGTCTGCTGCGTGCACAGCAGTCCATCGAACGTGAGAAACAGCAGTCGACGAAGAAGAAGCTCGATACGGCGATTTCCTTCGGCACGGCCATCCTGGGCGCCGTGCTTGGTCGCAAGAAACTGTCCAGCGCGACCGCCACCAAGATCGGCTCGGCGATAAAGACCGCCGGTGGTGCGAGCAAGGAGGCCGCTGACGTCGGCCGTGCAATGCAGACGGCGGAAAAAGTCAAACAGGAAATGACGGCGCTCAGTGCTGCGCTCGAAAAAGAGGTTGCTGATCTCGACACGTCGTTCGACGCACAGTCCGAGGAGCTGGACGAGGTAGTGGTAAGGGCGAAGAGCACCGACATTCATGTCGCGCTGACCGGCCTGGTGTGGTTGCCGTATACGGCTGACGAAAAGGGCCGCCTGAGGCCGGCCTGGTAGCGGTAGCCGCTCAGTTCATGCGGGCGATTGACCTTTCGGCCTGTCAGTCGCCCAGGCAGGCTCCCGCGTAAGCTTTGACTACGCCGGCGTTGTCGATCTGGCAGTCGTTGTCGTAAGTCACATCATCCATGCCACAAACCGGCGAGTATTCTCGCGGACAGTTGCGTCCGAGCGCCTCACAAACACCCGCGTATTCGACACGCACGCCGCGGCGCTCCGCATGGCAGGCGTTGCCATAGGTCATCTCGTCGAAACCACAGACCGGCACGAACAGGTTGGGGCATGGGCGCACCCTGCAAATGCCGGGCTTGAACACCGTCAGGCCGGCCTTCTCCGCAAAACAGGCATTGTCATAGGTCACATCGTCGTCACCACAGACCGGCGCAAAAACCTTGGGGCAATTATTCGGATCGCAGGTGCCCTTGTGCTGAACGGGGATGCGCTCGGCATCCGCTTCGCAGCGGTTTATGAAGCTACGGCCATTCATGCCACAGACGGGGTCATTGATGGATGGGCAGCCGTTGGGGGTGCACGCACCCAGCCCTGCAACCTCCGCCCCGGACTTCATCGCGAAACACTCATTAATGTAGGTGTTACCGTCGACGCCGCAGACGGGGTCGAATGTTTCCGGGCAGCCGCTGGCCTGCTCCGGACATATGCCGGCAGTCGCGACCTCCGCGCCCGCAGCGCCGGCAACACACTCGTTGCTATACGTCTGGCCGTCATCACCGCAGACCGGGTCGTACTGCATCGTGCAAGCGACACCGTCGTTTTGTGCCACGCGTACCGTCGCGCTTGCTACCGGAAACAGCGTATCCAGATCGACACCAGCCTCGACGGTCGGCGCAATGAGCAGCAGACCAAGGAGCGTCAGCAAGACGGGTCGAGCGTCGGTTCGGATCATAGTTATGGGCTCACGTCAGATTTATCCAGGGCCGGTTAACACTATTTGAGCAAGCCCTGCCGGAGCCTGTTTTTTGGTCCAGCAAGGCAGAGGGCGCGCCGTGTAGCACCGTTACATAAGCGACCGACAACGCAGCTGGGCGCAAAACAGACCCGGCCCTTTGGGTAGTGCCTGAAAAAGCGCCACTCAGTGTTGCTC
>CAYTTZ010000185.1:0-5748 GCA_964440945.1 uncultured Woeseiaceae bacterium
TCGAACACTATGACGTCGTACCCGATATCCTGGTGTACGGAAAAAACCTGTCGGGCGGTATTGCCCCTCTGTGCGGAATCTCCGCGCGTGACGACATCATGGGCGACAACACGGATTTCGCATCCGGCTCGACGTTTGCCGGAACGCCCGCGGGGTGTGCGGCGGCAATAAAGACACTGCAGGTTTTCGAACGAGACCATATCGTCGCGCATGCGAAACGGCTCGGTAACATCGCGGCCGGCATCATGCGCAAATGGGAAGCCTGCGGTATTGTGCGCCAGGCGCGTGGCAACGGCCTGTTGCTCGGTGTGAGTTTCCAGAAACCCGAATCTGCGGGCGCCGACGAAAAAGACTGGTGGACGGCGCGCGCTGTGCGCGGAAAGATGCTCGAAAACGGCGTATGGGCGATCTCCGATCACGAAGACACGATTCGCATGTATCCCGCACTGAATATGGACGAATCAGTCCTTCGCGAAGGCCTGCAAGTCATGGAAGACGCTATCCGGCATGTCGAGAAACACGGGCACTCGGAAGGCGATGCGGCCGCGTATCCAAGCGGCGTTGCGGGCTTCTAGTCAGTGGCGGCACGCGATGCCTGACTTCGAACAGCTCGAGCAGCGTTGCTGAGCGTGTTCGTGACAAGCCTGCAAAAAAAACGGGCCTCTTGCGAGGCCCGTTTCTTTCATCAGGAACAGGTTCGCATTCAGGGTCGTGCAGACAACGCGTCGGCGATCGCCTGAATTTCATCAGCGGTCAGGTCGATAGAACCCATATTGCCCTTGTTTTTGTCGATCGCATCCTGAATCTGCATTGACGTCCAGCTGGGTGCTCCAGAAAACGATCCGTGGCAAGTAGAGCAGGTGCCATCGTAGAGCGCCTCTCCGTCGAGCGACTGCGCAACTTCCTCAGCAGTAACCACAACTTCATCAGCTGTACTGTCCAGGGCACCGTCATTGACGACAAGGATAGCCGCATAACTTCCGGCAACATCGGCTGTGAAGCCCGGTGTTGGACTGCTCGCATCATCAAGCATCGCGCTGCTGTCCATTGGCGTCTCAAGCATCCAGCTATAGGTCAGCGTGTCATCGTCCGCATCGACACTGCTCATGCCATCAAGTGCGACGGAAGCACCAACCTCGACCGCCTGATCGGGCCCGGCATTGGCAACCGGCGCCTGATTCTGCGCCGGGTCGACTGCACTGATCGTGACCGAATCCGAGTCGGAAAACTCGCCATCACTGACAGTCAGTTCGACGA
The DNA here is from genome assembly GCA_964440945.1 of uncultured Woeseiaceae bacterium. Taxonomy (GTDB): domain Bacteria; phylum Pseudomonadota; class Gammaproteobacteria; order Steroidobacterales; family Woeseiaceae; genus UBA1847. The sequence continues at coordinate 1,258 of CAYTTZ010000185.1, forward strand.
CGTAAGCACCAACCACGTCCGTATTAAAACTCGGCATAGCCATATCGGCATCGGCCAAAACCGCCGTGCTGCCTTCGGGCGCCGCAAGGGTCCAGGCGTACGTCAGGTTGTCACCGTCCGGATCCATGCTTCCAGACCCATCGAGCATAACTGACATACCCACATCGACAGTCGCGTTGTCACCGGCGTTCGCCATTGGCGCCCGGTTTGCAGGCGGCACCACATCGACCGTCAGGTCGACGATGATCGTTTCAGCTTCGAAGCAGCCGTCGCTCTCCTCGTCACCGTAGATATCGACCGACTGCCCGGCTGCCAGGTCCTCGGGTGTGCCGCGCTCACTTCGAATACCATCGCCGTCGTCAGGGCTGATCAGGAAGATTTCGGCATCGTCATCGAGTTCAACACATCGGTCGCCGCTACTGGTCATCAAGAGGAAACCCCGGTCGCTCAATGTCGCGATTTCACCACGCAGGACCTCGTCTCCAAGGGGCGCCAGATCGAGTATGATCAGCGCCGTTCTCAGCACATCGGGATCGGTATCGGAAAGCACCAGGCGGCCTTCGAAGTAGCCACGGACATCAGGTGCGATTGCGGTCGGCTCGAGCGCCATACCTTGCTTGTCGAAGACGCGGGTTCCCTCCTGGAACAGTGCCAGCAACGCACCTTCGGTCTCAACGCCCTCGTCGGGATCGAGATCGATCGTGAACTCGCCGGTACCAGCATCGAGCCCCTCGTTAACGCGGCCCTCGTACGGTCGGAAAGTACCCTTCTCACCCTGCATAACGACGACGGCATCGATAGCAAACGCCTCATCGCTACTCTCGCCATCGCTGTGGCTGACTTCATCCGCATCACTGCTGTCGTCGTCGTCATTCTGCACGAGGCCCGCAACCGTCGCGAAGTCGCCGTCTACCAACGTCGCAAACTGGATAGGGGCGCCCGTATCACCGAACAGACCCGTGTCTTCCGCGACGGAGACTCTCACGCAATGTTCGTCTTCTGCGTAGTCGTCACTATCGTCATCATCGGAGAGGAGCTCAGTCTGGCAAAGACGGAAATTCATACCTTCGCTATCGACCTGGTCGATGCGCCCGTAAATACGTGTCAGGCGGCCGAAGTCGTCAGCATCGCCTGATTTGATGAAGATGACCGGGCGAAACTTCCATTCTCCGTTGCCCGTAGCGTGATACTTGATCGACTTCTCGGCGTCGATGTCGAGCTGCAGCAGCAGCGTCTCACCTGCCGTGACCGAAAGCGGGCCGCGAGGGTTGAGTTCGACCTTGCCGTTCGCCGGAATCTTCGGGTGAATCTCCTCGAGCACGGTCTCGCCGTCGGTATCGACATCGACGAGCGTGATGTCATCGACGTACAAGCGGAGCTTGGAATAGGTCCCTGGCGCCACATCATTTCTAAGGCTCAGCAGCTCACCGTTGGTCTCCAGCTGCCGCAGGTCTATCGTGACATCACCTTCGAAAACAGTCGCCGGCTGGCCATCGCCCAGCAAGTCGATTTTCGTTACCTGCACCAGGATTTTGTCGAAACGGTCTGTCGGCGCATCGGTTATGAAGATGCCGACGGTACCCGTTGTCGGAGTATCGGTCGGCGCCGAAGCCGGGTTATTCGCGGTACCGGCGCCACCGCCGCAAGCGGATAGCGCGAGAAAAGCGACGGACAATAGTCCGCGTAACCCCATGTTTTGCAGAGAGATATTCATGAGTATTCCCCTATGGAATGTTTGCTTATGTTAATTTTTGGCGCCGTACGTCAACGACACGGACTTGCGCCTTACCCTCTGTACACGAAGCCGGACTCAAGAAGGTTCCACCTGCGGAGAATCTTTTTAGCGGTGTTCAGGGCTTCTGCTGGCGGACACCGCGTGGCCTGTCGCTGAGCGCCTGGAGCAAGATTCGGAGGCGTTTACGCTTAAGGCACGATCCAGTCGGCCTCGTCCGAACGGGGCCGGCCATCAAAAATCGGCAGTGCGTAACCACCTTTGTTCACAAAACGCTGCCGGGGCCCTGGCGCAGACGGAGGCGGCCAAGACCTCAATCAATGGGCCGCCGGCTCGGCCAGCTCGCACCAGGTGCCCCTCTCGACGTTCTAACACCGATTGAGCAGCACACACATCGCGTCATCACCCGGTTTGGCGCATAATTCACCCGCCCGTATTGAAGCCCTCGCCCCAGGAAGGATGAAATGCTGATGATTCCGTTCAGCGCCAAGACCGCCCTCTTCAAAATCAGGACAAGGATCCTGAGAGGTACGGCCAAGATACTGCCATTTCCGAAGCCCACGCTGTTCAGCGGACCCGGATCGTCCCTGGAGCTGTGCGAGGCTATCGGCCAGATGGGCCACCGCCGTGTGCTCATCGTGACCGACGCCATGCTCGTCAAGATCGGGCTGATCGATGACATCCAGGCGAAGCTTACCGAGCTTGGCATCGAGTTCTTCATCTACGAGGGCATCAAACCCGACCCAACCATCGACCAGATCGAGGCAGGGTTTGAGATGCTGAAGAAGCATGGGTGTAAGGCCATCCTCGCGGTGGGGGGCGGTTCGCCGATCGATGCCGCCAAGGTGATCGCGGCGCGAGCAACCAACAACAAACCCATCCGCAGAATGGAGGGTCTGTTCAGGGTCTTTCGCGCAACGCTGCCGCTGTACGCCGTACCCACCACGGCGGGGACTGGCTCGGAGGTCACCATCGCCGCAGTCGTGTCGGATCCTGAGCGTCAGTCGAAGTTCGCCATAATCGATCCCAAACTGGTGCCCGCCATGGCGGCGCTGGATGCCAGCCTGATGACGAGTCTGCCGCCGGCCATCACTGCCTCCACCGGCATGGATGCGCTGACACATGCGGTGGAATCCTACCTTTCCGTCAATGCGGTCCCCGACACGGACTGTTACGCGCTGGCAGCCACACGACTGATCATGAAAAACCTGCCCGTCGTCATGGAAGATGGCCAGAACCTCGAGGCACGGCAGCGTATGGCGATGGCGTCCTACTATGCGGCACTGGCGTTCACCCGCGCGGGCGTCGGGTATGTGCACGCAATCTCCCACAACTTTGGCGCGTACTACCATACGCCCCACGGCCTGGCCAACGCCGTCGTGATGCCCTACGTGCTGGATTACTCCAAGCCGGCCTGCACCGCACGGCTGGCGAACCTGGCGGAAGCCAGTGATTTGAAACACGAGGGCGACAGTGACGCCACGCTGGCGCAGAAGTTCATCGAGCACATCCGCTCGCTCAACCACCAGTTTGGCATTCCGGACAAACTGGAGACCCTGCATGCGGACGACATTCCGGGCATTGCCCGCGCCGCGCTGAAGGAAGCCCACGGTACCTATGCGGTGCCGCGGTACATGGACGGCCCGGCCTGCGAGTCCGTCATCCGACGGATCATGGCGTGAATCGGCGCTCGTTGCGATTGGCCGACGAGCAGGCACGAACGACGACGCTGTTATAATTCAGCGCCTTAAAGCTCCGCATCGAGATTGTCATCGCTAGTACTGACCCAACGACTACAGCTACGCCGACGCCCTACGATGCACCTGGCTGGGCGCGCACGATGCGTCGCATTACCGACTACCTCGTCTGCGATTTCCTGGGCGGGCCGCGGCCATGGAAGTTTGCCTGGGTTATTAATTTCCAGAAGACGGGGACATTCGTGTTTCTTCTCGCCCTGATCGCCTACTACCAAAATACGTCAACCGCCGCGTGGATCTACACCGCCATGCAAGGCAGTTACGGCCTGGTCTGGTTTCTCAAGGACACGGCTTTTCCAGACCCGGGCTGGCAACAACGCATTACTATCGGTGGCGGAATCAACGCATTCCTGGGGGTTCTGGGCTGGTACTGGGTGTTCGGCTGGCTGTTGGTGTCCGGGACTTCGCAGCCGGACTACCCGCTGCCGGACGTTGCCTGGTTTTGCCTGTGCATCAGCCTGTGCATCACGGGCTGCGCCATCATGATCGCGGCAGACGCACAGAAGTACTTCACGCTGCGCGTGCAGCGAGGCCTGATCACCGACGGCATGCATCGCTATGTACGCCATCCCAACTATCTCGGTGAGATCATGATCTACGGCAGCTTCGCAATGATGGTCTGGCACTGGCTGCCTGTTGTGGTTCTTGCGTGGGTCTGGCTCGGGCTGTTCGCCGTCAATATGACCATCAAGGAAGCCAGTATGTCGCGCTACCCCGAATGGGCGTCGTACAAGAAACGAACCTGGTGGTTGATACCGTTCGTACTATAGGCAAAAGAGAAGCGACGGCCGGATTGCTGTCATCGAAGGAATTGGTTGCCCAAGCACGACTAAATCGCACCAAAGATTATGTCCTGGTCTCCAGGCGTGAGCCAAGAAGGAGGAAAAAGGAAATTGACCGGCAATAACGGGCTTTCAAAGTCATACGTGACGCCCTGGACCCTCAGAGTCTATGAGGTGCTTCCAGGCCATCCCTTTTTCATTGGCGTCGGGTTCACTGTCA
>CAYTTZ010000186.1:0-5738 GCA_964440945.1 uncultured Woeseiaceae bacterium
CGAGGGGAAAACCGACCGGCTGTTTCTTTGCCAGGCTGTCCAAGTCAGCCTGGATGTGTGGCAATACTGCTGCTACACAGGGTTGGCAATTATTCCGTTAACGATCGGCGTAAACGCGGTCAGGCTGTCCTGCATCGCCGCATTGCCGAGGCCGTTATTCGGGAACAGCGAGCCGAAGGCTCCCTGATCACCGTGCAGCGCCATGTAATTGAGCAACACGGTGTTCACCAGCAGGTTGACGTTATTCGCGGCCGGCGTTGCTGCTCGCATCACCGAACCACCGGCATCCATGTAGCCGATCTGTTGATGCTGGAACTGCTCCTCCGGAGTCGCGCCAATCAGCGTAGGACGTCGTGTCGGGTTATACACGAGGAAGAACGCGCCGGCCGTCGACGAGTTGTCACTTGTCCATTCACCTTTGCCACGACCCTCAACCGAGTTATCGATCGTGCCGTTCGACGACAGCGAGCCATCACTGAACACGTACATCATCAATGGCTTGCCGAGGCGTGCGGCGTATTCAAGGCAGGCCCCCATGCAGCGTCCGGCGCGGAAGTCCTTGACCTCGCCTTCGGCGCGCGCGCCACCGTGATAGTCGTAACCGCCCATCTCAACCGTACCTGCGCCGGCGAAGCCGTTCAGCACGAGTTTCATGACCGATGCCGTCTTGCGGAATTCACCGCCGTCACGTCCGCCGGCCGTAAACTCGGCAGAAGTGAAGATGCCGGTACCGTCGTCTGCAACGATGTTCGGATCCAGGCCCGGGTCGATCGGCGTGCCGCCGAAGCGGTCGGCAATGTCCGCTGCCTTGAGATAGCCACAGCGCACGGCCTGCTTGATCGCCGCATCCTGCGCGACCTGCGTATTGACGCTAGAAACCTTGGCACTGCTAAGGCGATAAATGGATTCCATGACCGCGGTTGCATCATCCTTGCTGAGGATGCCGACCAGGTCGCCCGTATCGACCAGGTTTACGACGTCGCTGGGACGGTCAACCTTGGTCGGGCGCAGTTCCGGGTCGAAGAGCATCGGGGGCAACATCGAGTTGCCGCCGGAATCGGTGTTCTCCGAACCGGTCAGCGTCAGGATCGAGCCCTTCGCGCCAGCGCGCGCAATACCGTACATCGGGTTGTGCGGGTTATTACCGGTATCGTTATCCGAGCGTGCGGGAATGATCGCGCCGTTGATATTGGCTGCCGTGGTCGGACTGACAACAGACATGATGCCGCGGCGGAATGCGCTGTCCAGGTGGAAGCCCAGTCCCAGGTCGAAGTTGGCGTAGGACTCGCCCGTAATGGGGTCGTTCAGGCTCGGGATCATATCGCCTGGCAGGCCCATCTTCTCGTAGCCCTGGGTGCCAACAAAGTCCTGCTGGCCGCCTTCTTTGCCGACCAGCACGTTGGAGCCCGATATGTTGGCACCACCCGCAAGGTCAAAACAAATGAACGGGATCTTGCCGGCGCCATCCGTAATGTTACAAGGCGTCGCAAGCATGCTGTCCAGGTCAGTCGACAGTGCGAGCGCAGGGTTTGCGAACAGGCCGGCTGCACCACCTACTGTGTAGGCGGCGCCCGACATGAAGCCCTGGGCCACAAACTGACGGCGCGTAACAGGACGCGGATGATCGCCATGAAGCTGCGGCGCATCCCAGTGCCGCTGATTTCGTTGTTTACTCATCTCGATAATTCCTCATAAGTCCTGTTATCACTGAACCAGTGTGGCTGCGCTGCCTAATGTGGCGGCACAAACACCCTTGGCAATTGCTCGTGTATCACTGGGGCCCGAAAGCAGTCGGTCGATCAGGTTGTCCGGTCGACCACCAGCTGCCGAGAACGCTGCCAATTCGTCGTGCACCACGTTGTAGCTCGGCTGGCTCGCAAGTTGCGGGCCTGTCGGTCCGTGGCCTACGGCACGAGTGATCAGCGGGTCAACGAAACTGTTGCGATTGGCAACGCTGAACGCCTGGCTTGCGACCTGGTTAAAGTCGAAACTCGGCCAGATTGTTGCGTCCTCGACGGCAGCGTCACAGTACTGGATCGCCAGCTGTGCGATCGCCACCTGGTGCGAGGACAGGAACGTGTTCACGTCCTCGATCGCCGGCAGCGATTGCCTGAGCTCCTGGTATGTATCGTCGACCGGGAACTCACCGCCGCGCTGGTAATCCGTGCGGCTTACCCCGGTAATCGCCGAGTACGTTGCATCGATCTCGTCGAAGGTACGGACACCGATTTGCGACGCCGGGTCGAGATCCGACGGCGTGATGATCAGCATCGGATCGTCCGGACGGTTGTACGAGAAGGTCGCCAGCCTGTCGAAGGTCAGGAAGAACTCGTCGTCCTGCGGTCCCTTCTCCAGCGGAATCACAGCACCCAGTACCGACAGCGGTTGGCCTAGTTCCTGGAACAGTGACGCACTCAGGGTCTCATTCAACGTCGCGTAGCTTTGACCGTGATCGGCTTCCTGCCCGTTCATCGCGATGCGCACACCCTCGATCGGAATGCCTTCCGGCGAGGAGCCGTCCAGCGTGATGAAGTGCGGCCGATCAAACAGGTAAGCGTAGGTATCGAACTGCTGTACCTCGTAGAGGATGTAGGACGACTGCGCTGCGGCCTGCAAACGCTCGGAGATGTCGAACAGCAGGAAGAACTTCTCGCCGACGCCGGCGTCGAAGTTTTGCTGGATCTGCTCCTGCGTGATCGCACGACGATGGACTGCTGCAAGGCGGAATGTGCCTTCAAACAGGCCGTCGCCGGAAGCTTCATTACCAAGCACCAACGCAAACGTATCCTGCCAGTCGACAAACGTGCCGCCAGGAACCGGATCCGCATTCGTGACCAGCTGACCGTTGACGTAGATGCTACGTCCGTTGATCGGGTCATAGGTGGCTACGACGTGTTGCAGGGTTGCCTGCAGTACCTCGTCCGCATCCGGAGTCGACAGCGCCGGGTCACCGTTCAGGTTAACGATCGGGTTACCGTCGGCGTCCTGTGCGTTGGTGCGCAGCAGGAAGTCATAGTTGTACAGCGTTTGCTGCAGCGTGAAGTTACGCGTATTGGCGCCGGCGGAGTAGCTGACGATTCGCGACATCTCCTGCGTGACATTGGAAGGAATCACCCATGCCTCGATCGAGAATTCGCCCGATTCCTGCAGGACATCTGCGAGCTTGGCGCTGGCTGTTGTCGAGCCCTGTGCCTTGCCTGGGCCCTGTGCCACGTTGTTGCCAATCGTGATTCCCCAGCCGCCGAACCAGCTGACATCGCCGGAGAAGTTCAGGTCAATCGCCGGATCGACACCGCTGGTGTCAAAAGCCGTCAGGCCGCTGCCCGTCTTGAACTCCCAGAGAGCGATCTGCGCGTCTTCGTAGCGGTTGCCACCCGAAGCCAGCGTACCGTCTACGAGGCGTACTGCCTTACTGTAAACAAGGTTCGGGTCGACGGTCGTGGCCGTAATACCGTTCGCGAACGCCATGATGGCAGCCTCCATCGCACTAGCGGAGGACGCACAATCGCCGTTCCAGCAGTTGTGCGATTCGCCGACCGGAACCGGACTTACCTTGCCTACAAATCGAGAGTCGGCTGGCGTGTCGAGATTGATCTTGGACTTCGCCGCGTCGTAGGCGCTGGCAATATCCGGATCTGCAAAATACGGCTGCTGCGCGTTAGGCGACTGCGAGCTGTGACAGTCCGAACAGTATTGCTCAAGAATCGGTGTATGGATCAGCTGCTGAAAAGCGGCCGAATCAGCGGGGAAGTTCTTACTGGAACTCGGATCGCTGGACACGGGCGGTGTCAGGACGATCTGGCGACCGCCGCCGGACGTAGAGCCCACCCAGTTTTCGATCCAGGTCGTCATGATCGTGCCGCATACCGCAGAGTCAGCAACCCAGCAGTTATGACCGGCCGAAACCTTGGTTACGACGCGTGATCCTGCCGGTACCTGCGTGTCGGTTACGGTCACTGCCTCGTCGTAGGCCATGTTGACGTCGTCATTACGGACGAACATCGGCACCTGGCCAACTGTTTCGTTATGGCAGGCTCCGCAGCGGTCCGTGGTCTTAGCGTTCGACCAGAACTCCTGCTGGAACTTGAGAACGTCGCCGTCACGAGCGACTGGGCCCGTGTAGACAGAGTTGTTGTTGTTATTCCCGGGGTTCTGCGACAGAGGATTATCGGTCGTCTGTGCGCCGCCACCGCAGGCTGTGAGCACCAGGCTCAACAGCACTGCTATCGTCGCTGCGCGCAACGAGCGGTAATCGCGGGCCTGGGTAGCAATTCCAATTGCGTTAGTCATTATCGTAGTCTCCCTACTGGCCCATGCAGTGGACGGCAGAATCAGCAAATACTTGCTTCATCTGGTAGCCCGTTCCGCGGAACGTTGAAATAATCTCGTCGACCTTGCTGCGGTCAGTCGCATCTTCAGGGTCGCGCAGACATACCGCGCGGAACGCCTTCTTTACCTGGCAGGCCGCAAATGCGTAGCTGTTGCCCAGCTCTTCACCGAGTGATTTCGCGCCCTGACCGCTGCCGGGCAGCGCCGGGTCGAAGCCCAGATACGAGTTCTGGCCTTTGCGCCAGTAGTTATCCCAGTCGTCGTTGGGCGTGCTGAATCCCTGTGGGAAGTTCAGGTTGTTATTGAAGTACTTCGACTGAACGGTGCCGTTTGTATATTGGAGTGCACCCGCAGCTTCGTCGTAGTTGTAGTAAGCGAAGGCCTGGGCCATCGGATCCATGCCCGTGTGGCAGCCGATGCAGTTGTTCAGGAACAGGCGGCTATCGCCACCCGGGCTGCGACTGACATCCTGGCGAATTCGGTCAGGCGGCAGATTCGGGTCGTGCATCTGCTCCATGTCGTTGCAAAGGTGATTCATCAGTGTGAAGCGGAACATTGCGCGGTTTGTGCCGGCAACGAAGAAGGCCTCTGACGCGGCGCGCGACGTAATAACGCCAGCCGTGGCCGATGACGGAATGCCTTGCACGCTCGACTGAGTAACCATCTGCAGTTCATCGCGCAGGTTGACGTTATTCGCTTCGAGCTGCTCGTAATGCGCATTGTTACTTGCGGACGGCGCCGCTGCCACGACACCGGCGCGACCAATATACGTAATGTCATCGGAGAGCAGAGCGTTGAAGGGGCGGTCGTCCCTTATGGTGCCGATGACAGTTGCGATGTAGTCATTAAGCGGGACGAATATCGACTGGTCGCGATTCGTCCACGGGGCAGCGAAGTTCTTCAACGTTACGTTGTAGAAATTGGCGTCGTCCATTGCCAGGTACGCGGCTGTGCTCGCATTGCCCGGAAGCGCCGGATTGATGGCGTCTTCCATCGACTGCAAGACTGCTGCGGTCGGGGGTACACCCGCCAGCCTGTCGTGTAGTTGTTTGGCCTGCTCCCGGTAACCTGCATGTGCCGGTGCGATCAGAACTGCACTAAGCAGCGTCGCAAGCACGACGCGCAGCAATGTTCCGACCTGGCCTTCCCTGTAATTTTTCAGCATGTCGTTTTTCATATCGTTTCTGCTCATCACTCGTATGATCAAACAATGTGCTTTTCATATGTGCCCAGACAAAGCCGCACATCACGCACCCTTGGTAACGGACTATTTAGAAGTTGCTGCGTCGTGAAGACGCCTGCCAAATCTGTTGCTCCTTATAGCTCCGCTTTACGCGGCGGACTCCTGTCCACCAGATCGGTTGCTCAACTTGGCAAATTCCACTTTGCCGAATTTCGAAAACATTTGC
>CAYTTZ010000187.1:0-5717 GCA_964440945.1 uncultured Woeseiaceae bacterium
TCCAAACCAATGGCATCCCATATCTGGAAAGGCCCATGTTCCCAGCCAAATCCGGATGAAATACCCGACTGGCGAGACGCGGGTGCCAGCCTGTTTTTGCTCAGCTCCGATCAGTCGATGATGCTGGCCGGCGCTAACGCGTTGGCTCAATCGATCCGGTAGAAATTACGGGCGGTATCGCCAAATAAAAGTTGTTGTTCCTGCGCGCTCAGACCCGCCGAGAGTTCCTCGTACGCACTCCACACCTGGCTGTAACTTGCGTGCAGCTTGTCGACCGGAAAGTTCGATCCGAACATGGCGCGCTCAACGCCGAAGATTTCGATGCAGGACTCGACAATTGGACGAATCGAATCGACAGTCCAATTGTGATCGAACATGCCGAAACCGGAGATCTTGCAGTAGACGTTTGGCAGCGATGCCAGCAAACGAAGTCCCTCTCGCCATGATTCGATTCCGGCCTTCGTCTGGTCCCACGGCGAACCGCAGTGGCACAGCGCGATGTCTGTATCCGGCGTATCCGCCAGCGCCTCCGCAACTCGCGGCACCTGCCCCGGTGTTAGCTGTAAGTCAAAGGAAAGTCCGAGTTCACCGAGCAAACCGAGATTTTCGCGCCACACCGGATTGTCGACCAATTTGCCGCTGCCGGTGACCGCATCTTCCTCGTCGGAACGACCGATAATTTGGCGTGCTCCTCTGAGACGTGAGAACTCGAGTTGCGCACCGAGAAACTGCGGCGCCTCCGGAGAGTCGAGCTCGCAGAACGCAACGATTGCGCTTGGCAGGCCCGTATCATCGCCAGTCTTTTGCAGCCAGGCGGTTTCATTCAGCTCATCGCCAGGCGCAACACCAACCTGCACGTGTACCGATGCTGCGAGTTCATAGTCGGCAGCATCGTCGAGAAGATCGGCAACCAAATAGTCTTTCTGAATTGCCGTCGGATCGCCGAAGAATCGTTTTATGCCGCGCGCCATGAGCCACGGATAGTGGCACGCTCGAAGGTTCCACAAGTGATGGTGGGCATCGATGATGCTGCGCTTTTCAGGCATGGTTACAGAAGCTGGCTCAGTAGCGCGAGGCTGTCAAACACGGTCCACTCGACAGCGATGCGGCCGTCCACGATCCGGCGGTGGCTGACGCCCATGATGTAGAACGGTTTGCCTGTCGCGGCGACCCCCAGATATTCGCCGGCGTGTATTCCACACACCGACCAGCGCGCAGCGACATGGAGAGCGTGCTTACCGGCGGCCTGGACGGCAATGTGATCGACGCTGGCAGCGGTGCAGTCGAACGCGCCACGCAAGCCCGCATAGTGCTCAGCGATGGCGACGCGACCCGAGACAATTTCGATTGGGGAACGGTGCAACACCGCATACGGTGCGTAGGCCGACTCAATGCTCGTCGCATCGCCTGTCATCCAAAGCGCATTGAGAACCTGCTGCGAAAACTGTTCCGGGTCGGAGCCAGCATTGCCTCGCACCGCCTTATCTGCTGCCGTCGCTGAACTCGACAGGCGTTCGGTCTCTTCGACAAACCAGGCGGTCAGCTCAGGCGTGTGTTTGCTCTTGAGGAGGGCGGCGCTTTCCTGGACGTCGAATCCAAGTTGACGAACCAATGCCAGGTTGTCACGCACGAGCCACTCCTTCGTGATGACGCCCTCCTCCACGACACAATCGGCCATGTTCATAATGCGCACGGCCTTCCCGGTAGCCGGGCCGAACGTCGAGTCACCCATGTTGGTCATGGGACTCAGAACACGATGCGAGGAGTAGCCAGAACGACTATCACCCTTGCCGATCACGTCGTCACCGAGCAATAGCCGGTCCGGGAAAGCCTCCAGCACGGCATTGGTGCCATCGATCATTGCCGTTGAGCCGTGCGTAATTCCCTCGAGGCTGTAGACTACGGTGTCCGGGCCATAGTACTGCTGGATCAGGTCGATTCCACGCTCCTCCCAGATCTCGAAAGTAATGCCGAGGATGTAATCGACGAGATCGTCGTTGGCGCCGTAGGCGCCCTTGTGCGTCGCTGTCATAACCGTCCTTTCCGGATCCAATTCAATGTCGAAGCGTGCGGATTGTACTTCGAATGCAGGGTGACTTCCTACGGAATATACAGCACTGCAGCACATTTTTACCTTTCTGGCGCAAGAAGTGTTGAATTCTTTTTGCATTCGCAGTACATTCTTGCGAAGCAAAATGCCGCAAATGCACGCCGAAGGATTACGATCATATGGACCAGGCCCCGCTCGCTCAAACCCGATTTTCCAAGATGCTTGCGGAACGTCTCGTGCGATACGAGGATTTACAGCCCTGCACCACGGCGTTCATCGACACGCGCACGCCGGGTCGTCAGGCGAAAGAAAATTTTACGATTATTGGACCCGGTGTTGCCGAGAGTCCAGACCAACACGTGCATATCAACATTCCGCACGGTTTCAATATTGGCGGCGCCCGCCAGCCGCCGGGTTGCATCAACTCTCAGCACAGTCACCAGACGGCCGAGGTGTTTGTCATACACAAGGGCACCTGGGCGTTCTACCTTGGACCGGAGTGTGAGGACGGCGAAGTCGTGCTGGGCCCGGGCGACACTATTTCTATTCCGATCCACGTATTCCGCGGTTTCAAGAATGTCGGCGATGACGTCGGCTACATGTTCGCCGTGCTCGGCGGCGATAATCCAGGCAACGTGACATGGGCGCCGTACGTTTTCGACTCGGCCAGGGAATACGGCCTAATCCTCCTGGAAGACGGCAGCCTCGTCGACACGACCAAAGGCGAAACGATTCCAAAGGATAAGAAGGCCATGGCTGCCACTACGGCCGAGGACGTCACGAATATGCGGCGCCTTACTGCCGACGAAATAGCCGACTGCGTTGTGCCGCACAGCAATCTGCAGCCCGTTGCCGATGCTGAAATCGTGCCCGCGGGCCTCAAGGAATACCCGATCATCGGTGCCGCATCGCCCGGTGAGCGCCTGGATGCGGGTCGAATGGCCTGGCCGCATGGTTTCCATTTGCGTCACATAGCGGTCGACCCCGGCACCTCGACCAAACAAAATGCGCGAGAGGAAGAAGAAGTCATCCTGGTACAGGACGGCCAGCTGACCGTTCACCTGACTGACGGCGACGTCAAGATCGGACCCGGTGACGTGTTCACGATCCCGATCGGCATGCCGCGCGCATTTTCAAACCAAGGCGCTGAACTTACCGAAGCCTACATCGTACGTGGTGGCGACCATCCACAAGCGCCGCGTCTAATCGACTGAAACAACGACCACCTGATTTTTTGAGGAAACTATCGTGATTAAGGTTATAAAGCCCGGCATCAGCGAAGAAGCCGCTGCCGATATGGACGCCAAAGTGAAGGCAACCGTCGAAGCAACGCTCAAAGACATTGAAACACGCGGCGATACTGCCGTGCGCGAGTTGTCCGAAAAATTCGACGATTGGTCGCCTGAGTCTTTTCGCCTGAGCGATGATGAAGTCAAGGCGGCTATGGCACGCTTGCCCGAACAAACAATTGACGACATCAAGTTTGCACAGACTCAGATTCGCAAATTCGCCGAGATTCAGTTGGCATCACTGCACGACGTCGAAGTAGAGACTTTTCCAGGTGTGACGTTGGGCCACAAGAACATCCCGGTCAACAGTGTCGGCTGCTACATTCCGGGCGGCAAGTACCCTATGGTTGCCAGTGCGCATATGAGTGTGCTGACGGCCAAGGTTGCCGGTGTAAAGCGCGTGATTGCCTGCGCGCCGCCCCACTCCGGCGGTCCGAATGACGCCATCGTCACGGCGATGCACCTGGGTGGCGCGGACGAAATCTATTGCCTCGGTGGAATTCAGGCTGTCGGTTCCATGGCTTTGGGTACAGAAACCATCGCGTCCGTGGACATGCTGGTTGGCCCGGGCAACGCATTTGTCGCCGAAGCCAAACGTCAGCTCTATGGCCGTGTCGGTATCGACCTGTTTGCCGGCCCTACAGAGACGCTGGTTATCGCGGACGACAGCTGTGATGGTGAAATGGCCGCAACCGACCTGCTTGGCCAGGCCGAACACGGCACGAACTCGCCGGCTATTCTGCTCACCACATCAGAAAAACTGGTTGCAGACACCCAGACAGAAATTGAGCGCCAATTACAAACGCTGGCGACAGCGGACGTCGCCGGTCAGGCATGGCGCGATTACGGTCAAATTATCCTGTGCGATACAGAGGAAGAAATGCTCGCAGAGGCAGATCGGATCGCGAGCGAGCATGTTCAGGTCATGACGCACAATCCGGACTATTTTCTGGAGAATATGACCAACTACGGCGCCTTGTTCCTCGGACCGGAAACCAATGTCGCCTACGGCGACAAGGTAATCGGCACGAATCACACACTGCCGACCAAGCTCGCTGCCCGATACACCGGCGGCCTCTGGGTTGGGAAATTTATAAAGACCTGCACCTACCAGCGCGTATCGCCTGAAGCGACTGCTACTGTCGGTGAATACTGCTCACGCCTTTGCGCACTGGAAGGATTCGCCGGCCACCAGGCCCAGGCAGACTTGCGCGTCGCCCGGTATAAATCGAAGGCGGCGCAATTAATTGATTAAAGCCGATCGGAAAAACTCTTAGTGCCAAACCTGCACTTAGAGAATAAGAAACACCCTCAACCCGATCTGATGAAACTCCTTGTGGCCGCTTATCCGCATCACAAGGCCCCGCGTATTTGTCGATCTGCTGAACCGTGAACTTCATTTGGTATGGGCCGCTGGACATCGGGCCGACGGGTGGACTGAAGGTGTCTAGAACGCATCATTAAATCGCGTTTCTGCGCGTCGTGCCTGGTCGTGCGGCGCTCGAAAACGCCATACACGGCCTCGATCCCAGCGCCAAGTTATCTGTCAAGACTGGTGACGTCGTGTGCCATTCTCAGAATGAGCTTGCATTCGCAGTACATTTTCGGCAAGATTCAGTCGCGTATGCTGTCACAAAAAACTATTTATTCTAACGGAAATACGATGCATTCGAATTCAGTTGGTACGCGCTCTGGATAGGGCTTTGAGGCACTTTAGGTGCTCGCAGGACAATCGAACGAATTCAACTTTGGCAGTGCGTGCCATTTAGGGGGTTACATTGATGAACAACACAAATATCACTCGCTTGCTTTCGCGCTTCATGGGCGCCTCTGCGCTTGCTTTGTGTATTGCAGCACCATCAGCTGCTCAGGATGAAAGCAACAACCGTATGGAAGAAATCACGGTGACGGCGCAAAAACGCGAGGAGAATGTTCAAGATGTACCTATCGCGATCACCGCGATATCCGGTGACGCTCTCACAGCCGCCGGGGTAACCGACATCTCGACGTTGGAGAAGCTGGCGCCAGGACTACAATTTGGTCAGTCAGGAACTGATGCACGCCCGGCGATTCGGGGCGCACGTACGGAAAACATCTCTATTCAGCAAGATCCAATTATTTCGTTTTATGTTGATGGCATTTACCGCAGCCTGTCGTCACAGGCGTTGGCATCGATCGTTGATGTTGAGCGTGTCGAGGTCTTACGCGGACCTCAGGGGACGCTATACGGTCGAAATTCCTTTGGTGGGGCAATCAATATTATTTCCAAGCAGCCTTCGGCAGACACCGAGTACGGTGGCAATGTTACGCTGGGTGACTTTAATCGGCGACGCTTCGAGATGTATGGCAATCTGCCGTTGTCAGACAACGTGTTCCTG
>CAYTTZ010000188.1:0-5659 GCA_964440945.1 uncultured Woeseiaceae bacterium
CAAACAGATATTTTCTCAGCTTGGAAATATCTGTCGGATTATCACCGGCGACGCTTCGAGATGTATGGCAATCTGCCGTTGTCAGACAACGTGTTCCTGCGACTGACCGGTGCCATCGATCAACATGATTTCATTATCGAAAACACATTCAACCCTGACGCGGGTCTACGTGACAAGGACGAGACGTATTTCCGAGCTCAACTTCGTTGGGAGCCGAGCGACACCGTAGATTTTACGTTACGCGCAAGTCAGTGGTCGCAGGGAGGAAACGGAAACAGCGATTTCGGTTACTACTTGCTGGGCACGCCGATCGACCCGAGCAATGACGGCAATGGAATCACTTACAACGAGGTGCTGAACGCCGCGATTAATCCTGTCAATCCACGAAATGGCGGCGGAAATGGTGCTGCCGGTGGCGACCCGTATCGCATCGACTTCGACTTTAATCCTGACTTCGAAAATGCACAGGATACAGTCGATTTGGAAGGAAACTTCAGCCTGAGCTTTGCCGAACTGAAAGTCATGATTGGCCATGCCGACTTTTCATCCGACCGAACACAGGATACAGATTACTCTAGTTTCAGCAGTGGTATTTCTGGTCAATTCGACGAAGTGACTGCAACCACAGAGGAAATTCAGCTGGTTTCCAACAACGATGGGCCACTCAGATGGACTGCTGGAGCCTATTTCTTACAGGAAGACAAAGAGGGACTGTTCATTTTCGATCGCTTTTTCAACACAGACCCTGTGACGAATACACCTGATGGAACCGTCGCAACCGGATATTTCTCCGACTTCGACGCGTTGGCTACCGTCGAAACAACCTCATATGCAGTTTATGGGCAGGCCACATACGACGTATCAGACACTTTCCGACTTACGGCAGGCGTTCGTTACACAGAAGACGAAAAAGACTTTTCTCGAGTCACAACTGGTGCGCATACAACACCCGCGACTTTCTTCGAAGCTGATGGCGTAACGCCGCGGACTGTTTTTAACGACAGTGAGACTTTCGACGAAACTACCTGGAAAGTAGCGGCTGAATTTGATGTGTCGGATGACAGCTTGTTTTACGCGTCTGCCTCCACTGGATTTCAGTCAGGTGGGTTCAACAATAGTGCTGACGCCGTGACCGGGGGGGCATCTTTCGGCCCGCAGCTGGTTGATGCGTACGAATTGGGCTCCAAGAGTTTATTACTTGACGGAAATCTGAGGTTAAACGTTGCGTTGTACCGTAACGAATTCACAGACTTGCTCGCTCAGGAGTTTGTAAACGTAGGCGCTACAACACTGGCAATTTCAACCAACGCCGGCGAAGCTACAGCAACCGGTTTGGAGTTCGAAGCCGATTGGTCCGCAGCAGATAATCTGTTGATAACGGCTCGTGCCTCGTTTACTGACGCCGAGTTTGGCAATTACAGCGTATCGGAGCCTGTTTCCGGCACGGCGAATAATCTCGACGGTGGCCGAATTCCACTGACGCCAGACGTCACATTCGGTTTGGGCGCAATCTATGATATCGAGATGGCCAATGGTCTGCTTAGCCCGTCGGGAAACATTTATTACTCAGGTGATTATTCGACAAACGACATCGACTATGTTTTCGGCGAACAGGATGCTTACACGAAGGTTGATCTTCGATTGACGTATTTTTCAAACAAGGAATGGTTTGTCGAAGCGTTTATTGATAATGCTGGCGACGAAGAAATTGTTAACCGCACTGTCCGTTTCGGACAAAACATGATTGGGCAGAATTATTCGAACCCAAGAACCTACGGCGTGCGATTCGGTTTTAACCGTTAGACCCCGACTGCCTTTGAGTATAGGCGGGGCTTGCAACTAAGGAAGAACGGTCTGGTGCGGATCGTGAGTGCGCTTGCTGCATTCGCCTTCCGCGTCGGCTGCCCGGAGCCGGAGACGTAATCAAAAACGGTTTGGCAGGACAATCCGCCGCCGCCTGTGGGATCGCTTCGCTAGCGCAAATGTGATGCAACTTTGGGTAATGTGCGGGCTCTGGAGTGCGATCATCAGCTTGATCCGCGCAGTTCCTTCAACCGACCCAGCACGTCCAGTCCCTGCATCTTCAGATAGTGTAAGAGGTCGATGAAGACCCAGTTTTCCGCCAGCTTGTCGCCATCACGTCGGTAGATGTCGACCACGCGCATATCGGCACGAACTTCGTTGCCCGGCAGGCCGAGAAAACCGCCGGATGGCGTATTCGTCAGGTTGGCCCAGCCGAAAAAGCCGGCGTAGTTGCCCTCGGCGAAGCGCGCAATGTGGCCATTAAATACCTTGTCTTTTATGTGCCGCCGGAATGGATATTGATGTTGTTCCTGGTAACGCGGAATTGTATAAGTTGCACCGATTCCCGTGGGCCCGTACCAGATCATGTCGTCGTGCCATGTTTTGGCGAGTAATTCTGGTGGGCAGTCGTAAGCATCGCCCACGTTGAGCGCGCTCAGATCGGCAACCATTCCGTTTACAAGTCCCATTGTTCTCTCGCCTTCTTCAGATGACTGCGGATCGAGCAGAATTCCATCGTGCGTACGAGGTCCCGGGTGCAGGAATGCAGCGCCGGTTTGCGGGGGTAAAGGATAATGTCCGGCCTGTTGCATGACACTGATGACATCGCAGAAGAACGCGGACTCGACGATCTTGTCGTTGTCGACCCGATGAAACTCCGCGTATGGCAGGAACGCCATTTTGCCGGTAGCCGGAATTCCCAGCCAGTCATGATCGAACAAGCCCATCATGTGACCCATGCTGGCGACCCAGGTCGCCTTGCCACCATCGACATCGTTCTGTCCTGCCATGAAGACGTCTTCCCGGCGTTGCAGTGAGGCCAGCGACCTGCGCAGCGGCAACCAGAAAACCTCGGCCACGGCATTTGCCCCCTGTTGTTCGTAGAAGGGGTGCATGCCACGCCACAGATAATCAGCAGACGTGTGCGCAGCAAGAACCCCAGCCAGGTCTTTGTCACTGCTTGAATCGAAGGCTTGGTGAAATGTACGAACCGTGTTCTTTGCGGCTTGCAGCAAGTCGGTACTCATTAAGGGTGGACCCGTTTACGAAATAGACGTCGCGCAATAGTATTGGAACTGACTTCGAATGCAACACATATTCAACGACAACTAGGATTCTTCGCTGTCAAAACTTAGCTCAACGCCGTTGCCCGCCGGGTCCTGAAAAAACAGCTGTGTTACGCCAAAATCCGGAACAACGGCAGCATCGTACTTCACACCGGATTCCGCCAGGCGCCGTTCGTATGCAGTTTGATCAGAACAAGCGAATGCTACATGGCCGAATGAAGCGGGCACATCGGCTGCCGGCATCCCCACTTCGCCTGTCAGACTAAGATGAACCACTGCCTGTCCGCCAGCGTACAGCCAATACCCTTGCTCAGGGAACGGCGGCCGACGGCCGACAGTGAGACCAACCACATCACAATAGAAGTCACGCAGCTGGTCCAGCGAGTCACGCGGCGCCCGAAGATTGATATGGTCAAGATTGCTTACCGGCATTTTTTCACCTTGTCAGATTGCTTCCACCGAGTTTTGATGAGGTATCGCCATCGCAGCTACGTACAGATCCTGAAAATCGGGCCGGGTAGCCGTTTCTATTTTTTCTACATTGCGAACCTGTGCTTCGATCAAAGGCCTCGCTTTTCGATCAAGCAGGGCGATACGAGCACCTGTCCCTGCGGCATTGCCGGCAGACGATACGGCACCCAGGTCGCATTCCGGAATCATTCCCAACACCATCGCATAACGGGCATCGATTTGCGCCCCGAAGGCCCCGGCGAAACGAACCCGGTCGACCCGCTCAACGCCGCGCTCTTTCAGTAGAAGCTGCACGCCCGCATAAAGCGCCGCCTTCGCCAGTTGAATCGCCCGCACATCGTGCTGCTTGACCGATATACGCCGATCGCCATCGCATAGAACATATTCGTGCACCGTGCCATCTTCGACGATCCTCGCAGAGCGCTCTGCCAGTACCCCGTCGATGCGGCCATTCGCCAATACGATGCCAGCCAAATACATCTCCGCGATCGCCTCGATAATGCCCGAACCACAAATACCGGTTACCCCGCCGCTGGGCATCGCGTCGGCGAAGCCAGGATCATCAGACCAGAGCTCACAGCCGATCACCTTGAATCGTGGCTCAAGTGTCTCGCGATCGATGCGCACTCTTTCTATCGCTCCAGGCGCCGCTCGCTGACCCGAGGAGATTTGCGCACCTTCGAACGCCGGGCCGGTCGGGCTTGATGCCGCGAGCAGTCGCTCGCGGTTGCCCACCAGTATTTCCGCATTTGTGCCGACGTCGATGATCAGCGAAATGTCGTCCCGCTCGAAGGGCATCTCTGCCAACATAACCCCCGCAGTATCCGCGCCGACATGCCCGGCAATGCAGGGCAGAACATAGGCATAGCCGCCGGGGTTGATACTGATGTCGAGTTCACTCGCACGAACATCTACGCTCTCATCGTTCGCGAGTTTGAACGGCGCCCGTCCCAGTTCAATGGGGCTGATGCCGAGAAATAAATGGTGCATGATCGGATTGCCGACAATCGTCACCTCAACGATGTCGTTGATCTCGATAGCTGCAGTCGCTGCGACTTCGGCGATCAATTCGTTGACCGTACGACGAATCACATCGCTTAGCTGCCGTTCTGACCCCGGATTAGACATGATGTAAGAAACCCGGCTCATCAGGTCTTCACCAAAGCGAATTTGCGGGTTCATCTTGCCGGCGCTCGCCAGCACCTCACCATTTCGCAGATCGCACAGGTGCGCTGCCACGGTGGTCGATCCAACGTCGACGGCCACACCGTAGAAGCGCTCTTTGAGCCCAGGCCAGACGGCGATAATCTGTCGGTCTTTGCGAACGGCGACGGTGATTTGCCAGTCACCTTCCCGTAACGCATCCTGCAGCTGCTGCATTGCGGGCAAGTCGCAGGTCAGCCCATCGAGTTGCCAGTCACGACTCAGAGCCGCAAATACCCGTTGCAGATCGCCTTCCGGCAGGAGGATGTCGGGTGTCGTTACCTCGACGAAGCAGGGCTGTACGACCGGGTTAATGTCAATGTCGTGGGCTTCATACGGTTTACGGATCACCTGCCGGTGTACCTGGCTGCTTACCGGTACGTCGATCGCGATATCGCCCTCGATTTTCGCATGGCAACTGAGTCGTCGACCGCTATCGGCACCGTCGCTGGCCAGGAATCGTTGCTCGACCTGTCCTGGCGCCGACAGGTTTTCTGCACGGGATACGATGCCGTGCTTCGACAGCTCTCCCTCGGTTACGTCGACCTGGCAGCGCCCGCACATCGCGCGGCCACCACAGACAGAGTCGATATCAACACCCAGGCTGCGCGCCGCCTGCAACACAGGCGTCCCAATCGAGAATCGACCGCGCTTGCCGGACGGTGAAAACACGACGAGCGCATCCTGTCGGATTGTCGATGCCATTGCGTCGGTCCGCGTTATCCCTGCCCTGCCCGCCGACGACGGCGCCCCTGACCTTCAGCCGGCGCGGGTCGATTGGAGTTAATCCATGCCATGCATTCAGGGTCGTGGCCCATCACAACGTTTGCGCCGCGGATTGCCTGCATGAGATCCGCCTGCAGCGGGTTCGTGATAGCGGATGTCATGCCGCTTGC
>CAYTTZ010000189.1:0-5607 GCA_964440945.1 uncultured Woeseiaceae bacterium
GTCGCGGCTATGGCGGCTCAGCGTCGAGCGCGACTGTGCGTGTTGACAGGCATAGCGAGCCCGATGTCGTCGGTGACGAACCGGTCCTGTTGGCCAGGCATAGCGGCTGTCCCGTGTCGGTAGATTCCAATCGGGTACGCGCTGCAGAGGCACTCGTCAACGAAGGCGCGGATGTCATCATCGCCGATGACGGGCTGCAGCACTACCGCCTTGCACGCGACTATGAGATTTGCGTGATCGACGGTGCCAGGGGTCTCGGTAATCGCCGCCTGCTGCCGGCCGGGCCACTGCGTGAGCTTCCGGAGCGACTCTCGCAGGTCGATCAATTGCTCGTTAACGGCGCAATGACCGCTACAGAAAAGCTCTCGGTCGCCGAGCAAAATGCGATACCGTTCGAAGTTGCGGCAGTAGAAGTATGTCGTCTCAACGAGTCGCTGACCCGGCCCATCGGGCGCTTCGCCGGTATGACCGTGCATGCGGTCGCCGGGATCGGAAACCCGGCGCGGTTTTTTGCTTTGCTGCGAGGCTTTGACATACAGGTCATAGAACACGCTTATACGGACCATGCAGCGCTGCAACCTTCCGACCTGCAGTTCGGTGATGACCTTGCCGTGTTCATGACCGAGAAGGACGCCGTTAAGATCGGCAGGCATGTGGAGGACAAAATCTGGTATGTCCCGGTGACTGTGGCAATCGATCCGGCGTTGGCACTGCCGATGATCGAGCAGATCGATTCGCGCTTGCAAAAGGAGAAGGGCAGATGACGAGATTCGTAGTTGCTATTCCTGCACGCTACGCGTCCACCCGGCTTCCCGGCAAAGCGCTGCGTAACATCCGTGGCAAGCCGATGGTGCAGCACGTTTTCGAGCGCGGCGCGGAGAGCCTGGCGACCGAAGTCGTCGTCGCTACTGACGATGACCGCATCGCAGACGCCGCTGCCGCTTTTGGTGCCGTCGTTTGTATGACCGGCGATCAGCACCGCTCGGGCACGGAGCGCATCGCCGAGGTGGCGGATCTTCTGGACTGGGGCGATGACCAGATCGTCGTCAATTTGCAAGGCGATGAACCGGCTATGCCCGCCGCGCTGATCAACGAGTGTGCGGCGCTGCTGGCCGACGCGACCGCGGATATTGCAACCCTGGCCTCGCCGCTGCTGACACCGGAGGATTTTCAGAATCCGAACGTGGTGAAGGTCATTCGTGACGACAGCGGTCACGCCATCTACTTCAGCCGCGCAGCAATCCCTTATGCTCGGGAGGATGCGTCGCGCTCGATGGCGATCGCGACGGCACTGCATCATCACGGCATCTACGCCTACCGCTGTGGTGTTTTACGGCAATTGGTTGCCACGCAGCCGTCGGAACTCGAGCTTTGCGAGCAGCTGGAACAACTTCGGGCCCTGTCGCTGGGCATGACGATTGCGGTGGGCGTACCGTCGACGCGTCCAGGCACCGGCGTGGATACCGAGGAAGACCTGCAGCGCGCAGAGCGTGAACTACAGGACTGAGACAGGCAGGCGCGGGGTCGTGTGCGGCTAGGTAGAAGCCCGAATTGATTCGGGGCATCCGATAGCCGATAATTTTCGATGCCTTGATAGCAGGTGCGATGGAAAGCGACGACGGCGGTATGGATTACCCCTTGTGCGAGCGGTGTGGTTTGGATGCCGGTGGGATTCAGGAACGTTTGAAACTCCTGGAGCTGGACGGGCTGGATACGGATCTCCAGGGGCTGGCGCTTCACGAGCGCGTCATTGCCCCAAATGTCGCCGGAATTTTCGACAGCTTTTACGGTGCGCTGGAAGGCATCAGGGAATTCAGTCAGATTGCCGATCAGCCCGACGCCTTTTCCAGGCTCAAAGCCCGTCACAAAGACTACCTGCTTGGCCTGGGCGTGAATTTTCGCGAACCCGCCTATTTCGAGGAACGACTTCGAGTCGGCGCGGTACATGAAAGTTCGGGCGTGCCGCAAAGCCTGTATCAATGCACCTACCAGCGCCTGCAAAACCTGCTGGTCGAGAATATTCCGCAAGAAATGCGGGCGGACGATGACGCGTACGAAGCGCTGCTCCGGTTCATCCTCAAGATCACTGCCCTCGATATGTCATTGGCGGTTGAAAGTTATTGTTCGGCCAGTGTCTGCGGCCTGCAACAGTCACTGGCGAGTGAGCGCGATGAAAGCGAACGTTTGCGGGAGCTGGCGGTAACGGACTGGCTGACGAAATTGCGCAACCACTCCTACTCACGTCGCAGCGTCGAGGCTGCGCTACAGAAGACCAAAGAGGAAGGCACGCCGCTGTGCGTGATCATGGCGGACCTCGATCGCTTCAAACAAATTAATGACGAATACGGTCACCTCGTCGGCGACGAAGTGCTGCAGATTGCAGCTGCCCGCATGCTCTCAGCCTCCCGCGCCGATGATGAAATCTGCCGTTATGGCGGGGAGGAGTTTCTCTTCATTCTGCGTCAAACAGATGTTCATGAAGGTGAGGAAATTGCGGAGCGTGTACGAGCACGTATCAACGACGATGCAATGCAGAGCGGTAACAGGCAGATCAGGTTGAGCCTGAGTCTCGGTCTTGCGCAGGCGACGCTCGACGACACGGTAAATTCGCTGCTCGAGCGAGCGGATGAGGCACTCTACGCGGCCAAGCGCGCCGGACGCAATTGTATCCGAATAGCTCCGTCACCCGGTGGGGCGGCTCAGTCGTCTGCGGCAACACACGAAGCGTTCTGACGTACCGCGAAGCCGCGGCGCTCACCCGGTGGCCGGTTCGCCGCGCCGCTTCTCGAGCTCGAGTCGCACTTCATGGGCGCGCTCTTCGGTTATCGAGTAGCTCGCAATAATCCAAATCGCTATCGCTGACGTGGCGATCGGAATGAGAATGTCGAAAATACGAATCAGTATTATGGTCTGTTCGGATTGATCACCTTCCAAAGCGACGTCGAAGCCGGTCGCGGTCAGAAGGAAGCCGCCGACCGCCAGCGCTACAGCCTGACCGAGCTTGACGACCCACCAGAATATTGAACCGAACATGCCTTCCCTTCGCTCATGCGACACTAATTCATCCTCGTCAATGACGTCAGCAACCATCGCTGGCATCAGAGTGAAAAGACTGGCAAAGCCAAACGAAATAAAGGGTGCGGGAAAGAGTATGAGCCATGGAATGTCAGGGTTGTAACACACCCATTTGATAGCGTAGCCAAAAATGGAAATTCCGGTCGCAACGAAGAACGTGCGTCGTTTGCCAATTTTTGTGCCCAACCAGATGACGAATGGAATGATCATAAAGCCCGATGCGATACGTACCGTTCCCTCGTAGCCGGCGAACTCCGCGCCAAGACCGACATCGCCGCCGAACAAGAAGTAGATGATCACATAGAACTGAAATGCTGCGATCATGATGAAACCGTTAAATACGAGAAACGTTGCAAGGCAAAGCTTCTGGAAGGGCTTGAACTTAAGGCTCATTGCAAAACCCTTCAGAAAGTCCGCCGTGCTTTCTAACAGCGTGCGCGTTTGCGACTCCTGAACGACATCGCTGGCCGAGAACCGTTCGCGAAGAAATATGGCAGGTAGTATGCCGATCGCGATAACGGCAATACCGATCGCAATGGCGAGCCCAGCTGCACCTTCTCGCATATCATCGAACAGCAGCTCATTCTGCATGATCCAAAGAAACCATGGCGCGAGCAGGTAGGGCGTTTGACCGACAAAGTTTTGCACGCCCATCAGTCTCGTGCGTTCGTGGTAATCCGGTGTCAATTCGAAGCCCAGCGCCACCCAGGGCGTGACGAAAATCGTGTACGCCAGGAAGAAAATCAGCGACCCGGCCAGGAAGTACCAGAAATAGTAGGTTTCGCTGGCGTCCGCCGGTAACTGCCATAGCAGCATATAGACCAGACCCGCTGCGATTGCGCCAACGAAGATATACGGGCGGCGCCTGCCCCAGCGCGAGCGTGTGTGGTCCGAAATGTAACCCATCAAAGGATCGGTCAACGCGTCGGTCAGTCGCGGCAGCGACCCCAGCAATCCGACTAGCACCGGACTCATGCCAAAACCAAGGTTCAACACGATGATCATGCCGCCGATCGCGGACGCAAGCAGGTTGTTAGTGAAGGCACCGAATCCGTAAATGACTTTGTGGTGGAATGGAATCCGGTCTTCTGGCGCGGTTTCGAAGTGGACGGCTTTTGTCATTATTATTTTCAGCCTTGATTACAAAGCGCTATTGGCATTCTTGCATCGTCCATCAAATTGACAACGCTGTCAATTGTTGCTAGAAATCCACGGAAGGATATCCATAAAAACACAACAACCACATCGCTGCGAAAGCGCACAGGGGGGCAGTAATCTTCGCGCTACATTTTGGAAGGGCCGGCAGCTGTGCGCACGACTCACTCGTCGCGATGCTGACTGTGCACTTAGAAATCGGCACGATCCCTGGGCGCCGTCCATGCTGCACTTGAAACGCGATATTCTCCGCCGCCTCGCTTCCAAAGGCATCCTCATTTTCTCAGCCTTTGGGCTGCTTGCAAGTACCCACACTATGAGCGCATCGATACAGCAACCATCCGGAGAACATGAGTCCGTGGAGCGGCGCGTTGCCGCGTTACTTCGGAAAATGACGCTGGCCGAGAAGGTCGGACAAATGAGCCAGCGTAATGGCAGCGACGGCTATGCGCCCGACGACCTGGGTGAGGGTCTGCGGGCGGGCGGTATTGGGTCCGTTATCAACGTCGTCGATGTTGACGTGGTCAACGAGCTGCAGCGCATTGCGGTCGAGGAAAGCCGCCTCGGGATTCCGCTGATGGTGGGGCGGGATGTCATCCACGGTTTCAAGACGGTCATGCCGATTCCGCTGGGGCAGGCTGCAACCTGGAATCCGGCGCTCGTCGCTAACGCATCGCGCATCGCCGCCGCCGAAGCCGCCACGGCAGGTATCAACTGGACGTTCGCGCCGATGATCGATATCTCGCGGGACGCTCGCTGGGGCCGTATCGCCGAGAGCCTCGGCGAGGACCCGTACCTGGCGAGCGAACTGGCCGCAGCGATGGTCCGCGGCTTCCAGGGCGACGACCTTTCTGCAATCGGCTCGATCGCGGCGTGTGCAAAGCACTTTGCGGGCTATGGCACCTCCGAAAGTGGCCGTGATTACGCAACAACGAACGTCCCGCAGAACGAAATGCGTAACGTCCACCTGCGGCCTTTTAACGCGGCTGTAGACGCAGGCGTGACGACGCTGATGACCTCGTTCAGCGACATCGACGGTGTACCGGGAACGGCTAACGAATTCCTGTTGCGGCAGGTACTTCGTGACGAGTGGGGATTCGGCGGATTCGTCGTGAGTGATTGGGACTCGGTACGCCAGTTGCAGATCCACGGACTGACTGCGAACGACAGGGAGTCTGCGTACGAGGCCATCACGGCGGGCGTCGACATGGAGATGCACGGCGATGCCTACAGCAATCATCTCGGCGCGCTGCTCGCGGATGGACAGATCGATGAGCAACTGATCGATGACGCTGTCTCGAGTATTCTGCGCGCCAAGTTTCGCCTGGGCTTGTTCGAAAAGCCCTATACCGACCCGACCGAACTGCCGCCGATCGC
>CAYTTZ010000190.1:0-5590 GCA_964440945.1 uncultured Woeseiaceae bacterium
CCGGCCGCGCAGCCGGGCCTTGGCCGAGGCGGCCCGGAAGTAGGGCAGTAGTCTCTCTTCAAACACGGAAGCGCCGAAATCGTCTCTGATCCTGATGTGATCGACACCGATCTGAGACAGCGTACCCGCCACGCCGAACAGGCCAACCATGCCGTGTGTTGCTGCGCTCTTGCTGGTCATTGTCACGGTGGGCAGGGCCAGGCCTTGTACCGCGCGGACCACAATGTTCGGCGTGGCCCAGCACGGCAGATGCACGAACAATGCTTCCGCACCGGCCGCCTGTAGCTCTTTTATTTGCTGGTCGACGACCTGCTTCGAGCGTGCGACATCGTCAAAGGCAATGATCTCGATCGGTAACGTGCGGAGATACTCCACGGCTTCCTTGTGCCGCGGTTCGGTGAGACCACGGAAGTAGCCCTCCCACATATAGTCGCGCTCATCACCGAAGGTCATCAGCGCGACTTTGGGTTTTGTCATTGGCGTCGCGGTCATAGGGTTTCCAGGCTCAGGCTGTCTGCGGCTTCGTGCCAACCGGGTACTGCTCCATGATTTCCTGGACCAGCAGGCTGACGTGGTCGACGAGCCGCGTAACGATGATCTCACCCTTTTCGAGCGTGGCTTTGGTCGGGTCGCCGACGACGCCGTTGGAACCCTCGAGCTGTTCGAGCTTTTCGGGCTTCGCGAAGGTGCCTTCGAAGTGATACATCTGGCCCGGCTTGGGCATCACGCCCGGCGCGATCTTCCACTTGGGATCGATCAGCCCGGTGCTACTGCCCGGTGCCGCCTTGCTCATGTCGACGAACTGAGGATACAAATACAGTGCCACAGACGTCTCGGCTTCATCGGCGTGCCACATCGGGTCTTCCAGGATTTCCTGGTTATCGCGCAGGAAGTCGTACCAGTGCAGTGACAGCACGAAATTGCCTTCGATTCCGAGCTTGTGCACAGCGACGATGGTTGATGACACTTGGCCGTGTGCGGAGAGAATAATAAACTTGTTGAAACCCGCAACAGATGCACCACGCACGATGTCTTCGAGCAAAGCTATATGCGTCTCGAAGCGCAGCGGAATAGTCCCTTTGACGCCCCAGTGGTGGTACGGGTGAGAACCGTACATCGGGCATGGCAGCACTGTTGCACCGGACTTCTTCGCAATGAGTTCGGCCATACCTATCGCATTGAGTGCGTCACTGGCGCATGGGCAGTGCGGGCCGTGTTGCTCGATCGCGCCGATCGGGAGGATCGCCAAATCGCAGACGTTCTTTGCATAGTCGACGATGTCAGGTGCCGCAACTTCATGAAACCATACCGATGATCTTTCGCCTTTAGACATATTCGTTCCTCCAGTTCAGGCAGCGGTGCGTTCGAGCGCCGCGTCCAGGTTTAATTCTTTTCCAATCGCTACGAGTTCGTCGTGAAGAACGGCCGGAAGCGGAATCCCGTCCCGCCGCCGCTCCTGTTCCTTGCGATACTCGATTTCCCCGGGCAACAACATCTCGCTGTCCGGATCCCACATGGGTGACTCCTTGACGGTCCGTATGAAGTCGCTCATTCGTTCTTTCATTTGCTGTTTGCTGATGAGTGCCAGCGGATTCATGACGATCATCAGATGTGCGGTATTGCTGGGATCATTCGGGTATCGATACATGCTTTTGAGTTCATTTTGAAAGCTGCCGCCCGTAATGACGCCGCACAGAATGTCGACGAGTAACGACAGGCCGAACCCTTTGTGCCCACCGAGCGGTAACAGGAATCCGTCAAAACCGACTTTTGGATCGGTCGTCGGCTTACCGTCGCCGTCGGTGGCCCATCCCAAAGGAATGTTTTCACCGCTCTTTGCGGCCACGAGCAGTTTTCCGCCGGCAACTGCGGATAAAGAGATATCGAGCACGAACGGGAAATCGCCAAACGTCGGGACTGCGACGGCGATCGGGTTATTGCCTGTAATCGGGCGACTGCCGCCCGTCATGACCATGTTCGGTGCGACGTTGGACATGGCTATACCGATCATGTCGCGTTCGAGCGCCATTCGGGCATACAGAGAGGTAGCGCCGCAGTGGTTGCTGTTGATGATGCCAACGGCGGCGATATTCTGTTTCTCAGCAAGTTCGATGGCGCGTGCCATCGCCGCCTTTCCGGCGATATAGCCGGAGCCGTTATCAGCGTCTAGCACTTCCAGGGCCGTTTCTGACTTGAGTGTTCTGAGTTCCGGATTTCCATTCATGCCACCGGAGCGAAGACGATCCAGGTATTTGCCTACTCGCAAAACGCCGTGAGAATCGATGCCCCACAGGTTCGTCTGAACCAGGCATTGCGCCATATCTTGGGCGCCGGATTTGCTGCAGCCTGCTTTTTGGAAGACCTTGGTGACGAAGGTCTCGAGAGATTCAGCGGATACGTTGAATGTGTTGTCAGACATGATTGCTCGCCGTTATCGACCGCTTTCGCCGTGTGCAGGAATGAACGGTGCGTACCCGGGTATTTTCATCCTGAGCCGGTAAATAGAATGTGCCGCCGTGATGTAGAGGTCGGTCAGGTCATCTCCACCCCACGTAAGATTCGCAGCGACTTCAGGCGTCGTTATGATGCCTCTATGTGTGCCGTCCGGATTAAACACATGGATGCCACCGGAGCCGCAGCAATACAGGTTGCCGGCGCTGTCGACTTTCATGCCGTCCGCGACGCCGGGCGCATCGCCGCCTGTTTCGGCCCAGATGCGGCTGTTCGCGATGCTGCCGTCATCGAGTACGTCGAAAGCACGGATGTGTTGCTTGTCTGTGTCGTTGATGAACAGCAGGGACTCGTCCAGTGAAAAACACAGCCCGTTGGGTTTGGCAAAGTCGTCGATCAGCAGCCGAATTTCAGAAGTCACAGGATCGAACCGGTAAACGCCCTGGTATTCGATTTCCTGATAGCGTGCGACGCCGTATTGGGCAGTGCGGCCGGAGTTTGGATCTGTGAAGTAGATGCTGCCGTCACGCATCACCACGATGTCGTTAGGGCTGTTTAGCTCACATCCGTGGTAGTGCGATACCAGCACTTCGTAGTCGCCGTTGCTGCTGGAGCGGCTGATGCGACTCGTGGCATGTTCGCAGCTGAGCAACCGGCCCTCCCGATCCCACGTATTACCGTTTGCCATGTGGCTGGGTTTTCGGAGTACGGCAAGACCATCGTTTTCGTGCCAGCAGTACATCGAGTCGCCAATGATGTCGCTGAATACGAGGGTCTTCTTTCGAGGATGCCAGGCCGGTCCTTCTACGAACTCGAATCCCGTGAGAACCTGCTGAAGCGCGGCGCCCGGTTCAATGATTTCATCAAGGCCGCTGCCAAATCCTGCTGTGATGGTCGCGGCGGGCATGATCATTTAGAAAGCCATGAATCTCAGACGGGGATCGCTGGGAGGCCAAGACTTTCGCGAACAGCTCTAACCGCGTCTGACGCATCAACGCCGAAGCCGTCGGCACCTATATCGTCGGCAAATTCCTGTGTGATGACAGCGCCGCCTACGACAACTTTCACTTCGTCGCGTCCCTTGAAGTGTTCCACGACCGGCCGCATCTCGTTGCGGGTCGTACTTAGCAAAGCGCTGAGACAAAGCACTTGTGCACCGTTCGTAACGGCCTCATCAAAAGCCTCGATGCGGCAATCCACGCCGAGGTCATCAACCTGGAAACCCGATCCCTTCAGCATCATTACAACGAGGTTCTTGCCGATGTCGTGCAGGTCGCCCTTGACGGAACCGATAGCAACGCGCGCGACAGGTTCATGGCCGGACTTCACGAGCAATGGCTCGATAATGTCGACGCCGGCCTGCATGGCCCTTGCTGAAACGAGCATTTCCGGTACAAACACCTCACCGCGGGAGAACTGGTCGCCGACCTCGCGCAGGGCGGGGATCATCGTGACGTTAAGCAGTTCGCCGACGTCTTCGTCGTTTGCGACAGCTTGCTCGACAATCTCGACCACGCGATCCCGCTCGCCGAAAACGATCGCGTCGTACAGTTCGTCGTTGATACTCATGGGCTTGCTGCCATCTAGTTATGCTCGATAATTATAAAGGAAATGACGTCGAAGTCAAAATACGGATTAGTATAAAATCAATAACTTAAACTATCGGAATCTACTTATATGCGCGTGAGAAGACGCAGAATCTTGCATTCGAAGTACAAATGATGGGAACATGACAATATTCACTGCCAAGGTGCAGTATTGTTTGATGACGGCAAAAGTACTTCTTATTGCCTGCGGGGCACTCGCGCACGAGCTCGTACAACTCGTTCGCCTCAATGAGTGGACGCATGTCCGCATTCGCTGTCTGCCGCCGGGTTTGCACAATCAGCCTGAGAAGATCCCGGGCGTTGTCCGCGCCCAGATCGAAAAAAGCCGTGGAGAATACGAACAGATTTTCGTGGCCTACGGCGACTGCGGCACCGGTGGCAAACTGGACGACGTGCTTTCGGAGTACGGCATCGAACGTCTGCCGGGTGCACACTGCTATGAGTTCTTTGCAGGCAGTGACGACTTCACGGCGTTAGCCGAGGCAGAAGCCGGTACGTTTTACCTGACGAACTTTCTCGCACGACATTTCGACCGCCTTGTCTGCAAAGGCCTTGGTCTGGATACTCGTCCTGAACTCAAGGATTTGTACTTTGGGAATTACCGGCGCCTCGTGTTCCTGGCGCAAGACGATAATCCGGAACTTCGCAAACTTGCTGAGGAGCACGCGCGGTTTCTCGGTCTCGAGTACCAATACCATTTCACGGGTTCCGGGCATGTCGAACAGCGCCTCGAAGAACAGGTTGTCCGGTGGCAGGAGTAATCGCATGACAAACACAGTAGTGAGTTCGGCAAGCAAAGACGTAGTCATCGGGTTTGAGCAGCCCTTTGTCGTGATTGGTGAGCGCATAAATCCGACCGGACGAAAATTGCTGGCCGAAGAGATGAAGAATGGTGACTACAGCCGTGTCGAGTCGGATGCACTGGCACAGATCGCTGCAGGCGCGCAGATCCTGGATGTAAACGCCGGTATCGCAATGGCTGATGAACCTCGGATACTGGCAGAGTGCGTGCGGCTTCTGCAGTCGATTAGCGATACGCCCTTGTGCATCGATTCGTCAATTGTCGAGGCACTCGAAGCGGGCCTCGAAGCGTATGAAGGCCGGGCTCTCCTTAATTCGGTCACCGGAGAGGAAGAACGCCTTGAACGCGTACTTCCGCTGGTCAAGAAGTATGAGTGCTCGGTTGTCGCGATTTCCAATGATGACTCCGGTATATCAGAGGACGTCAACGTGCGCTTCGCGGTCGCGAAGAAAATAGTGGAGCGAGCGAGCGATCACGGTATCCCCGCAAACCGTATCGTCGTTGATCCACTTGTCATGCCAGTCGGTGCAGTGAATTCGGCGGGCAGGCAGGTGATGGAACTCGTCAAGCGGCTGCGTAGCGAACTTCAGGTCAACACGACTTGCGGAGCATCGAACTTGAGTTTCGGGTTGCCAAATCGAACGGGGCTTAACGCCGCATTCATCGGTATGGCCATAGCAAGCGGCATGACATCCGCTATCACGAACCCGCTGCAGGCGGATCTCATGCA